>CANQIK010000026.1 GCA_947624085.1 uncultured Bacilli bacterium
TAAATTGCTTGGAAGATATTATATATGATTCTAAAATTAACTGCACAACTTCTGTGCACTTTCAAAAATAATCTACAAAAATTTTTAAAATAGTTTTGCGAACCACCAAAAATTGACAAATTTGTAAAAATATAGTAAAATAATGTCAACTTTAAATAAATGAATTTTATCACTTTATGGGGGAGTGGCTGGTTACTTAAATATTATTATCAAGGAGACTCGATACCCCTTCTTTATTTCATGGTGTCAAGTAGCTTTTCATAGCACTTAATAATGATACCAATGTGGTAAAATTAAGCTAATAGATAAAGTTAATTAATTAGCATTTTATTTTATACATATGATATTGAGATGGGAGTGTATCTTTATGAAAAAGCAAAGCAAAATTAAAACATATTTAACTTTAACAATTATAGTAGGTGTTTTTGCACTAATCTCCATTATTATATTTTCTAACAAGCAAGATACTGCTACTTTAATTAGTGCTTCATCGATACCATATACCGCCTCTAACGAAAAAGATTATGTTTATTTAACGGACCTATGGAATACGGATAAAATGTTAGAAAAGAAGAGTAGTTGGAATGATGCTAGAGCACTTAAAATCAATCAAAATGAACCTGGTGATTTGATTTCTTTAAATGTTGATGGCACAAGAAAATACTTTATTAATGGGCTTTTTGCTCATGCTGAAAGTACATTAATATTTGATATCACAGATTTTACAGCTTTAGGCTATGATACATTTACAGCTTATCTTGGTGTTGATACTTATGCAAGTTCTAATGGTAATGGAGTTAAATTTACTATTTTAGCCTCTAAAGATAATAAAACCTATACGGAGTTATATCAAACGGAAGCTTTAAAGGGTATTTCTGATGCTAAAGAAGTAAAAATTCCAATAAGAGAGTATAATTATCTTAAATTATTTGTTGATGATATTAATGGCAATAACACATCAGATCATGCCGTTTATGCTAATGCTATGATTTATAATAGCCAAAAACATAATCCTAATACTGCTACTCAAGTAGATTGGATTAAAAGTATTGAAGAATATGATAAAGAGTTAAAAAACTATAAGCCTGAACAAATTTTAGAGGATCAAACTTTAGAATTAAAATTGCTTCAAAGAACTCTTGTTAATCGCGTAGGTTATCAAGTTATGCAAGCTTATGCCACTAGCGATGATACCGATCGCGTAGAAACGCTTAAATGGTTATTTACAAATTATAATGTTTTAAAAGCTTATATAAGTGGGGGAGAACCTTTAGGAAACTATGTTAATTCCTTTAATGTTTTAAGTTCTTTATATCATGAATATCATGATGATTTAACTAGTAGCAAATATAGTGAAAAGAATAAAGAAACATTCTTTAAAATGATGATTTCTATTTCTTTAACGCACTCTGGAACTGTTGCATTCTGGCAATCAGGTGCTAATAATACACCGGTTATTGCCGATCCTGTTAAACGTTATCAAGCATTTAAAGATCTTTATTTACATGAAAACTTACCAAAGGAATATGCAACAGCCGAAATGACCTTTAAAACTGATAATTTTGAATCTTTAACCATTGAAGAAATGCGATGGGTTGTGGATGCTCGTTTAAGCGATGCCGAACTTCCTTGGTTAAACTGGTATAGTAGTAATTTAAAAGGTACAAAGTATGAGGGTAAAAATGGTATGGACCCTTATACATATATCTGGTATAACGGTAGTTTTAAATGGGCTTATACTGATGAAAACTATTATAAAGAAAATTCAAGGTATTGTGCACCTGATATTAACACCCCAGGTAGAGAAGGCTATGTGCGTAACACTGTTTGTAATGACATTTATCATACGGCAGAATGGGGTATAAAAAGTGATACAAATACCCAACCTAGATTGTGGGTTGTATGGGAAGAAGACGGTGTCTGTGGGGCTATTTCCAAAACAGGTGAAAACCTTAACAATTCTTATGGTATTGTCGCAGCGGTTACAAGACAACCGGCTCACGCTGCCTATTTAATTCAAAATAAAGTTAAAAACGAAGATGGAACTTATAAAACAACTTGGTCTATTGGTAATGATGTAAGTGGTTGGGCGCGTTCAAGTGGAACGGAAAAAGGCGAAAGATTACCTCTTAACTGGGGTACAACAACTAATACTTATGCCTCTAATTTTAATGCAAGTTATGTAATTCTTGCCCAAAAGGCTCTTGATGATTATGACAATTATCTAAAAGCACTAGAGTATACGTTCATCGCTGAAATGTATGATGAAGATATTAAAGAACAAAGAGCTATTTACCGTGATATAGTAGGAATAGCTAATAGTGATGATAAACTAAAAAATGTTGGCGCTATCCAAAACTTTAATTTAGATGGTTGGTATGGTTTAATTCAAACTTATTTAAATGATAAGAGTCTAACATCTGAGGATTATTATAAACTTAGTTATGAAATTATGGCTAATTTAGAAGAATATCCTTTGGCTATGAATGATATGCTTAAATTAATTCATGATAAATTAGATTCAGGTCATCGTTTAGTAGTAGAAAATTCATTTATTAAATTACTTGAATATCTAAAAACTAATAGTACAAAATATAATCAAAGTCAAGCTGTTAGACAAGTAGCAGAAAGTCTTCTTGGCGAACAAAATGAAACTATAACTTTCTCTTTTGATGGTGAAAATGCTAATAAAATAGTATTATCAACACCTCAACCATTTGAATATTCATTAAACTATTCTTATAATCCAACAACGAAAGAAGTTAAAGGTGATTGGACAACCGTTAGTGAAGGCACAACTGCTGATTTGACAAGCAAACTTGCTAAAATTAATCCTGAAAATGATATCGTAGTTCATATTTTAGTAGATAATAATCGAACTTTAGATAGTAGTAGCGTTACCGTTATTGATATTGAAAATGGTACTATGCCAAGTAATCTATATGCTAATGATTTAGAAAATAAAGTTATTGGCACAACTAATTCAATGGAATGGGCAATGAGTGTAAATCCGATTAAATGGACGAAGTTTACCGAACAGTTACCTGATTTAGCAGGATCTAAAACCATTTTAGTTCGGGAGGGAGCTCATGGTCATTATCTTCCAAGTGAATATACTACTTTAAGCTTTGAAAAAGATTCCGATGATAAAACTAAAGTTTATGTTCCTATTTCTCGTTTAAAGGTTTCAGTTTCAACGCAAAATTCTAAAGCGGAAGCTGGCGATAATATTATTGATGGAAATATTAATACTTTTTGGCATAATTCTTGGAGTAAAAATGATATGGCAAGATGGATTCAACTTGAGGTTGTAGATGATGCGATTGATTTATCGAAGATTGAATATGTACCTAGACAAGATACCGGTTCAAATGGTCGCTTTTTAAAAGCTAAATTAGAAATTAGTATGGATGGGGAAAACTGGACATTAGTTAGTGATGAAATTGAATGGACTAACGATAAAACTATTAAAACTTATATTTTAGATAAGCCAGTTTTAGCTAAATATGTAAGACTTACGGCTTTAACTTCTGTCAATGATTTTGCTTCGGCAGCCATGGTTAATCTTTTTGAAAATACAACAACAAGAACGAAGGTTGATGATTTAACCGTTAATTACATGACGGGAGGATATACTTATGATGGGACACCTAAAACTCCAGAATTAATTGTTCGTAATGGTAATGAACCGCTTGTATTAAATGAAGATTATACCCTTACTTATAGTGATAATATAAATGCTGGAACAGGTAAAATCACTTTAAAAGGTATGGGTGCTTATGTAGGCGAAAAGATATTTACTTTTGACATTGCTAAAGCTGAACATCCTTTGGTTATGCCGGCAGATGAGATAACCTTAGATAAAAGTATCACAAGATTAGTATATGCACCTTATGATACTCTACCTGAAAACTGGTATTGGGATTCTAGCGAAACAGAAAGAAAACTAAATCCGGGAGAACCAACCCAAGTAAAAGTTAAATATTTTGGCGAAGACGCTGATAACTATAATACTATTGAAAAAATAGTTTTAGTTACAAGAGAAAATGGTAGTTTTCCTGTTATAACGCAAAAAGATGGAGAATTAAGATTTGACATAGATAATAAAGATAATCTTTTAATTGACTATAATTATTTTAAAAATCTTTTAGTAGTAACTGATGAAGAAGATGATTTATATCAACTGCCTATAAGTCTTGAGCTTAATGAAGAGTTAACTGATTGGCAAGATAATTCTTTAGATACAATTGGTACATATCATGTTGGCTTTACGGCAGTAGATAGTGATAATAATAAGACGGATTATGTTATTACCTTTACTCTTTATTCTACATCTAAACCTACTATTGAATTAAATGATGAAGAATTTGCATTCGAATTTGAAAAGGTAGCTTATACAGGTTTAGCTTTACAACCAAAAACTACCGTTATGGTCAAAAATAGTCCTAACAATCATAAATTAACACATGAAATTGATTATGAGTTAACAGATTTTGAAAATAATATAAATGCGGGTATGGCTAGCGTTAAAGTTAAAGGCAAAGGCTTATATAGTAATGAAGTTACATTAAATTTTGAAATAGAAAAAGCTAAAAAACCTACTGTAATGCCTCAAGAGACAATTTCGGTTTCTTACACTACAAATAGTTTAAGTGAAATTGAACTGCCAACAGGTTGGACATGGGCCGATGCCGGTTCTAACTTAACTGATGGGCTTAATGAACTAAAAATTATTTATGCTGGTGATAGCAACCATGAATATTATGAAATGATGATTAATGTTGTAAAAGAAACTACGGAAAGAGGCGAAATCATAACCGAAGTTACTGACAAAGATACCGATGATAAAGAAGCTGGTGATAATAATTCTAATCAAGCATCCCCAAATGTAACTTTTGAAAATACAACTCAAAGTGCGCCTCTAAATAGTGAAGTTAATGAAAATGCTAATGAAATGGGGACTAATAATAGTACACCAAATATTAATGCAAATCAAAATACAATACCAAATAGCACTACGGAAAATGATGATAATGTTACAAGTAGTGAAGATGAAATAACAGATAAAAAAGAAAATGAGCAAAATAAACCTAGTTCAGAAAAAGAAACTGAAAAAGAAAATACTACTCAAGAAAAAACGGTAGAAGAAAAACCAAAAAGAAATTATTTAGCTATTGTTGTTCCGGCGATAATTGTTGTTCTTGGTGCACTATCCGTTGTTATATTCATTAATTCAAGAAAAGATTAGCTATGCTAGTCTTTTTTTAATGTTAATCTTTATTGTTATAATCTATAAATCGTGATATTATCAAATTATAGAAAGAAGGTAGTTATTATGTGTACGGCTGTTACATATTATACTAAAGATCATTATTTTGGTCGTAATCTAGATTTAGAATATTCTTATAAGGAAACAGTTACTATTACGCCTCGAAATTATCCCTTTAAATTTAGAACGATGGGCGAGGTGAAGAGTCATTATGCTATAATTGGTATGGCTTTTGTAGCTTCAGATTATCCTTTATATTATGATGCAATTAATGAAAAAGGCCTAGGAATGGCTGGTTTAAATTTTCCTGGTAGTGCTGATTATAAAGAAATAGATTCTAATAAGGATAATATAGCGCCTTTTGAGTTTATACCCTGGATTTTAGCTAATTGTGCTAATTTAAATGAAGCAAAAGAATTATTAAGTCGTATAAATATAGCTAATATTAATTTTAGTGAGGAGTTACCAACATCACCTCTTCATTGGATTATTGCGGATAAACAAGGAAGTATAACTGTTGAAAGCGTTAAAGAAGGCTTGAAAATTTATGATAATCCTGTAGGGGTACTTACTAATAATCCAACTTTTGACATTCATATGTTTAATTTAAATAATTATATGGGTTTATCGATAGAGCCACCGCAAAATAATTTTGCTAAAGATTTAAAACTAAATATTTATAGCAAAGGTTTAGGTGGCTTAGGTTTACCTGGTGATTTATCTTCGGCCTCAAGATTTGTAAAGGCAACTTTTACGAAAATGAATTCATTATCTGGTGAAAGTGAATCAGAAAGTATTAGCCAATTTTTTCAAATTTTAGGTTCGGTAAATCAACAAAGAGGCTTAGTTCATATGGGTGAAGATAAATACGAGATAACAATTTATTCATCATGTTGTAATATGGATAAAGGAATTTACTATTATACTACTTATGAAAATAGTCAAATTACAGGTGTGGATATGCATAAAGAAAATCTGGATGGATCTCATCTAATTAATTATGAGTTAATTGAAGGCCAACAAATTAAAATGCAAAACTAAAGCTTATCCATAGCGTTAAACGATAGCAAAATTATATTTGAAATTCGATTCTTGTATGGTAAAATAAGAGCTAATCTTTTACGGGAGGTAGAGGTTATGAAAAAAGTAAGTGCAACTAATGAGGAAAAGAGTATATACAGATTAGAAGATTTGCACGTTGACATTGATATAGTGCCAGCAACTAATGCCACAGGGGAAACCGGTTTAATTAATATTAAAACAGGAGAAGTTGTTGGTAGCTTTGGTTGTTATGATTCTACACATTATGATAAGAGTAATGAATTATTATTTCAACTAAACTATCGTGAAAAAGGCAAACATTATATTAGAATTTATGATGTTTTAAATAAAAAAATGCTGGCCGATGATTGGCTAGTGGTTGACGAAATACATTTTGAGCGCATTAAAATTTTACAAGATCCTAGTACCGGTAAATATCATTTATTCTGCAAAGAAAATTTTAGAACTCCCCTAAATATATTTGAAGAGGAATTTGATAAAATAAAATTTCTATTTATTAAAAATAAAGTGTTTCTTCAAGATCAAGATGTCCTTTTCGCTGTATCTATGAATGGGAAAAAAGGACTTTATTCATGCAAAAATGGTTGGGTTAAATCTTGCGAGTACGATGATATTGAACAGATAGGTCTATTAACAATATTTACCCATGGAAAAAATAAATTTTTCTTTCACGTCGAATACGTTCATTATCAAAAAAAAGAAATAATAAGTCCTATATATGACGAAATAAAATGCGATAAAAAGGATGGAAGATTAATTTATTGTAAAAAAGATTCAACTATTACTATATATCATGTTGATGAACTATATTATAAAGCATTTTATTCTTGTAAAGCATTATTTAATGTTTCTGGCTGTGATGATATTAAACTCTATGCAGATGAATGCGAAGGTCGCTTTGAACGGCAACTTGACGTATATTACTTCTTACTCAAAAAAAATAACAAATTTGGCTTACTTTGTGGAGCTAGATATCGTGAGGAAGATCTTGACCAAAGCACTTCTAAAATGTTGCTAGATATAGAATATGATGCGATAGAAATTAAAGATGGCGATTTTTATTTTACAAAAGATGGCAAGCTCGGGTTGATAACGGGTAGTAGAGAAGATCGAGGATTTATACCTCCTAAATATGATAAAATAAAAAGAATTATAAATAGGACTTATTATGAGGTATATAATGGTGAAGATTGTAGTATTTTTAATGTACGGGAAGGAAAGATGGCAGTAAATAGTTGTAAAATCATCAAATATGAAGAATATGCAAACATCTTAATATATGAAAAAGATGGAAAAAAGGGAATGCTACGTACAAACTACATACCTAATCATTTAGCATTATTAAGTGATTGTGATGATATTATCGAAGTAGGAAATCATTGTTATTTGGTTATTAAAGACGGGGAAATGAGCCTTTTTTGTCGAGGCGAAAAAATTATTATACTAAATTATGAGTCTTTTGAGATAAATGGTTACAGTTATCTTGATATTAAAAACCAAGATGATTTAGAAAAGATGCAATGGCACACGTTATATGGCGATATATTATACATGGCCTTAAAAATATCCGAAGGAACTTATGATATAGCTAAATTTGACATATTTGGTAAGGCACCATTGAAATTTTGGAAGCAAGTAAGGTTTAATTATGTGAAGTTTTTCTCTTCTATTGCAGTGTTAAAAGATCAAAATAATACCTTTGTTTATAATTATTCAGGAAAGCTATTAAAAACTTTTCCTGTAGATGCTCAAATAAGTGCTACTACTATGGGGGATAATTGTTACTTAGTTGACGATGAATATTACATTTATATAAGTGAAAAATTTCAAAAAGCATATTTTGAAGATGTGGATTTATATGCTACGGCTTATGAAAGTGAGTTTGGTACTGTAGTTGTAAATAGCCGTGATAAAGAAGAACATGATAGAGTTTGTGCCGAAATTGAAGAGTTTGATGATCAAACATTTGATGATACATTAATATCTCTTTATAAGCAAAACCCTAGTGTTCAAGAAAAGTATCCAACATTAGTAAAAAAACTTTAATTTTTAAATAATATCCTAATAAGAAAACTAAACTTATTAGGCTTTTGGATTTTATAGTTACATATAAAAAGTATGTTTAAAAATAAAGGTTGTATGTTAAAAATAAAAAGCATTATTTTATAGGAGGTAGAGGTTATGAAAAAAGTAAGTGCAACTATTAAGGAAAAGAGTTTATATAATTTAGAAGATGCGTATTATGATATTGATACAGCGCCAGCAACTAATGCAGCAGGGGAAACAGGCTTAATTAATATTAGAACAGGAGAAGTTGTTGGTAGCTTTGGACGTTATGATTCTACATATTATGATGATGATAGTGCATTATTATTTCAACTAAACTATTACAATGATAATACTAGAATTTATGATGTTTTAAAGGAAAAAATGCTTGCGGATAATTGGTTAGAAGTTTATAGTGGAGAAATTAGTGGTAAAAAAATTTATATTTTACAGGATTCTAGTACTGGTAAATATCATTTATTCTGTAGAGAAAATTATAGAACTTCCCTAAATATATTTGAAGAGGAATTTGATGAAATAAAATTTTTATCTTGTGAATATGGAGAATCCCTTTTCTCTGTCTCTATAGATGGGAAAAAAGGGCTATATTCATGCCAAAATGGTTGGGTTAAATCTTGCGAGTACGATGATATTGAACAGGTAGGTCTATTAACAATATTTACCCAAGGAAAAAATAAATTTTTCTTTGGATTTGAATGTGATGATGATGAAAGAAAAGAAATAATAAGTCCTATCTTTGACGAAATAAAATGCGATAAAAACGATGAGAGATTAATTTATTGTAAAAAAGATTCGAATATTACCATATATTATGTTTGGGGAAATTGTTATAAATCATTTCATTTTGGTAAGACGTTATTTAATGTTCCTGGCTGTGATGATATTAAATGCTTGACAAAAAATGGAAAATCAGCATATGATTTTGTAATCAAGCAAAATAATAAATATGGGTTAGTGCGTGGCTTTATAGGAGAATTAAAAGGACCAAATCCTTGTCAAACATTACTAGATACGGAGTATGATGCAATAGAATACAAAGATGGCGATTATTATTTTACTAAAGATGGCAAACTTGGATTATTAACGGGCTCTAGCGAAATACGAGGATTAATACCTCCTAAATATGATAAAGTAAAAAGAATTATAGATAGGACGTATTATGAGGTATATAATGAAGATGAGTGTAGTATTATTAGGGCAACAGATGGAAAGAGCATAGTTAATTGTTGCAAGGTAATCAATTTTGAAAGCAACGCAAGAATCTTAATATATGAAAAAGATGGAAAAAAGGGAATGGTTCAGTTTGGCTATTATGATAAAATTTCTTTATTACAAGGATATGATGATGTTGTCCCATTAGGTGAAAATCGCTATTTGGTTATTCAAAATGGCAAAATGGGACTTTTTTATAAAAATAAGACAATTATTAAACCTATTTATGAGTCAATTGAGATAAATGGTTATCGTTATCCTAACATTAAGGATCAAAATGTATTTGAAAATAGTGATGATAAAATTTTGTATATGGCCTTGCAAAAACCAGATGGAACTTATGATGTTGCTAGATTTAATGTAGACAAATTTAGATTTTGTGATATTGAAGATGACATTGAACAATTGAAGATTTGGACAGATTTTAATTATGTAAAGCTTTTTAGACATATTGTTGTTTTGAAAAATAAAGATAATACTTTTATTTATGACTATTCTGGAGAGCTATTAAAAACTTTCCCTATAACTACACAGATAAGAGCTACTACTATGGGGGATAATTGTTATTTAGTTGATGATAATTATTACTTTTATATAAATAAAAGCTTTCAAAAAGCATATTTTGAAGATGCAGATTTGTATGCTACGGCCTACGAAAGTGAGTATGGTACTGTAGTTGTAAATAGTTTTAATCAAGAAGAGCATGATAGAGTTTGTGACGAAATTGAAAAGTTAGATGATCAAGCATTTGATGATACTTTAATATCACTTTATGAACAAAATCCAAGTGTTAAAGAAAAGTATCCAACATTAGTAAAAAAACTTTAGTTTTTTAAATATTACCTAATAAGTTTTAATTAAGCTTATTAGGTTTTTGTTTTTTTAAAGTACTATGCTAAAGCTAAAGGTTAGCAATTGACTTAATATATCTTTCATGCTAGAATTTTTGATAGATAGAATAATTTATCTACGATTTAATAATCTATTAGATGATTAAGTTAGCATTGCTTAACGAAGTAATCGATTTTATGAAATTGCTTAACTTAAGTTTAAGCAATTTTTATATATTAGAAAGGAGTTGTAAGTAATGAGTGATATAAATAAGAAGAGAAAATTTTGGCTATGTCGTGCTCTTTTATTAATAACACTAGTATTTTTTGCTCAAAGTTGTTCTTTAAAAAAACATATTGTTAAATTTGATACTGACGGTGGCAGTAAAATAGAGGATGTTAAAGTAAAAGATAATAAAAAAGTTGAAAAGCCTACTAATCCTACCAAAGAGGGTTTTGTTTTTGATGGATGGTATTATAATGATGAAAAATTTGATTTTAATACAAAAATTACCAAAGATATAACGTTAAAAGCTCATTGGGAAGATATTATTGGTGTTAGAAATAAGACTATGAAAATTTTACTTAATACGAAAAACCAATATAAAGTGGAGATAATTTCTTTACCAAATGGCGTAAAAATGAGTGATCTGCAATTTTCATCAAGTAATGAAGAGATTGTTACTGTAGATGAAAAGGGTAATTTAACTCCTGTTGCTTTAGGTGAAGTAGAAATACTTGTTCAAACAAGTGATGGTAAGTATAGTACAAAGGTAACAATTACAATTACGCAAAAAGAAATTCCTGTAGAAAGCTTCTTCATTGAAGGATGGACTACCATAGCTGTTGGAGAAACGGCTACGCTTTATATTAATCCAACGCCAAGTAATGCAACAACTACGAATACAACGTGGACAAGTAGTGATACCTCAATTGTAGTAATTAATGGCAGTGGCACAATGACAGGTCTTAGAGAAGGAACAGTTACAATAACGGCTGAAACTGAAAATGGCAAGACAGCAACTTATACCGTAACAGTCTATGTAAATGGTAAAGTTAATAATGCAGTTCCTGTTCCAAGTACGCCAACAACACCAAGTGAGCCAACGCCAAGTGAACAAGAGCCAAACCCAACTCCTGAGACGCCTACGCCTAGTGAGGGCGAGACTCCAACTCCAGAACCAGATCCAACTCCAGATCCAATCCCTGACCCCGAGCCCGAGCCGGATCCTGAACCAACTCCAGATCCCGAGCCGGAACCGGATCCAACGCCAGAGCCGGAAACTGATACTGAACCAGAACAAGAAGAAGGAAATAATGCTTAATTGAAGTAATATAAATTCCTTCTTTTTTTGACATATAAGACTTTTTATATTATAATAGGCGAATAGAAATTAAGGGGGAAAAACTCGATATGGAATATAATAGTTCGATGTCAATCGATGAAAAAATAAAATTAATTGAAGCTGGCTACCAAAAGCGTAGCGAAATAAGTAAATCTAGTGCCGTAGTTAGTAAATCTATTTCTTTTGGCTGTGCACCAAGTAAAAAGGAAACTTTAACTCAAGATTCCAAAATAGAAGTTGATGAAAAATTTAATGAGTTGTATCAAAAAATAATCAGTACACCTATTGAAGCAATTTCTGATATTTTAAATGATTTTTTTGCTGGTGATTTTACTAATTATCAAAAATATATTAATATGCTCAAAATTGCCTTATATAAAGATTTAGTTAGTATTAGTAATCTTGCTTATGAAAATAACTCCATAACTGATGAAGATATTCAAGCTATGAGCAAGGAACTAGTAGATATTTACAATGCTATAAATGATTTTGAAATGGAAGAAGAGTTAATTATAAGCTCACAAAATAAACAAAATATGTTATTTTTTAGAACTTCACTAAATAGAGTTGTAGCCTTTGAAAGAATTGAAAAAGAAATTCCATCTGATGTTTATCCTCAATTACTTGAACTTATTATGAGTATTATCGATGGCAAATTCAAAGGTCTTAAAGTAATACATCTTTCAAAACTATTTGAATTAAGACTAGGCCAAATAAGAATTATTTTTACTAGACTTGGTGAAAATAAATTTTTAATCCTTGATTGTTTCCTAAAAAAACATACTACTTCAAAGGAATATCGTGAAAGAATGCTAAGAATAAATGATTACTTCCTTAAAGAACGTGAAGAATATTTATCCCGTTGTGAAGATCCGGCTTTTATTGCCGAACACCAAAAATATTTGGATGATATTATTGCTTTATGCGATGTTAAGAAACGAGAGTTACAATGAAAATAATTGATTATTTAAATAGTAAGAAAATAAATAGTAATGCTATTTATGCTTTAGATGAAAAAGGGTATCATCATTTAGATGTATTTTTTGAAGTGTTAAAAAATCCTTTTGAGGCTTTGGTTCTAATTTCTTATAAAGAGGCTTTTTTATCTTACATGACATCACTAAATCCCAAAGATTTTGACCAAATATCCGAATTTGTAAATCGGTATTCATCTTTATTTACTCACGAAAAGCTTCCTATTATTCTTGGCTTCTTGCTTATGCATTCTGCATCGGAAATTCTTCAAAATGGCGAAGTGGATTTCGATAAACTAAAAGAATATAGCAGTTCAGTTTTAAACTATGTAAAAAAGGGAGCTAACTATCTTGAAGTTTACTTATTTCATAAAGATGAGTTAAATGAATTTGCTAGTCTTTTTGACAAATATGGCTTAAAAAATAATAACTTATGGGAATTAGCCGACATTTTACTAGCTATTGATAAACTTAAAGTCGATACAATAGGAAAAAAGATTATTGACGAGTTTATTTTTAGAAAAAATATAAATAATGTTATAAATTCCTGTAAATGTATTGAAAGACAATATTATGCAAGTCGCTCAAAATATAGTCAAAAATTAAAAGAAATTAACCGATATAACGTAGCAATTCAAAAAATCATTGATAGGATTTTAAAAAATCCTGTTTACATAAATGCTGATGTTATGGAGCAATTATTATCCCTTTGCCCTGATGATGAAATAAAACATACTCTTCTAGATTATATTTATGAACTTAACTCACGTCGTGATAGCGCTATTCAAAAACAAAATGATAATTTTTTAATAAGTTCTAAAAGGGCATTAAAACCTATTTTAAGTGAGTTTGGCATCAACATTAATGAAGTAAGTAAAGATGATACTCTACTCCTTTGCAATATGTATAGTTTGGATTTAAAGCAAAAATTAAATTTCTTTGCTAAATTTGCGATACCTATTCCTAACGTAAGTGTTTTGCCTCTTTTCTCATTAGATACTATCCAAGAGGTTACATCTTTGCTTCTAAAAGGTATTTTAACGCCTGATTTTATTGCCCAAAATTTATATTTATTAGAAAAAGATAATGAAAGTTATAAAATAGTTATACAAAATTTAGAATTACTTGCCGAAGCTGACATAAATATTAGAAATTATCCTAATAGTTTAGATATTTTATTAAAAGATTTACATGATAATATAGCTATATTAAGTTTATATGGAATTAGTATTAAAAGTAAAACTCAAGATATATCTTTTATTGCTAGTGAAAATCTTCAAGAAAAACTAGATTTATTAATTGAAAATGGTCAAGATATTACCACTATGGAAAGTTATGATATTTTAAATAAATCTTTACCTGAACTTTATATGATGGTATTATCTACTAATTTAGGCTTTTCTTATGAACCCGATTTTTATCGGACCTTTAATAGTGAGGACTTAATGCCTAATACCCAAAGTCTTATTCCTTTAGAATATTTCCAAATCTTTGCTAAAGCTAAGCATAAAGTAAATCTTCCCCCTTTTTTAGAAAAGTATGTTATTAATCCTTATACCTTAAATATTAATGGAGTATATGTTTCCTTAAATAGATTATGTCTTATTATCGAAGGGCTTATGCCAGATGATATTGAAGGAATTTTCTATGCTTTAGTTTATAAAAGTTATTATAATTTAAATGATGTTATGCTCTTAAAAGAAGAACTTGCTAATATTAAACTTAGCCGTTAATAGTATTTGAATATCTTATTAATTTTTGTTAAAATGAGAGTATGAAAGTAGAATTAGGAAACACGCCGATAATAGTAAACGTTATTTATAAAAATAATCGTAATATGTATTTTCGCTTTAACGAAAATGCTGATTTAATCGTGACTTGTCCTAAAGGTACTTTAGATGAAGATATTGTAAAACTTATTAAAAAGAATGAAAATTCATTATTAAAAATGTATAATACCGCTTTAGATAAAAAGAATTATAATGAAAGATTTTATCTACTAGGTAAAGAATATAAAACCATTTTTAGTGAAGAGTATGAGGATGTTAAAATTGAAGAAGACTTTATATATGCTAAAAATGAAGAAGCTTTAGAGAAGTTTGTTAAAGATAAATACACAGAAGTTTTTACTAAAGAAGCGGAAACTTGTGCTAAGTGTTTTAAAAACTTGCCAGAATATAAACTTAAATTTCGAAGTATGCGGACTCGTTGGGGAGTTAATAATTCCCGCGATAATAGTATTACTTTAAATACCGAACTCATTAAAAGAGATGAAAGATTAATTGATTATGTAATTATTCATGAAATGGCTCATTTTTATGAACGCAATCATTCTAAAGATTTTTGGAAGATTGTTGCTTTAGCGTGTCCAGATTATAAAGAAAGGAGGAAAGCTCTCCGTAAATGAAAATAACTAGTACAAGTAATGAAAAAGTCTTAGCTTGGGCGAAACTTAAGATGAAGAAGTATCGTGATATTGAAAATACTTTTTTAGTCGAGGGTGATAATCTTGTTCAAGAAGCTTTAAAAAAAGGCATTGTTAAAGAAATAATTGCTACCTATGAAACTAATTTTAATGTGCCCAGTTATGTTGTAAATGAAAAAATTATGACTAAACTTTCCATGATGGTAAATCCTCCTAGTATAATGGCTGTATGTAACTATATCTTACCTGATAATATTGAAGGACGGGTTTTGCTTCTTGATAAATTACAAGATCCTGGTAATTTAGGAACGATTATTCGCTCAGCAGTAGCCTTTAATTTTAAAACAATTATCATAAGTGATGATTCGGTAGATATGTACAATGAAAAAGTTATTCGGGCTTCTGAGGGGATGATTTTTCACATTAATTTAATTAAAAGTGATTTAGAAAGTATGATTTCTTTACTTAAAAATAAGGGTTACAAAATAATTGGCACTGATGTTCGCTCAGGCCAAAGTATTAAAAACTATAAAGCTATGCAATACGCTTTTGTAATTGGCAATGAGGGTAACGGTCTTGCTATTGAAACAAAAGAACTATGCGATGGCTTTGTTTATATTCCGATTAATAAAACGGTAGAAAGCTTAAATGCGGCCGTAGCTGCTTCAATTATTATGTACGAGGCTAATAATGAATAAAGTTTATGTCGGCAAAATAACTGGTTGTCATGGAATAAAAGGCGAACTAAAGATTTTATCACAGTTTGAATATCAAGATAGGGTTTTTAAGGAAAACCAGCTACTTTTAATTGATGATAATTTATACAAAATAACATCAGTGCGTGTTCATAAAAATTTTTATTTAATAACCATTAATAATATAAAAGATATAAATGAAGTAAATCATCTAATTAATAAAGATGTTTATATTAATAAAGAAGATTTAAAATTAACTGATGATGAATATCTCCTTGAGGATTTAATTGGCGCCAAAGTAATGGATAAAAATGAATATCTTGGCCAAGTTACGGATATTCTTTTAGGTACTTCTTATAATTTTGTTAAGGTTGATAATAGCTTTTTTATACCCTTAATTGATGAATATGTTGATTATTTTGCTAAAAAAGAGCATATTTTATATACAAAAGAGGGGAAAAAGCTAAAAATATCGTGATTTTTATGTTATACTTTAGTTAGAGCTTACATGGGAGGTTATATGAAAATTGACATTTTAACTTTATTCCCTGATATGCTTACCGGTTTTCTAAACGAGTCAATTATTAAAAGGGCTATTACTGAACAGAAAGTAACTATTAATTTAATAGATTATCGTAAGTATACCAAATTAAATAATAATCAAGTTGATGATACAGCTTTTGGCGGTGGTGCGGGAATGGTTATTATGTGTGAACCGATCGTTCTAGCTTTAGAAGATATTAAAACTCCTGAAAGTCATGTTATATTACTTGATCCTAAAGGTAAGCTTTATAAGCAAAAAGAAGCTCGAAGATTAAAAGAGTACAAACATTTAATATTAATATGTGGTCATTATGAAGGTATAGATGAGCGGATTAAAAATTTTGTCGATGAAGTTATATCGATTGGCGATTACGTTTTAACTGGTGGTGAACTTCCTGCGATGATTATAACGGATAGCATTGTAAGACTTTTGCCGGGTGTTATAACTAGTGAGTCTCTTGATAGTGAAAGCTTTGATGATAACCTTTTAGATTATCCGGTATATACGAAGCCAAGAGTCTTTAGAGGCTACGAGGTTCCGGAAGTCTTATTATCGGGAAATCATAAATTAATCGCGGAATATCGTAAAGAGGAAAAAGCAAGAATAACCAAAGAAAATAGACCGGATTTAGTGGGTGGTAAAGATGAGTAATTATATAGTAACTAAAAATAATGCAGAAAGAAAAATAATTAAAGTTACGGCGGAAAATTATTATACTTTTACGCCTAAATCAAGCATGAAAGAAAGTATTAAAACTATTACCATTTATGATTTTGA
Source organism: uncultured Bacilli bacterium (assembly GCA_947624085.1). Lineage (GTDB taxonomy): Bacteria > Bacillota_I > Bacilli_A > RF39 > UBA660 > UBA6448. The sequence continues at coordinate 17,202 of CANQIK010000026.1, forward strand.
AAAGATAAGTAAAATAGTTGTTCGAAAGTTAATGATTAAATATCAAAAATTACTTGATAAAATAAGAGAAGTAGAAGATGATGAGACTGCAGAAGGATATGAAAGTATTTTAGATGAATTAAATAAGTTATTTGAAATGCTAGAGTATAAATACAAAAAATATTTAAAAAAAGAGTTATATGATAATTTTATAGAGGATTTAAGTAATATTAAAGAATTTGTTGTTATTGGTCTTGAGAAAAAATCATCAATAAGGAGATAGAAATGCCTAAAGATGAGGAAATAAAAAAAGAACAATTAACAGCTGCGGAGAAACTTGCACAGTATGGTGTAGATCCTGATACGATTATGGTTACATATACTCCCGAAGAATATGCGAAGATGTATGAGGAAAGTATAGTAGACTTCGGCTATGTTTTAAGCGAGGAAACTGTTGATACTTTTCCTATTAGTTTACTTGGATCTAAACCTTTTTTAGAAACTATTAATTTAAGTATTGATTCCTTTGCTAGTGCAAGACGCATAAGTAGTGTAGAGCTTTATCTTAAGGCTGTAAAAAACGCTGTAGCAAAAGCTAGTGAAGATGAATATGATATAGAAGATCTTTATGAGCAAATAAGCATTCAAAGGATTATTGCTAAGGCTTTACAAACAGCTTTAGCATATTATGAAAAAGAATATCAAGATGATACTAAGACCTATAATGAAACTAAAAATTACTGGCAAAAAACAGAATTAAACCAAGATATGAATAATTGCTTGCATATTATTACTAACATAAAAAATATCATCGCTGTAAATGAAGATTTTTGTGAAGTCTTAGAAAATAAAACCAGTGAATTAGGTAAAGCAAGGTAATTATTTATCTTGTTTTTTAATTGATTATCTTGTTAAAATGTTATACAATTATTTTAAGGTAGAAGAATATGAAGAAAAATAGTGTGATAAAAAAAAGAAATGCCATTACTTTAATGGTTGTCATAATAATTGCTATTTTTTTAGCTTTATTTGGTATTTACTATGCTATTAATTCTTATTTTGAGGCTAAAGCAAATCAAGAAAATGAAGGATTAAGGCCATCATTTTATACCGATGAAAATAATCAAATGGATATTATAACTCCCAGTGAAAATGTCGATAAAGAGTTAAATTCTTTAACATATAAAATATCACTTAGAAATAAAACAAATACCTTAAGTGTCTGTAAATATAATCTTTATTATTATTGGGATCAAAATCCCGAGGGTTATTATAGTGAGGATGGCCAACTAACTTTGAGTGGTAAAGTAGATGATGAAATAGTATTTGAAGATATCATCTTAAAAAATTATAATTTAAGTGATTTAAAAACATTATTAGCTTCCTACTATATCATTAATGATGGGGGTGCTATTGCTAATCAAACTTGGCAAATAAATGCTTATTTTCATGCAACTAGTAGTGAAAGCAATATTTTAAATATGACTTATCCAGGCAAGATAGCGGTTGAAGAAGTTAGTTGTAGTGAGGGAAGATATTTAAAAGAGCAAGATATTAAAGAAAATAATTGTGTATGTCTTAACTCACGGGATGAATTTTGCCCTGATGATAAACTTTATCAAATTTTAGCTATTACTAAAGATGGTATTAAAATGGTTAAAACTAAATACTATGGGGTAGCTCCATGGAGTAGCGACCTATTAGAAAGACTATCAGCTTCTTTCCTAGATAATGAAGGTAAATATATTAAAAATATGATTAATAATCATGAATGGGTATTAAATGCAAAAGGGGATAAAATAACAAGTAAAATAGGTTTATTATCTTTAGATGATTATCAAGCCATATCTCTTAACGAAGAGTATTTAAAGCCTTATGTTCTTTTAGCCGATCCTGGCTTAATGGCTAATGTCTATGGTCTTGAAGAAAATAGTATTGATGTTGGCTATATCTATCCTGTGTTTTATTTAAAAGATAATGCTATAATTTCTAAAGGTGATGGTACAAGAGGAAATCCTTATTTTGTTAATTAACTATGTTATTTCCTTTAAAAATATGTTATAGTAATTAAAACGTTGATAGTGTGAAAAGTTTTATGGAAAAATGATCACACTAAACAAAAAAGATATTAAAATGAAAATTTTAATATAAAT
>CANQIK010000027.1 GCA_947624085.1 uncultured Bacilli bacterium
AAACAAGATTATTCCTAATCTTGTGTGTCAATTGACGTGAAATATCTTGTTTTATTATATGTTTGTATTTGGACAAGTTATATCTTCATATTTAAAATCATCATTTAAATAACGGCATATACATTCATCCCCATCACATTTGCAGTTTGTAGCTTCTTCACAGTGCTCAGAATAAGTTGGTTCATTAAAGTCCATGTCAGGAATATCACTTAAATCTGGGATTTGAATTAAAGGAGCTATCATATTATATAAATCAGATTTTTGTAATGCAGTTAATAAGTTATTATAAAGTTCTTCTTGATTAACTTCTTCCATAGGAACAGCATTTTGAACATTTGGTTTAGTTATACTTTCATCAAATGAAACAGTATTATGCATTTTCATAGCTAAATCATAAGTTTGTTCTCCATAGCCTACTTCTATCTTCATTTCAATATTATTTTCATTATCTAAATCCTCAGTTGTCATAGTTAATATTAGTGAGTTTAAATCCATTGTAGGTAAAGTACTTTCAGTAGTTTCCATAGCACTATTATATACTAATAAAGAATTTAATACTGTGCCTAGAGTACTTAAATCTAATGTTATAGTTGATTTAGTATCGGTACTTTCAATTGAACCAGACATAAGTTGAACATTATCAGTACCTTGACCATATTTCATATTAAGTTCAAAGTTTGTTTTATCTCCCTTAGTAGAGGTTTCAAATGAAATAGATTGACCTTCTGCTAATTCGCTTAAAGGAAAAGATAATTTGCATTTACTAGTATCGCCATCTTTAGAATACTCAATAAAAGTAAAATCATTAGCGAGTAGTTTAACGCCTATTGTTTCATTAGTTATTAAGCTAGTATATACATTAAAATATAGTTTATTACCTGTACCAGTAGGTTCTGATTCTTCAAGGCTTTGAACAAATGAAGTAATTAATTCTTTAAGACTTTCTTCAGTTATTTCAGCTTCTTGAGTTGTATTTACATCTCCAACTCCCGCGGATAAAATATCATTCATAAAGTCGACTATTATTTCTAAAGACTCTTCATCATTTGCTATACCATTAAGAATACTAGTAATTAATTTTTTATATTCATTAGCACCAAATGTATAACTATTATTGAAAGCTTTTACTTCTTTACCATTTAATTTAACAGTTTCTAATTTTCTTTCATATTTATCTTCATTAAATGCTTCTTTAATGCTCTTTTTTAAAGTATCTAGTAAATGAACTGCTTTATCACTAGTATCCAAAGTATTATATAAATCATCAAATGTTGTAAAAATATCGCTTACATTAAGGTTTGTATCACCAATTGTAATTATTTTACTATATAAATCACTAGACTCAAGATAAGTTTTATTATCTAATAAATATACATTCAAACCAAGTAAATCTTTATTATTTTCTAAGAATGAATATTTAAATGCGCCATAATTACTTTGTCTATCCATTTCAGTATCTAGTTTTAAAGCATAGTTATTTAAAATACTTAATTCACTAACACTGGTAGAGAAACTTATAGTTGAACTAGTTTTCATAGTATTAGCGTCTGGCTTATAATTTGATAAATCCATCTTACTAGCAAAATTATTCGCAGTTGCAAACATTTGGTCAATTACTTTATCTTGCATTTTTTTAGGGCTTACACCAAAGAAAAGATATGCAGTATAGCCTCCAATAGCAAGAAGTAATACTGCTACTACAGCAATAACAGTAATTAAAACTTTATTAGGTCCTTTCTTTTTAGGAGTTCCCTCATAATTAGGAGTTTCTTGAACACTAGCAACAGGTGTTTCCAATCCTCCTGTTGGAGGCACAGGTGTAACAGGTTCTTGAACTTCCTCCATAAAATTAGGGTTAACCACAGCAGTAGTCATTTGCTCAGGTTCAGTTGTTCCTGGCATAGAGTTAGCACTATCTAAAGGCGTATTAATAGGCTCCATAGTTGGAGTATTTTGTTCTAAACTGGTTGAATTGTTTTGTTCATCATTCATAATATACTTCCTTTCTTTTAAATATCCGCTATATAATCATATAGTTTCATGAACATTTTTATAAATATATAATCTAAGCCTTTTTTCTTAAGCTTACGGATAGCAATTCTTTTCTTTTTAATATCTAAATCACTAAAACAAATCCTTGATAAATTTTCTTTTACAGCTGTTGGTATCTTTAAATCAGTTATAATCGAATTAATGTCTTCATTTAAAATACGCCCTGCATCAATTTCAATATCTTTACCACTACAACTGATAGTAAGTTGCTTTGTTGTAGGTACACCACTTACTCTAACAACAAAATCATTATTATTTTCTTCATAAGAGATATTTTCCTCAATCATATCATTATCAATATATATGTTTACTCTTTCAGCTTGATGAGTATTTCTAAAAACTATTTTATAATCTCTTCGTTCTGGTATTATTCGGGTTTTACCATCAACAGGATGAATAATAACAGTATAATTATTTTCCATATAGTTATAATCTATAGCGGTTTTAATATAATAGCCCTCTTCATACATTTTAGTAACTCCGTCATCTTCATACATAACATAAGTATTACTACGACCAGGGAAAATATGGATTTCCATTCTTTCTGGACTATCACAACAATTATATGATTCTTCGTTCAAATTTGCAAGGGGTATGATAGCTCCGGCTTTAGCAAAAACTGGATAATCTTCATCTTTATAAAAGGTTACATATCTTTTCCCACCCACAAATTTTTTACCGCCTTGGAATTCATACCAGGTACCACGTGGCAAGAATAATCTGTGAATAGTTCGATTCATAACTTTATCTTTAGGGGTTGTAATAGGACAAACAAATAATTCGCTACCAAAGAAATATTCATTTTTATAATCAGGCTCATCATATAGTTCTGGGTATGTATAGTATAGGGGTTGCACTAAAGGCATACCAGTATCTGAATATGTATAAGCCTCAGTATAAATATATGGTATTAAACTAAGTCTTAACTCTGTATAACTTTTAGCAATATTATAAGTTTTATAATCCCATAACCAAGGTTCTCTTTTATAATAAATTCCTCTTTTAGCACTAAATCTAAAAATAGGACTAAAGGTTGCAAGTTCTACGTGCCTTATATAGAGTTCTTCATCCTCCGTACCGCCTTTAAAACCTCCGACATCATGACTCCACCAAGATATCCCTATATTACTAGCATTAGAATTATAAAAAGGTAAATATTTAAGGGTATCCCAACTGACAACTGTTTCGCCTGAATATAAGACTCCATCACGATGGGCAGCAACACCAGGATTTCGGGTTAAAAGCATTGGCCTTTTTTCTTCCGAGCGATTAAAATCACGAATATGATAGTTAATAAGAGCTCTTAAATTACGGACATCTCTTTTATAATCTATCCAGAAGAAATCAACATTATATGTAAGCAGGGGATTAATAATATATTCAAAATAAACAAGCATAAACATTTTATCAAAAGCATTAAAAGGAATTGTTTGCTGAGGCATTACCCCAAGCTCTTTAGCATAGCCTTGAAATGCTGGTTCATCAGGTCTTATCCCCTCATCAGGGTCAATATTAATACCTACTCTAACTCCCATTTCATGCATTGTATTAACAAATTCAGAGGGGTTAGGAAATAGCTCCAGATTAAATGTATAACCCGTTTTTTTTAAATTAATATTTTGGGAATCTTTGGTATGCCAAAATTCTCCTAAAAGAAGAACATTAATGGGGATATTATTCTTTTTAAATCGATTAACCAGTTTTTTAGTATCTTCAAAAGAATAAATTCGGTCTCTATACCACCATATTCCTAGGGCATACCGTGGTATGATGGTAGGTTTACCCGTTAAAGTAAAATAGTCTTTTAAACATAAACCAAAGTCTCTTTTATACATAAACAGATAAATATCTATATTATCATTTACTTCGGAAACAACAACCCCTTGTTCATTTATTATTAAAGGGCAAGAATCTTCAATTGAAACAAAGCCATCAGTTGAATATAAGCCTTTATCGAGCTTTTTAGTTCCCCCTTTAAAATCGTCTAAACTAAAAGCTGAACCTTTAAAATTACGGGCCTCTGGGTGGTCATAATACCATACTTTATCTGTGTTTAATAATTTTACTTTTAGATTAGAATCGGGGGCAAAGCTAGGACCTTTAAAGGGTTTTTCTTTCATATATTGTAAAACAAAATATTTAGTTGTAATTACTAGATATTTGTCATCTTCTTCTAGTTTAAATTTAGGCACAGGAAAATTCCGATTTATTACTAAATCAGTAGGTCTGTCATTAAAATTACCACCTTTAGAATACTCTAGTCTCACAAGTCGATCGGTCAAAACAGTAATTCTATAAAAAGTTCCCCTTTTAATGGCAGCATCTTGACTTATGACTTGTTTACCGTCCATCACAAAATGTTTCCCAAAACTGGCCATCGTGCAACCCTTTCCTATTATCTATAATACTAACACATTTTTAAGGCTCATTCAATAATAAAAAAGGATAAGTCTTTTTAACTTATCGCAATAAAATTCATAAAATTTTTAATATCATCCAAAGTATAATAATCATTAGCATAGTACCAACAAAAATAATAGGTTTTATTCTTTCCACCAAGTAAACGAACAATTACTTCGGTTGTACTTCTTTTTTCATTAACACTCATATAACCTTTATAATCTCCCTCAATAAGGTAGATATCATTACTCGTGCCAATAAATCTATTAAGTGCTGCGTAAATTAACGTTATCGATTTTCTTGTATTAACACTATCTAAGAAAATATTTAAATTATCATCTTTATGTTCTAAGCCATATTTAATTAAATCATAATCATCATTTATATAGTTAGCTTTAAAGAATTTTTGAATATTAACTTTATCTTCTCTTTTAACATTACCTTTATCATCTTTTTCAGCACTAAAGGCTTGCATATACTCTAAAAGATCTTTTATCGTATAAGTCTCAATGCCAAAGTAAAAAGTAGCCTTTGTTTCATCGCCCTCGGTTAAGGTATAAGTTCCCCCGTTTTCAAAAGAACCAATATACAAAGGATCTGTTTCTTTAAAGTCTTGATAATCATTTTTTATTTTAATATTCTTATAACTTAAATAATCATCTTTTAAATCAGCATTTTTAAATTCAATAGTATCTATAATTTTAAATTTACTTACAAATTTTTCAAGATATTCATAACGGTAATTACTAAAACTATACTTGCGAAAATTATATATTTTATAGCCTGCTATAAGGGTTATAAGAATGATTACTAAACAAATACTAATGATAATAATATTTTTCTTTTTCATTATTCACTAAACTTTCCTTTTATTTCTTTTAGAAATTTATCATCGCTAAAATAATCAATACCGATTGCCTCTTTAACTTCTTTTAAAGTTTCATTTGCAACAATGTTAGCTTGTTTAGTACCTTCAGCAATTATTCTATATACCTCTTCAATGTTATTTTCATAGTAACTACGGCGTGTTCTAAATTCAGATAGGGCATCATTTAAAACATCATTTAAAAATCTTTTGATTTTAACATCGCCAAGGCCACCCTTTTGATAATGAGCTTTTAATTCATCTATATTATGATACTCCGGTAAATATTTAGCAAAATGTTCATTTGTTACAAATAAATCTAAATAAGTAAATACCATATTACCCTCGACTTTACCAGGATCTTCCACTTTAATATGGTTAGGGTCAGTATACATCATCATAACTTTCTTTTTAATCTCTTCGGGAGAATCTGATAAATAAATACAATTATTTAAAGACTTGCTCATCTTAGCTTTACCATCAATACCAGGAACTCGGCCCTCGTTATCATTATTAGGAATTAATGCTTTAGCAATGACTAAAATATCGCCATAAATAGCATTAAATTTATGAACTATTTCATTAGTTTGTTCAATCATCGGTAGTTGATCTTCGCCAACGGGAACACAATCAGCTTTAAATGCCGTAATATCTGCCGCTTGAGATATAGGGTAATTTAGAAAACCACTAGGGATGTTATTATCAAAACCACGAGTTTCAATTTCACTTTTAACAGTCGGATTTCGCATAAGTCTTGATAAACTAACTAAATTCATGTAATAAAAAGTTAATTCTGTTAAAGCAGGTACTTCACTTTGAATAAAAATATTTACCTTTTGAGGATCAATACCTACTGAAAGATAATCTAAAACAACCTCAATAACATTGTCTCTAATCTTTTGGGGATTATCAAAGTTATCAGTTAATGCTTGGGCATCAGCAACTTCAATAAAAAATTGCTCATAGTCACCCTCATTTTGGAGTTTTACCCGATTTTTTAAAGAGCCTATATAATGGCCAATATGTAACTTACCTGTCGGTCTATCGCCCGTTAAAATAATTTTACCCATAAATACCTCATTTCTTAAACATTATATATTATTTTAGAAAATAATGCTATAATATTCACAGGTGATATGATTGAAACTAGTTGATAATCTAACTAAAGAAGAATATGAAAACTTTTTTAAAAATAGTAAATATAATCACTTTTTGCAAAGTTATGCATGGGGGCAAACTTGCACTGTTCGGGTTCAAACGCCTGTTTATTTAGGCCTTAAAGATGATAATGATAATTTACTAGCAGTTTGTCTTGCAATGCGCAAAGATATTCCTTTTCATATGACTTATTTTTATGCTCCGCGTGGTCCTCTTATTGATTATAATGATTATGCCCTTTTAGAGGCATGGACTACTGAATTAAAGAAGTATTTAAAAGAGCAAAATGCAGTTTATTTTCGTTTTGATCCAGGAGTTGTTTATGAAGATATTGATGAAGAAGCAAGACCTATAGAGGGTGGTAAAAACAATCACAAAGTTTATGAAGATTTAGTTAAACTTGGTTATACTCATCGAGGTTTTACTACTTTATTTACGCGTAATCAACCTCGTTTTACTTTTAGAATTAATACCCAAAGATCGCTTGAAGAAATAGAAAAAGATATGAATAAAACATATCTTAAAACGGTTAAAAGAAGTTATAACTATGATTTAGAAATATCTGATTATTATGATACGGATACTTTCTATAGTTTAATGAAAAATATTGCTGCAAAAGATGGTTTTAATGGTAATCCCAAAAACTTTTTTCAAAAATTTTCTGAAGAATTTGGGAAAACTAAAAGTGTTCACTATATATCTGTTAAAATCTATCCAGATAAAGAACTAGCTAAAGCCAAAGATGCCCTTGCTAAATTACAAGCTGAAATTAAAGAGGGAAAAATTAGTGCTAAACATATGGCTGATACGCAAAATCAAATAGCTAGATACCAAAAAGATATCGAAACTTTTAGGCCTTATGAGGGAAAATATCCAAAGGGACTTATTTCCCTTATTCTGATATGTCCGTATACTGATAGAGCAATGTGGACTTTATATATTGGTAATAATAGTTTAGCAACTTATACTTTTGCAGTTAATCGCGCTTATTATGAAGCTATAAAATATGCAATAGATAAAAAGTATGATTTCTTAGATTTATTTGGCACGTGTGGAGAGCCACATTGCCCAGATAAAAACTATGCTGCACTCCATGAATATAAAAGAAAACTTGGGGGCACTTACACTTGTTTTATTGGCGAATTTGATATGATTAGTAAAAAACTTTGGTATAAGTTTTTACCAACTTTCTTAAAATGGCGACGCAAACTAAAAAGGAAATAAAACTTTTCCTTTTTTTAATACCAAATATCTTCATTAATGAATTTAGTTAAAGATAAAATGGTAGCATCTCTTACTAAATCAATCCGTGAAATATTTCCTTTAGAAAATAAATACTCTACACTATTATTTTGGCCAGAATTTACTAGATTAAAATGACGATCCATGACTTTGCCAAATTCATCATTTTTAATTTCTTCTAAATATTTTTCTGGAAAAGGATAACCCTGACTAATGCCTGTTGAATTAATACCTTCTTTATTTTCTATATAAACTAAATTTAAATTAACCCATGGTCCTAAAAGATTAGTTATCCCTGCTTCAACAGCCACATAATAATCAGCTGTAATATTATGCTCTTTAGCATATTTTTTCAGGTTATAGCACCTATTTAGAGCCCCTTTATATATCTCTTCATTAATAGGCTGTTTAGAAACGCCCGATGAAACAGCGATACCTTCCACCGACATAGCCGGAAAAAACTTAGCAAATCCTTGGGTTACCGCCTTAATTTTACCAGGATTTTGACTAGCAACTAATATATGAACTTTATTCATTAATACCTCTTAATCAGTTTAGCATTAAAAAGGTAATACTTCAATCATAAAAAAAGATGGCTTTTATACCACCTTATTTACAAGTTAAATCCATATCCTCAAGTTCTTCTTTGGTTTCATCATAGCTCATTTCATCATCTTCATCAAATGAATGAGAAGCCTTTATGGTAATAACACTTCCTTTATGAGTAACTTTTACATTTTCATATTCATCCATGTCTTCGTACTCTTCTTCAATCTCTTTTACAGCTTCTTCAATTTCATCATCAGTAGGTTCTTCGTCTAGATATAAATAATCCTTAACATCTATTTTGAACTCCACGGTTGCAGATGTTGCTTTATCATCACCATTAAACTTAACAGTATAATTAGTATCCATGCCGTACAAATCGCCTGAACATACTAACTTCTTACCACAGCCTGTACAGCATAAAAGCAAAGCCACCATAGCACCTGCCATTAAAGTTTTTTTCATATTCATAACTCCTTTCCTATTATTAATTATACCATCTTTTTCACAAGAAAAACACAAAACAATAAGCTGTGTGTAAAGCTATTAATTATAATTCTATAGCCATACGCCATAAGTTATAGCAAGAAGAGCTAAAATAATACCCACGGTATAAAATAATCTAACAATATCTGTTTCAGGCCATTTAAGCTCTTCAAAATGATGGTGCAATGGTGCCTTTAAAAAAACTTTACGATTAAAATGACGAATAGCCACTATTTGAATTAAGCTAGATAAAACTTCAATAACAAAGACTCCGCCGATGATAGCTAAAGACATTTCATGTCTAGTTAAAATAGCAATTGTCGCTAAGGCGCCTCCTAAAGCTAAAGAACCTAAATCGCCCATGAAAACTTTTGCGGGGTGGCCATTAAACATTAAAAAGCCTAATAAAGCTCCCGCGAGAACAAAACAGAAAATAGCAATTTCTTGATGGCCTACTAACCAACTACAATTCCAGGCTATAATACCATAGGCAAGATAGGCAATCATTGATAATCCCCCACATAAGCCATCAAGCCCATCCGTAATATTTACCGCATTGGTAGTACCTACTAATAAAAGGAAAATAAATAAGCCATAGCCCCAACCTAAGTTAATTTCAAGGCCTAAAAAACTAAATTCTAAAGTAGATTTTCCCCCACTTTCTTTGTATAAAATAAAAAATATTAAAGCAATTATCATTTGACAAATAAATTTAGTAGCACTTGATAAACCGTCATTACGTTTATATTTAACTTTAATAAAATCATCGACAAAGCCTAAAAAAGCATAAGCTAGAAATACAAATACTAAAATAATTAAATTATAGCTTACTTGAATACTATTCATGATGTATAACACGATAAGCGAAGCTATAACTGGAATAATAAAAATAAGTCCCCCCATTGTAGGCGTTCCTTCTTTTTTCAAATGTCTTTCAGATATCAGTCCATTAACAATTTGCCCGACACGAAGTTTTCTAAAAATAGGTATTAAAATCGTCCCACATATTATCGCCGATATAAATCCTATTAATAGGGCCATCATAGCTTTAGCAAGAATTAACATATTAAGCACCGCCTTCTAATTAAAATTATACCCTAAAATAGCTAGGATACATTATAATTTTATCTTAATTTGACATATTATTATCATCTATTAAAGTTGAATTTTACATTTATATAATATATAATGAACCTTAAAGAAAGGTGGCCTTATCATGAATATTAAAACTGATTCCCGTTTAGTAAAAAAAGGCGACACTTTTGTAGCTCTTAAAGGCTATACTGTAGATGGCCATAATTATATAGAAGATGCTATTAAAAATGGAGCAGAATGTATTGTTTGCTCTAATAATAAAACTTATCAAGTTAAAACTATTAATGTTGAAGATACCGATAAATATTTAACTGAACTTTTAATCAAGGAATATAGTGCTAAAATAAATAAACTAAAGTTAGTAGCTTTAACCGGTACAAATGGTAAAACCACAACTGCATATATGACCTATGAACTTCTTCGAAAATTAAATATCAAATGCGCTTATATTGGAACCATAGGTTTTTATTATAATGACTGTTTTGAAAAGACGTTTAATACAACTCCTGATATTTTACTTTTATATACTTATTTATTAAAAGCTATTGATAATGGCTGTGAAATTGCTATTATTGAAGCCAGTAGTATTGGTTTAATGGAGGGAAGATTAAAAGGGTTAAAGTTTGATATAGCTGTTTTTACAAACCTTACTCATGATCATTTAGATTATCATAAAACGATGACTAAATATATGGAAGCTAAGCAAATACTTTTTAATAATTTAAAAAAAGATGGCATAAGTATAGTTAATACCGATGATAAATATGGTAAAAATTTCTTAACCAAAAAACATCTAACTTATGGATTTGCAAATTGTGATATTAAGTGCCTTAAAACAGATGAAGCCTATACTGCATTTACTTATTCATATAAAAATCATGAATATAGTGTAACTTCCCATCTTTTTGGTAAATATAATATTTATAATATTTTGGCCTCTATTGGAATATTAGTTTCTTTAGGAATTGATATTGATAAAATCAATGAAAATTATGCTAATCTTGAAAAACCCGCGGGTCGTATTAATATGATTGATTATAAGACAAATAAAATTATTATTGATTATGCCCATACGCCTGATGGCATGAAGCAAGTTTTAACATCAGCAGCTCACATTACCACGGGGAAAACTTATGTTGTTTTTGGTTGCCCTGGCAATCGGGATAGAAAAAAAAGACCTTTGATGGGAAAAATAGCCCAAAAATATGCGGATTATTTTATTTTAACCGATGATGATCCTCATAATGAAGATGAAAGGCAAATTATAAATGATACCTTAAAAGGTATAACTGGAGCAAATTATGAAGTTATCATTGACCGTAAAAAAGCTATTGCAAAAGCCTTTTCTTTACTAAAAGATAATGATACCCTTTTAATACTCGGTAAAGGTCATGAAAATTATATTATTATTAAAGATCAAAAAATACCGCATAATGATTTAGCTTTTGTCCAAGATTTAATAAAAAAAGCATAAAATAAAACTATTAAAAATACCTTTAAATAAGAGGTGTTTTTTTAATGAACTATGAAACTAATTCTCAGCATATTAAAGTTGGGGATATCTTTGTAGCTTTAAAAGGTAAATATTATGATGGCCATGATTTTATTGAAGAAGCTTTTAATAAAGGAGCAAGTAAAGTAGTAGGTGAAAGGAAACTTAAACTTAAAAATTATAAGTATGTTAAAAACTCTTATAAATATCTAGTTAATAAAGTTGGTAAAGAAAATAAAAAAATAACTAAAGATTTCACAATAATAGGTATAACCGGTACTAAAGGAAAATCAACTACGGCTTTATTAGTATATCAAATGCTTACCATTCTTAAAGTTAAATGTGCATATATTGGCACACTTGGGCTTTACTATGGTAGTGAAAAAGTAACTCTAGATAATACCACCCCCGACATCGTGACTTTAAATAAAATATTTAAATTGTTGAAAAAAGAGGGAATTACCCATATTGTAATGGAAGTATCATCTCACTCCCTAGCTTTAAAAAGAGTTAATGGTATCACGTTTAAAGTGGGAGCTTTTACCAATCTTTCCCAAGACCATTTAGACTTTCATCATACAATGGCTAAGTATTTAAATGCTAAACTTAAAATATTAAAGTATTTAAAGGGTCCTATTGTTTTAAATAATGATGATAATGCTTCAAAGTATTTTAAAAAGAAAGCAAGATATTATACAACTATTGGTACTAAGGGTGATTTAGATTTATTTGATTATACTTTATATGCCTCAAGTATGATTATTAACTTTACTTATAATTATTCGCATTATACAGTATCAGTTCCTTTAGTAGGCAAGTATAATATATATAACTATTTAACAGCCCTTGATATTATGCTAAATCTAGGTTATGATCTTCATGATTTAATTAATATTACTAACTCCTTAAAACCTATTAAAGGTAGAAATGAACTTATTAAATCTAGTAAAGGTTATGTTGTTATCGATTATGCTCATAGTCCTGAAGCTGTTAAGGAAACTTTAATAACTTATAATGAACTTAAGAAAAATAGAATTATCACCATCATCGGTTGTGGAGGCAATCGTGACAAAACCAAAAGACCTATCATGGGTAATATAGCCGTTAATTATTCTGATTATGTTATCTTTACTAGTGATAATCCTCGGGATGAAAAGCCAAAAGATATTTTAAATGATATAACCAAAGACCTACAAACTGATAATTATGAAGTAATAGAAAATCGGGCAAATGCCATAAAAAAAGGAGTTAAACTCCTTAAAAAACAAGATTATTTATTAATACTAGGTAAAGGTCATGAAGATTATCAAATAATCAAGAATAAAAAATATCATTTTGATGATAAAGAAGAGGTTCTTAAATATCTAGATTAATCCTCTTTTTTAGTAAGTTCTTTTAAAATCATATTACGTAATTTTTCATTAGCTTTTTCTAAATCATCATTAGGTCCTACTTTAAAAGGCTCTAAAAAGGTTGCCTTTAAGTGACCATTCCAAAATTTATATTTGCCTGTCAAAGCATAAGGTACGATTGTAGCCCCGGTTTTTTGAGCAAGCGATACAGCCCCCATTTTAAATGGCAATAATGGCTCCGTTGTTTTATTTCTAGTTCCCTCGGGAAAAATTCCTAAAGCATACCCTTTTTTTAAAACTTCTAAAGCTTCATCTTTGGCTTTTTGATCATGAATACTACGATTAACACTTATACACCCGGCAGCTTTAAAAAACCAGGCAAATTTACCATCAAAGTATTCTTTTTTAGCCATATAATGAATCATTCTTTTCGTACATAAAATAGGAAAACATTGATCTAAAATATGAATATGATTACCACATACAATGATAGGACCCTCAGTAGGTATAACTTCTTTATTAACAAATTTAGGACGATAATATAATTTAAATAATCCTCCTAAAATGAATTTGAAACAAGTATATGCGCTTTTATGAGGTTCTTTTTGCTTATCTTTCATTACTATTCTCCTTAATTAAAGCAATAACTTTATTTTCTAATATCGTACACTCTTTTTGAACATCATCAGATTTAGCATAATAAGGCTTACCATAAATGATTTTACTGTTATAATGAAATGCTCGTGGTTTACCAATTATAGCAAAAGGTACAATAGGTTTGCCAGTTTCAATAGCAAAATATACAGCACCATATTTAAACTTCATAATTGGTTCATTGGTTTTGTTGATAGTCCCCTCGGGAAAAACACATATAACCTTTCCCGCCTTTAAAGCATCAATAGCTTCCTTTTTAGCTTCCGGATTACTCCGTGATCTATCAACCCGAATAAGGCCTGCGAATTTAAATAGGCCTCTGAGTCCTTTAATATCCATTAATTCTTTTTTAGTTAAAAAGTGAACCGCTCTTAATGTACCTGAACCAACAACCATAAAATCATTTTTACTTGTATGAGTGCCTGCTAAAATAACACCGCCTTTTTTAGGTATGTTATCTTTATTAATAAGTTTAGGATGCATAGTAAGAAAGACATATATCCGTAATATAGGTCTTAATATTAAATAACCAATATCAGAAACAACATGATTCTTACTTTTGCTTTTTCTCACGTTTTACCTTTTCTTCTTTTTCTAATTCTCTAAATGCTACTTTGCCTACTAAAGTTTGTGGTAGTTTATCTCTAAATTCATATTCCGCGGGAAGAGCATATACAGCAACATTTTGAACACATAAATCTTTAATTTCTTTTTCAATTTGTTTAGTTGGCTTATAACCCTCTTTTAATACGATAAACGCTTTAGCAACTTGACCTTTATATGGGTGAGGAATACCGATAACTGTAGATGTTAAAACGGCATAATGAGAATTAATTATTCCCTCTATATAGGTTGGATAAACATTATAGCCACTAGAAATAATCATCCGTTTAATTCTTTGCGCAAAGTAGAAAAAGCCATCTTCTTTTAAAACACCCACATCACCAGTATGAAGCCATAGTTTACCATCTTCATGATATCTTAATGTTTGAACAGTTTCTTTATCGTTATTATAGTATCCCATCATAACGGAAGGACCGGATACACATATTTCCCCATCTTCACCAACTTCGGCTCTTTCGTGAGTGCCCGGTTTAACAATTTTAATATAATCATCAGGAAATGGTGCCCCAATAATACCATCATCAAAAGCATTTTCAGGGCTTAAACAACAAGCCGCAGTTGCTTCGGTTAAGCCATAACCTACTCTTATTCTAGCATCTGATCCGTGCTCTTCTAGGAAAGCATTAACTTTGTCTCGTAATGTTTTATTAAGAGCATCGCCACCACAGATCGTAGCTTTTACACATTCAAGATCTCTTGGGCCAAATTTTGAAGATATTAAAGCTTCGTATAAAGTAGGAACTCCGATAATAAATGAAGGTTGGGTTTTGCGAATTAAATCGCCAAATTTTTTCTTTTCAAATTGAGGTACTAAAACACAGCCCATACCATTTGCTAAAGGAGTGTGAATATTTACTGCTAAACCAAAGCCGTGGAAAACTGGCAAAATAGATAAAGCGGTTGCTCCCGGAACAATTTGTTTTATCATAGCCTTAGCACCCATAGCCATTGCATTAAATGCTAAATTAGATAATAGGATTCCTTTAGGATTACCTGTGGTACCACCACTGTAAAGGATAACTGCGGGATCATATGCGGTTCTTTTCTCTTTTATATCACCTTGATAATTACGGGAGTTATAAATAAATTCGCTCCACATAACTACCTTAGGATCATTTTTTGGAATAGATATTTTTCGGCCTTTAGAAAGCCAATATCCTCCGGTTAAAACAACGTTCATTTCTTCAGATACTCGAGCAACAATTATTTTCTTTAAATTAGTGCTATCACATAACTTATAAACTTTTTCGAAAACTGCGTCTATAACAAAGATATATTTGCTATCTACTAGGTTAACATAGTATTCTAGTTCTCTTTCACTGGAAAGAGGATGAACCATATTTGCTATAGCTCCTACCATATTTATGGCGTAAAAAATAATTATTGCTTCAGGAGTGTTAGGCATACAAACCGTTATCTTATCATTTTCTTTTACACCATAGTTTTTTAAAGCCCGAGCCGCATTACGAATTTTCTCAGTAAAATCGTGAAAATTAACTTTTTTACCATAATAGTAAAAAGCCATATTATTTGGATATTTCTCAGCGGTTTCAAATAGCATATCAACAATAGAATAATCAGGATATTCTAAATTAGCTTCTATACCATCATCTTTGTAATAGCTTAACCAAGGTCTTAACTCTTTATCTAACTTCTTCAATTTTGACTTGCGCATTAGAATCCTCCTCTAATAATTCTGGATTATCAAATAAATATTGTAATAGATGAACTGATTTAGAGAAATAATAGCCATCGCCAATTCTTTCATCTAAATTGATACCAAATTCACATATTTTTCTTATTTGTTTTTTACCCTTTTCATCAATTATTTCTTCATCTTTTACTTCACCCATAGTAGCTAGAGCTGAACAACAGCCAAAATCATTCATATTATGATGAATTGCTCCACATTTAATAGAGCCTAAATTAGAAACTATTATACTGCTATAATAAAGATTGTCTTTGATAAGGGATGAAGGCAAATGGCCTTTTTTATCTAAGAATTTTAAAAATCCTACTAAAGGAACTCTTATAATGTTAGGCAATTTCCCTACTACATCGATCGCAGAGTTAGCGCCTTCTTTAACAGCTTTTTTATCTCTAAAGGCTGATACCATATTGACAACTTTCTCACTAATTGTAAAAATGTTATCATTGTCTTCAATTGGAACAATGGTCATCATTTCTTCCGCATAATCATCAAAGGAAACTTTAGCTGTAAAAGCAATGGAAACATCATTATGCTCATATAAATGACGATTGGAAATAAAATAGTTTAGTCTAGGTCTTAAGTGGTAAGTTCTTCCTATCCCAGCTAAAAAAGCATGAAAGTAAGTTATATGTTTTCCTTCGGCTTTCTTTTTGTCTAAATATTCTGCTAACTTTGTAACATCCATCTTTTGATTAATATAAACATAGCTAACAGATCTATTTGGCTTTAGATCCATGTTTAGCTGTTCCATACCTTTTAGGTTTCTAATTCTTCTGGCATATTTTAAATCGCCAAATTTTCGTTTATAATTTTTATCCATTTATAACTATCTCCTCACTATCGAAACACACGTACACATATATAAATTTTACCATATTATGACATTTTTAACAATAATACGTATTTGCATTATTTTATATATTGAATTTATATTAAAATATGTTATAATTAATACCAGTTGCAGGTGTAGTTTAGTGGTAGAATAATAGCCTTCCAAGCTACTGATGGGAGTTCGATTCTCCTCACCTGCTCCATTATTTGAACATAGCTAGTCTTTAGATGAGACTAGTTTTTTAATGCCATCAGTAGCATGGAAGAGAAATGAAGATTTCTTTATAAAAATTGATATTCAATTATATCACCGAAAATACTATGCTATTTTATTGGACCATAAAAAAGCGAAGAAAAATTCTTATAAAATAAAAGTTTTAATCTATTTTTAAATATATAAATTTATATTTTATTTATGATTTTTTTATTCTTTTTAATTGCGAAGCTTTTCCTTTTTTATTTTCTTTGTCAGGACTATAACTAATCAAAAATTTAGTTGCCGTTTCATCTTTGTACATAGCAGGAATATATCTATCTTCAGTAGTATCTATTTCATATTTAATATTATGTTTATCAAATTCCTCTAGTAATTTTGCTAAATCTAAATATATATAATCATATTTATAAATTGTTTCCATTTGTTCAAAGTCAATAAAAGATTTTCTTTGTTCAGTGCTTTTTACGTATCTAAAAACTGCCACTATTTTATCTTTATTCCTCATTATATAATCACTTGGACTATCTATTTCATCAGGCCAATCTAAATCATCAAAATCTCCACAGAAAATTAAATGAAAAGTCATACGTTCTTGAATTTCTTTTCCCTCAGCATTAGAAATTAAATCAACAATTTTTTCTTCAGCGAATTTTTGGGTGTTTTCATCCATGCTTTGATATAATCTCAGAGTTTCATAGCTATCAACTAATTTTGCTCCACCTCGAATAATTTTAGGTGAAATAACCAAATAATTTTTTGCTTTATTTTCTTTTATATTTTCTATTTTCTCCTCTAAAGTCATATAAACCTCCCATTAATACTAAATTAATTATAGTATATCTTCAAATATTTTCCTAGCAAATTTAACAAACAAAGTTATAATATATTCTATTTAAGGAAAAATTAGCAAACTTATTTAAACAATTTAAAAAATAGCAAGCAAAAGAAAATTAACTTAATGAAAAAATAAGATTACGCGATTAAATTATTTTAATCAAATATTATTTTTAAGAAAACCTTTTTCCCTTTTTGAATTATTAATGAATTATCTGTTAAATCTTTATCAGTAATTATTTGTTCAATCGTTTTTATTTTTTCTTGATTTAAAGAAATACCATTTTGTTCTATTAATCTTCTCGCTTCAGATTTTGAAATCACTATTTTAGCTTCTACAAGCAAATCTACAATGTTAATATCTAATAAATTTTTAACTAATTTTATAGTAGGCATATTTTCTGACATACCTTTACTACTAAATAATTCTTCTGCGGTTGTTCTAGCTTTAATTGCTTCTTCCTCGCCATGTACTAATTTAGTAACTTCAAAAGCAAGTAATTTTTTGGCTTCTCTAATGTCTCTTTTGCATAAATCTTTAATTTCCGTTATTTCCATTCTAGTAAAGAAAGATAAACTTCTTTCTACATCTTCATCAAAAGAATTCATCCATGCTTGGTAAAAATCAAAAGGGGTTGTTTTATCTCTTGAAACCCATAATGTACCTGTTGCAGTTTTACCCATTTTCTCTCCATCTGCTTTAATTAACAAAGGACAAGTAAACCCATATAACGGATCTATTTTCTTTCCTTCACTAAATCCTATTTTACGAGAAAGGTCTGCACCTGCTAAAATATTTCCCCATTGATCTGAACCACCAATTTGAAGTCTACAATCATATTCCTTATTTAAATGAACAAAATCAAAAGCTTGCATCAACATATATCCCATTTCTAAAAATGTTAAGCCCCCATTTTCTAATCTTTTCTTATAGCAATCAGCAGCAAGCATCGTATTAACATTGAAGTGCACTCCAATATCTCTCATAAAATCTACGTAAGTTTTATCACAAATCCAATCCGCATTATCAACTATAATAGCAGGATTATCACCATCTGTTTTAACAAATTTTTTTACAAGTTCCTTAACTTCAGCTTTATTATGGGCAACTTCTTCTTTAGAAAGCATTTTTCGCATATCACTTTTTCCGGTTGGATCTCCAATTAAAGCTGTTGCTCCTCCAATTAAAATAATTCCATGATGTCCAAAATCTTGTAACCATCTAAACATAGTTAATGCAAAGAAATGTCCTATATGAAGACTATCAGCAGTAGGATCTATTCCTAGGTAAAAAGTCATAGGTTCCCCATTAACTAAATCAATAATTTCCCTTTCGTGTGTTAAATCTTTTACATATCCTCTTTCTTTTAGGATATCAAATAATTTCTTTTCCATAATTTTTTATTTCTCCTTTGGTATTTTGTATAGTTAATTAAATTACAATCATCAAAGCAATAATAGTAATAGTCACTATCCATACAAACCACCTCCT
>CANQIK010000028.1 GCA_947624085.1 uncultured Bacilli bacterium
AGAAAATATATAGAAAAATATAGATAAATAAAGGAAAAAACAGGTAGTTTGTGTATAAACTATGCACACTACCTTTAGTGATTAAGGGGGTAAATATGAAAAAAGAGTTAATTAAAACAGAAATAAATGTTAATAACAATAAAATAGGTATTTTAAGAATTGGTGATACCGACTATATATCGTTAACTGATTTAGCAAAGTATTCTAATCCTGAAAATCCTGCTAATGTTATTATACATTGGATGAGCAATAAAGGAACATTTGATTATATAGGATTATGGGAACAATTAAATAATGAAAATTTTAATTTCACGGAATTCCGTGAAATTAAAAATAATGAAGTTGGCTATTCATCATTTACTTTAAGTCCAAAAAGATGGATTAATAGGACAAACGCCATCGGAATATATTCTAAGGGAGGAAAATATAGTATAGGAACATTTGCTCATCCTGATATAGCATTTGAATTTGCTAGTTGGTTGAGTCCTACTTTTAAATTATATCTGATTAAAGAATTTGAAAGGTTAAAAAAGAATGAAGCATATCAAGAAAAAATTGAATGGCATGCTAATAGAGTTTTAGCTAAAACAAATTATTTAGTACATACAGATGCCATAAAAAATTATATTGTACCATTATTAACAGAAAAACAAAAACAATTTGTATATGCAGAAGAAGCTGATGTTTTAAATGTTGCTTTATTTGGTATGACAGCAAAGGAATGGCGAGAAGTTAATCCAAAATTAGCTAAAGAAGGAAATATTAGAGATTACACAGATTTAGTGCATTTAGTCATATTAAACAATTTAGAAAATTCCAATGCTGAATTTATTAAATTAGGATTATCACAAAAAGAAAGATTAATAAGACTTAATGATTCTGCTAGAAATCAAATGGAAATATTAAAAAATAATAATGGAATAAAGGAATTAGAAAATATTGATAAATACTTAATTGAAACTAAATAAATATTTGTCAATTTAGAAAACATACTTGCATATTGAAAATGCCAATATAGAAAAGGAGATAAATATGGCACAAATATATAACAAATTGGTAAGAGATAAAATACCTGAAATTATTAAATCAAATGGAGAAAAGCCAATTACTAGGGTTCTAACAGATGATGAATATAAAACTGAATTAGAGAAAAAGTTAAATGAAGAATATCAAGAAGTTTTAAATTCATCTGGGAAAGATCGAATTGAAGAATTAGCAGATATGATTGAAGTAATAAAATATTTAGCTAAACTTGAAAATGCTAAATTAGATGATGTTATTGCAATTGCTAATGCTAAAAGTTCAAAAAGGGGAGCATTTGACGATAAAATATTTTTAGAGGAAGTTATTGAAAACAGCGATGAGTAAAATATAAGGGTATTTATTGATTACATAATTATTTATTATATATTCTTTTTCTCTATTTACTTTAGAGATCGGCGAACCAGAAATTGTATCATCAAAAACAGTAGCATAATGAAGAATAATTGGCCTAAAAAATTATCGTTTATGAGGGTTATCATCTAGCTTTGCTTCATCTGGTTGTTTTTCTTTCAACTCGGCAAGAATTGCTTTAAGTTCCACTATACCAGGATCAGTCGAACGATCATGATAAAAAGCATGGTTTCTGTTTTGCTTTACTTCTTTTAAAACTGTTTGAAATCCAATACGGCCTATTTCTTTTTTTAAATATTGCGGTACATTACTAATTAAGAATTTTAAAGAGTCATACGGTAATGTATTATATCCTTCAGCATTAATAATAAAAATATTATCTGTTAAATAACAATGAAAAAAATCCCATTTTCCTTTGGATTGCATCCATTCGGAAATTTTGTCAACAAATTCTTGATAATTAAAGTCATTAATAATAATTTCATTTCCACCATCTACATGATCATTAGCCATAAAGTCCTCCACATTTGTAGATTATTATAGCATGTATAATACAATTAGTAAATTAATGCTATATTAGAACGTAAAAGCTCGATTTTGGGTGGTCAAGTTTTAAAATGCGCAAATTTATGTTATACTTTTTATAGTTTAATTAATAAATTTATATAGGAGCATTATAATGAAAGCTTTATTATTTACGCATAAAAGTGATATAGATGGAATGGGCAATGCAGTTTTAGCAAAATTAGCCTTTGATGATGTTGAATATGTATTATGTGAGACATTTAATCTTCAAGATGAAATCAAAAAATACTATGATAACGGGAAAATATATGATTATGATATGATTTTTGTAACAGATCTATGGCTTGAAGAACCTACTTTATCTAGAGTGGCAAATGACGATGATTTAAAGGATAAATTTTTAATATTTGACCATCATAAATCAGCTTTAGAGGGTAACTATAATAAGTATGATTTTGCTACAATAAGAGTATCCGATGAAAAAGGACTTTGTTGTGGTACCAGTTTATTTTATGAATGGCTTGTAGGTAATGGCTTTATAGATAAAACAAATAAAAAAATAGCGGATTTTGTTGAATTAACCCGAAGATATGATACTTGGGAGTGGAAAACAAAATATGCTGATGAAATGCCTCAGGAATTAACTTTATTATTTAACTGTGTTGGTTGTAATGGTTACATTAAATTAATGTATGATAAGTTGATCATGATTGAGGGAAAAAGATTTGCATTTAGTGAACTAGAAAATATGCTAATTAATAACAAAAAGTGCCAAGTAGAAGAAAAAGTAGCTAATTATGCAAGTAAAATTTACTATGAAGAAATCTTTGGTTTAAAAGCAGGAATTGTTTTTATTGATTATGAATATAGAAATGATATAACAGAATTTATTAGAAGAAATAATTATGATTTGGACTTTGTAATGCTTATAGCCTTAGACTCTGGCACTATTTCGTATCGTAGTATTAAAGATAATGTCAATGTTAGACTTATTGCTGAAGCTATGAATGGTAAAGGCCATGATAAGGCTGCATCAAGCCCAATTTCGGAAGAAAAGAAAAGAACTTTAATAAAAATATTAACGGAAAACTAAAATTATAATGTTTTTTGGCAACCGAAGAGCCATAAAATGCAAAGGAGAAATGCAAAATGAATTTTACAGAAAACTTAAACTCAAAAGCTTTAGATACATCATTACTTCTTAATAGAGATTATGAATTTGAAGCAGACCTAGAAGATCATCAAATTGGCAAGCAAGATATTTATAGATTATATTATATTGAATTTCATAGATTCGCAGGTCAATATGGTGGACCTGATGAAAATGTGGGAGTTGTTAATTGCCCCTTTAAGCCTTTTATGTTTCCCGAAGGCATGAGCCGTGAAGATGGTTTTAAGGTCTTATCATACTTAACGGATTTTATCGAAAAACAACAAAATTTAAACCCTTGTTCTTATGACAGTGTATATGCTTTAGATAGCGTGCTAGATTTAGAAAGATTGGGTTTTAGAAGAATAAATGCACATATTGATGATTGTGATGTTATTAATTTATTTACTGTATCTGGCCGAGTATTATTATTTAAAAACAGTAGCCATTATGAAAAATATTTTGAATGGTATACTGAAGGTGTTACCTTTGCTGAAATACAAGCAATTTATGCTAAATGCGGTATAGACTTTTATGATCTAGTCATGGTAGACAATGCCAAACAAGCAAGAGGCCTAAGCTCTAAACGAACAAGAAAAAAATAAACCAGTAAATTTTGCTAAATTATTATATGCAAAGTAGTATATTTTGCCATTCTAAAGGCCAAAACAAATGGAGTAATTAATATGAAGAAGAAAAAGCCTAATAAAATTAAAGGATTTAAAAATACTATATTTCTAATAAAAAAAGCTCATGTAAGTAAGAAAGTATATTTTAAATTAATTTTGATATATATTGTTTCTTCAATATCTGCGATATTTACCGCTATATTAAGTGCTAAAATAATTGAACATATTACAGGAGCAAATTTTAATAATTTTATATTAATTGTTTTATGTTTTGGTTTAGCCGACGCCATAAAAATGATTGCCCAAAATTTTCAATCAATATTTAATGTTAAAATCCAAAACATGATGGTAAAAGAAATTAATAATTGCAATTATAAAAGAGTACTATCTTTAGAAATTTCTAATTTTAATAGTAAAAGTAGTGAAGAGTTTCAAAATAGAATATACTCTGCCAATCAAATATCTACGGTTATTACTAGTTCTTTAGCAAATTTGTATGAAATAATTTATAGCTTTTCATATAGTATTGTTATATTAGTGTATACTCCTATTTTATCAATGATTTATATATTATATAGTCTTATAAAAGTTATATATCATAAATTATTAATGCCATATATAAATTCTTTATATAATGAAAATTGGAAAAATAATGGTATTAGTATGAACTTGTTAAGTAGAGAAGCTATAATAGGTATCAAGGATATAAAAAGCTTAAACATGGTAGACCAAATTATAGATGAATATGATAAAAAACAGACAAAATATTATGATGAACAAACAAGAATTAATAATATAAGTGCTAAATCTAATTTTATAGTTTCTTTTTTTGCTTTAATTAGAGATATAACTATACCTATTTTAGGGTGGTACCTATATGTTAAAAATATAATTACTATTCCAAAGTTTATATTATTTATGACTTATAGATCAAATATAACTTCATTATTTGATTATCTTTCTAGTTTTATTGTTAATCTTTCCAATGTAGAAGCAAGTTCTATAAAAGGCGCAGAATTATATGATGATAACATATTTAAAAATGAAGAATTTGGAACTTTTAAAAAAGCAAACTTAACAGGCAATATAAAAATAGATAATCTAGATTTTTCCTATGAAAATAAAAGGAAATTATTTAAAAATCTAAATCTAGAAATAAAAGAAAATGAAATTACCGCTATAGTGGGCAGAAGTGGTGAAGGTAAAACTACAATTCTATCTTTAATTAATAAATTTTATAAAGTAGAAAATAATAAAATATTTATTGATGGCATTGATATTAATAGTTATGATGAAAGTACTATCAGAAATAACATTGCCTATATTCAACAATCTCCCTATATATTTAATATGACTTTTAGAGAAAATCTTTTGTTGATAAAACCTGAGGCAACCGAAGCTGAACTTATAAGCGCTTGTAAAAAAAGTGAAATATATGACTTTATATGTTCTACTGCGAATGGGTTTGATACCCTTATAGGGGAAAATGGCATTACCATTTCTGGAGGCCAAAAGCAAAGACTCGCTATAGCAAGAGCGCTTTTAAATAATGCCAATATAATAATGTTTGATGAAAGCACTTCATCTTTAGATAATGAAAGTCAAAATAAAATTCAAAAAGTTATCGAAAACTTAGCAAAAGATCATACAATAATAATTGTTGCTCATAGACTTAGTACTATTAAAAATGCTGATAAAATTATATTTATTAAAAATCATGAAGTTAAATGTACTGGTACTCATGAGGCTTTAATGAAAAATTGTGAAGACTACAATAAGCTATATAAGATTGAAAATGATAATGTAATTTCATAGGTTATATAGCCTTATGAATATGATATAATACTTATTAGGAGATAAAATGGAGAAGTTAAAATTTATAAAACCAACTAAAGAGTATGAACAACAAGCATATGACTATATTCAAGAATTTAAGGATTATAATTCGGATATATTTGGCACAGGAGGTCTACATAAATACATAGGACAATATGATGAATGGCTGGAAAGACTTGAGCAAGATCGAGTTTTAGTTCCTACCGAAGAAAAAGTGCCTCAAGAAACATTTTTCCTAATTCGCGAAAGTGATAATAAATTATTGGGAATAAGTAATATAAGACTAGCCTTAAATGATGCTTTATTACAACGCAGTGGCCATATTGGTTATGCTATAAGACCTACGGAAAGAAGAAAGGGATATAATAATTATCAATTATATTGTGATTTAAAGTTTTGCAAAGAAAAAGGCATTGAAAAAGTATTACTTGCTTGTTATAAGGATAATGTAGGTTCTGCTAAAACAATTTTAAATAATGGGGGTGTTTTAGAAAATGAAATTATAGATCCTGAAAATGGTAAGCCATTTCAAAGATTTTGGATAGATGTAGATCAAGCCTTAGAAATAGGCAAAGAAAAATATGAAGAGAAGAGTACAGCATAACACTGTGCTCTTTTTAGTACTAAAGGTAAAGTGCTATAATATTAAGTAGAAAGCTTTATTGACATCGCAAGGGTAGTTCTTAAAATATAAGAGGTCTTATGAAAATATTAAACAAATTATTAACAAATAAAACTATAGATTACAATAAATTAATAGAATATGGATTTACTTTAAAAGACAAAAAATATATCTATGAAAAAATATTAAGTAATAAGCACTTTAAAGTTATTGTAGAAATAACGAAAAAAACACAAATTGCTAAAGTTTATGACTTAGATGTTGATGATGAATATGTTTTAGTAGATGTCCCTAATGCCTCAGGAAATTTTGTCGGCAAAATAAGAGAAGAATACAATAGCATTATAACTGACATTATTAATAAGTGCACTAATATGAATGTTTTTAAAAGCGTACAAACACAGGAAATAATTAGTTATATTAAAGATAAATATAATGATGATTTAGAATTTCTTTGGGAAAAATATCCCGATGCTGCCATTTGGCGTAATAAAAATAATAATAAATGGTATGGTCTTTTAATGCGGATACCCCAAAATAAATTAGGAATAAATTCAGATGAGTTAATAGAGATAATTGATTTAAGATATCCTAAAGAAACTATAAATGAGATATTATCTTGCAAAGGTGTATATCCTGGGTATCATATGAACAAAAAAAGCTGGATAACAATAACGCTTGATAATACCGTTGATAACAAAGAAATATTTACTTTAATTGAGCAAAGTTATGCTATATCTGAAAAGAAAAATTAGCTATAATATAAACAAAAGGTTTTATTATGTTTAGAAAAATATATATTGAAATAACTAATATTTGTAATCTTAACTGTAAATTTTGTCCTGCTACAAAAAGAGGCAAAAAGGCGATGAATACCGAGGAATTTGCTGAAGTTATAGCTAAAATAAAAGGTTATACTAATTTAGTATGCCTTCATGTTAAAGGAGAGCCTCTTTTGCATAATAATTTACAAGACTTTCTCACTATCTTAGAAGCTAATAACCTGAAATGTAATATCACCACTAATGGGGTTTTACTACCAGAAAAAGTAGAAATATTAAGAAATGCTAAAGCTTTAAGGCAATTAAATATATCTTTACATAGTGCCAAGCAAAATAATTTAGATTGCCAAAAATACTTAAATAATGTTTACAAAAGTGTTAGTTTATTAGAGGGCAAAATAATATCTTTTCGTTTATGGAATTTAAATTCTATTAAAGATAATAGTATTAATGATGAAATTATTGATAGTATAGAAACCTATTATAAAATCCCTAATTTAAAAGAGTTATTAAAAGAACATGAATTTATTAAGATAAAAGAACATGTTTATATTAATCAAGATATGGAATTTACATGGCCAGATATTACGAAGGATAAAATTATTGATAAGGGTCGGTGTTTAGCTTTAAAAGAGCAACTTGCCATTTTAGCCGATGGCACAGTAGTACCTTGCTGTCTAGATCATAACGGCGATATTTCTTTAGGTAATATCTTTGATGAGTCTTTAGAAGATATATTAAATAAGCCTTTAACTAAGGAAATAAAAGCGGGCTTTAAAAATAATAAATTAGTATGTAAGCTATGTCAAACGTGTGGTTTTTTAAAAAGATTAGAAGAGAAAAGAAAATAGAACATGATATAATGGTAAAAGAAAAGATTAACTACATTAAAATAAAAAGGAAGGAAAAATGAATATTGGGGAAAAAATTCATAACTTAAGAAAGAAAAATAGAATTAGTGTTAATACCTTAGCTAAACGAACGGGGGCCACTATTATTACTGTTAGAAGCTGGGAAAAAGGTGATGTAATACCTGATTTCAATGAAATACCCTTAATAGCTAAAGCTTTAGGTGTTAGTGTAGATACTTTCTTAGATAACACTGAATACTATAGTGATACCGATTTATTAACAAGTGCTTATGATGATCATAAAGAAAAGAATAAAGTTAAAAATATTGTTATTACCCTAGTCTTATTTTTATTAGTTTTTGTTATTGGCGATACTATTGTAGCTTTAGCTTTGCACAAAAGCCCCATTCTTAGCTGGAAAACACCTTATTTAGGTAGTGAAAGCTATGTAAAAAGAGGCTTATTCATCGATAGTTTTTATTGTCTGGAAGAAAATAGTAAAATTACGCTTACCCAAAAAATTAAATTATCGGGTTATAATTGCCCGGGAACTGCTCCTAAAAAAAAGACTAATAAAGAAGTTAGTAGTATTATTGATACTTCAAAAGAAAAAGAGGGTTTTAAATGCTCTAGCGCTTTAGAACTATTTTATGAAGATGATAACTATGAGTATTATTTTGAGTGTATTAATTCAAGCTATGTAATTGTAACTTATTATAATGATCAAAAAGAAAATGTTAAGAAAGCTTTAACTGCCGGAAAAATAACGATAAATGATTTAGATGAATATGACATTGATTATTTAAAAAAAGCAAAAATTAATCCTGATTCCTAATTAAATACTATCGAAATATAACCTAAGTTATGGTACAATAAAAAATGCGGAGAATATATGGATAAGATAGTAAAAAATATTCTAAAAAGCATTGAAAGTAAGGGCTATGAAGCTTATGTAGTCGGGGGCTATGTCCGTGATATTCTTTTAGGTAAAAAAACTTATGATGTTGATATTTGCACTAATGCTTTACCTAAACAAATAATGAGTATCTTTTCTCTTAATCAAAAACCCAATGGCTATGGAGGCTTTAATTTTAAAATTAAGCAATATAATATTGATATTACTACTTATCGCAAAGAGCTACGTTATCAAGGACGTAATCCTGTTGAAATAGAATATGTAAATAGTTTAGACGAAGATATTAAAAGAAGAGATTTTACTATTAATTCCTTATGCATGGATCAAAATGGGCACTTGATAGATATATTATCGGCTAAAGACGACTTAGCTAAAAAGCTAATTAGATCGCTAGGTAATGCCTCGCAAAAGTTTATTGAAGATCCCTTAAGAATTATAAGAGCAATTAGATTTGCTTGTACTTTAGATTTTACTATTGAAGATGAAACATATACTGCAATAGTTAAACATAAAGATAAAGTAAAAACTTTAAGTAGTGACCGTATAAAAGAAGAACTTACTAAAATATTAAGTTCGCCTAATTATCAAAAAGGGCTTGATTTACTTCAAGAAACTGGTCTTAAAGATTGTCTTAATCTTGCGTATAGTGAGGTTAAATATACGAGGGATATACTTGGGATGTGGGCCCAAATAGATAATACTATAACTTTTAGTAAAGCAGAAAAAGATAGTATTGATAAGATAAAACACCTTCTTAAAATGCCAGAAATAAATAATTTTTCCCTCTTTAATAATGGTTTATACGTCTGCCAGGTAGCCGGAGAAATAATGGGCATTGATAAGAAAACTCTTAATAATCGGTATAAACATTTACCTATTAAATCTATGAAAGATATTCAAATAACGGGTAAAGAAATAATAGCTTTATTAAATATCAAGCCTAGTAAAAAAGTAACTGAAATTATAAATGATCTTAAAAAGCAAATATTAAATGGTAATTTAAAAAATAAAAAAAAGGATTTAATAAAATACATAATGGGAAGTGAGCATAATGGATAAAGATAATAAAAAATTTATAGTAGAGACAATTTTCTTAAAAGAAACTTTAAGAAGAGATTTATCATTAAATGAATTTATTGTATTAATGTATTTTGATAATGAATATGAACAATCTTTTGACGTTAGAAAAGTATCCAAAGCAACTTGTCTTTCTGAACAAGATGTCTTAACGGCCTTTGGTAGTCTTATGGAAAAGAAACTTATCACTATTAATCCAGAAAAGGATAATCGGGGTAAGTTAATTGAAAAAGTATCTTTAGATAATTTATATAATGGTATTAAAGAAAATGAAAATAAAAAGAAAGAACAAAATAAAAAAGATGATTTCTATAGTAAATTTCAAGAAAATTATGGCCATAATTTAACAGGCATGGATTTAGAACTTATTAATGCTTGGCTTACCTCAGGCTATAGTGAAGAACTTATTTTAGGAGCTTTAAAAGAAGCTAACTATAATGGTGTACCTACTCTTCGTTATATTGATAAAGTATTATTTGAATGGAAAAAGAAAGGATTTAAAGACTTAAAGGATGTCGATAATCATATAAAACATCAAGCGGAAGATGAAGACCCTGCAGAATTATACGAAACTAAAGTCTTTGATTATAATTGGTTAGATGAAGACTGATATTACTGATTTAAAAAATAAACTTGATCTTATGATTCCAAGTCCTAGATGTGAACTTATTTATCATCATGATTATGAACTACTTATTG
Organism: uncultured Bacilli bacterium; assembly: GCA_947624085.1. Taxonomy (GTDB): domain Bacteria; phylum Bacillota_I; class Bacilli_A; order RF39; family UBA660; genus UBA6448. Next base: position 10,483 of record CANQIK010000028.1, read on the forward strand.
CTGTTATGCTTTCCGCTCAGTGCACTGATAAAAGAGTAAATGAAGTTACTAGTAAACTTTTTCAAAAATATTCTTTAAAGGATTTAAGTAATATAGATTTGCATATTCTTGAAAAAGAAATTCATTCCCTAGGCTCATATACGAAAAAAGCTTTATATTTAAAAGAAATAGCAGGGCGTCTATTAAATGATTATGACGGTCATGTTCCTCAAGATAGAGACTATTTAGAATCTTTACCGGGGGTAGGGCATAAAACGGCAAATGTTGTTTTATCTGAACTATACAATGTGCCAACCATGGCAGTTGATACCCATGTTACCAGAGTTGCTAATCGACTTAATTTAGTTAAGACTGCTGATGTTAAAAAGATAGAAAAAAAGTTAATGAAATTATTTGCTAAAGAAGAGTATAATAAAGTAAATCATCAACTTTTACTTTTAGGAAGATATACTTGTACAGCTAAAAATCCTAAATGTGCTACCTGTTTAATAAATTGTCCCAATAAAAATACTGATAATTAATCAGTATTTTTTGTTAATCTAATTCATCGGAAACAGTAGTATTACTACTTTGATTATTATTTGGTTTTACCACAACATCATCGTCATCATCACTAGGCGTTGGTGTAGTAGTGCTAGGAATTTTAACATCCGTATCATCATCGTCATCACTAGGAGTTACAGTGCCTGAAGCTTTAACTGATATAATTAAGCCATCAGATGCATTGCCTTTCCATTTTTCATATGCTGTTTTAATAACAAAAGTATAGGATTTTCCAGCTTCAATGCTTTGTGTATAACTATTATCTGAGTACCAACCTAAATCGGTTAAAGTTCCATCAGAACTTCTTGAGTATACTTCATAGCCAACCCTTCCGAACTGTGAGCTATTTTCTTCCATTCGTTTTTCGTAATAAGTATTAGCCCATTTACCGTAGTTATCATTAAATTGTTTTTGGAGGTAGGCTGAATCAATAGCTTTAGGCGTTGCCACTTTATTCCAAGTAAGAGTTACTTTACTACCGCTTATCTTTGAACTACCCGATTTAGGAGCCTCTAAAAGAGCATAGCGAGGTGAAACTTCTGTTGGTTCAGTTCCTTCTTTAAAATAAACAGAGGTCCGCATATCACTTGGGGTAGTTTCAGATGGTAATTGAAGAGGAACGGTATCCTTTTCAACTTCAATAAAGACTACTTCACTAGGCTTACTAAATTTCTTGTTAGGCGAGTAAATACCCCTTGCTAAAGCAGACATTACATTTCTTTTTAAGTACCATGAGGAATTTACTTCGGCATAATGCTCAGGCGTTATAGTATCATAACCATACCAAAAGGCTATAGCATATTCAGAATCATAAGTTATATACCAGTTGTCAGGAGTTGTTCCATTAGGTACGCCTAAAGCTAATTGGTCATTTTCTCTTAAAGAAGTAGTACCAGTTTTACCTGCTATTTCAGTGCCATTTACAGCTACAGGAGGATTACTTGAGGAAGTATAAGCCGCATTATCATATTTAACCATATCCATTAAAACGGATGTTAACATATAACAAGTTTCTGCACTAAGAACTTGTTTTTTCTCAGGTTTATATTCAAATGTTGTACCATCATCATATTCAATTTGCTTAATAACATATGGAGCAATATATGTTCCCCCTCTACTAAACATGCCATATATAGCCGACATTTGTAAAGGGGTAACGCCTTCAAAACCACCGATTGCAGCCGATTCATATAAGCTTGCCCCATAATCAATACCTACATTATGAAGTAAATTAGGAATTAAATTAGGATCTTTAGCCATTACTTTTTGGAATAATTGTAAAGCAGGTATATTTCTTGATTCATATAGGGCTTGTCTTACCGTAATTAATCCTTTATAACTAATATCGGCATTTTGAATAGAGGTACCATCTGAATAAGTATATGGCATATCAAATACATAATCACCTGGTGAACCATTTAAATATTCAAAATAAGGACCATAATCCATAATTGGTTTTATTGAAGAACCAGGTTGATTTTTTACATAAGTAGCCCGGTTATATGTTCGAGCCGTATAATTTCTACCACCTGATAAAGCTACTACAGAACCATCATCAACAGAGGTTATCGCAATTCCTTCTTGATCGATATTAATATTATCTTCGGTAGGATATTCTTTCCAATAATTACCATTTTCAATATCATTTAAAACATCTTGTTTAGTTTTATCAATCGTTGTATATATTTTCATTGGTACTTCAAAAGGGTTTTTACCTGTAAGACTTATAACTTCTTCTTTTACATAGTCAATAACATCTTGAACTTCATTAGATTCACTATTTTTACTAGTATTTCCATCACCTAGTAATGATTCTATAGGTATTTCTAATACGGCATCCATTTCTTCTTGACTAATATAACCATGATTAACCATTAATTGTAAAACGGTTTTTTGTCTTGTTCGACATTGTTCAGGATAGTAATAAGGATTGTAATTATTAGGGTTTTGATACATACCAACTAAGATAGAAGCTTCGGCTAAGTTTATTTCACTAACTGATTTACCAAAGAAGTATTGACTGGCTGTTTCAACCCCAAAAATACCGGAGGTATTAACGTTATTATCATGACCAAACCATTGGGAATTAACATAGAACTCTAATATTTCTTCTTTGGTATAAGTATTTTCAACTTTAAACACGGCCATATAAATATCGGTAAATTTTCTGATTATACCTTCAATACCCTTGGTTTCACTATTCGTATAGTTTTTCTTTACTAATTGCATTGTGATAGTAGAGGCCCCACCCGCGGAACCATTACCGAGAACTTGGCCAATAGAAGCTTTTAAAAACCGGCCAACATCTAGACCATTATGTTGAAAGAAACGACTATCTTCAGTAGCAAGTAAAGCGTCTATATAAACCTGAGGTAAATCGGAATAAGAAACTAGTTCTCTATTTTCATGACCAATTCTAACCATCTCACTACCATCTGCCCAATAAATAATAGTAGCTTCTTTAGAATATAGGGCGTCTTTATCAAAGTTAGGAGCACTGATAATAATATATAAAGCAAATAATAAACAAGCACTTGTAATAATAATCAAAAAGACTAAAATACAGCTCCAAACAAATTGACCAACACCTTTTTGCTTAATATTATTTTTAACTTTTTCTTTAATTTTACCTAATTTTTTCATATTACTTAATTCTCCTTTATTAAAGTATCAAGACCTTTAATATATTCTACACCTTTTAAATAACTATATGGCACTTTAATACCTTTATCTTTTATATATTCATAAGGAATACTTTTTCGCTTATTACTTGCAATAAAATCTAAGACATTTTTTCCTGATAAAATATAACATTCATCATATATCATAATTAATAAGAAAATAATACCACCATGATTTAGTACTCTTTCAATATGTTTTAATTGATGCGTGGCAATATTGGAAAGGGGTAAGAAAGGTTTAGTAGTGCTTTTAGCATCAAATTCAATATAATAGCCTTTATAAACACCGTTATAATCTAGTGTTGAAGGACTTTTATAATAAGCTTCAGTTATCTTACTTTTACTATAGTCAACTTTAACAATCCCAATAGGTGTTGGTTTTTTATAAATAATAGCTATATTATTATCAATATATGTTTCATTAGCCATATTTATAAGATTTTCTAAATCCATTCCCCGGTTGCCATAAGTTACACGTTTGTTGTATTCTTTCTTAATATTATTAGGGTAATTCATTACTTACAATCACCTTACAAAATTATATCAAAAAAAAGGAAAATATTAAATGAAAATTTATTAAAATATTTTGTCTTTTCTTGTCGAAAGTCTTGCTTATTAATTTTGAATAAACTAATATATAGAAAAGGTGATTTATTTTGGGTATTGATTATTTAATAAATAAGCTAATATATAAGGTTGATGAATGTATCTTTTTGCTCGATTTTAACGTGGCTACCAAACTTGACAAGTAAAGAGGGTATTTGCTATAATTTCTATGTTAGAAGGTGCTAAGGATGTATAATGATAAAATTTATTTAACTCCTCAAGAAATTTTAGAACATGATTTTAAAATTGATGCGCGAGGATATCGCCCTCAAGAAGTTGATAAATATTTAGACATGATAATCCGGGACTATACCGAATATAATAATATTATTAGAGATTTGGAAAAGCAAATTAAAGATTTAACAGAAGATAGTTATACCTTAAAACAAGAAATAAGAAGATTACAAGAAGCATTAGCTCAAGCAGAAAGCGATGTTGCTTCAAGTCCTAAAGCAGTTACTAATGTTGATTTATTACGAAGAATTAGTCAACTAGAAAAAGTTGTATACGGGAAAAACGAATAATATCTAGACAAACGCTGCAACTTTAGTTGTAGAGGAAAGTCCATGCTCACACATTCTGAGATGAATGTAATGATCGTGCCTAAGGAAAAAATAACTTAGGGTAGCTTTGCTAACGGCTCCGAACATTTCTAAAATAGAAATAAGTAGGTATAAAAGTGCCAAAGAGACGAGACTTTTAGCAATAAAAGGAGTGGAACGTGGTAAACCCCACGAGTGAGAAACCCAAATTTTGGTAGGGGAACTAGTCAAAGGGAATTGAACTTGCGACTGGATGCTATTTAGTAGCATAGATAAATGTTTGTCACTTGAAAAAGTACAGAACATGGCTTATAAGATATTATTTATTTTTATAAGGAAGTGAATTTTCTTGGAAGAGATAGGTAATTTGTTTGAGACAACAAGAGAAACTGCCGGCATATCCCTTAAAGAAGTAAGTGAAGATCTTTCGATTGAAGAAGCTATATTAGAAAATATTGAAGATGGTCGAACAGGAGCCTTTCCTGATGTTTTTGAACTGAAAAAATTTGTCTTTAATTATGCTAAATATCTTGGTTTAGACGCTGAAAAAATAATTGAACAATTTAATGAGTATATTTTTGAATTAACTTCAAAGATACCGGTTAAAGAAATCGAAAAACAAGTAAGTGCTAATCAAAAAATAGAAGAAGAGTCTAAAGAACAAAAAGTTGTTAGTCCTTATACAAAAACGGAAAAGAAAAAAATTAATTGGCTATATATATTTACTTTTACAATTGTAGTGATATGTTTTCTTTTTTCTATCTTTTGGTGTATTAGACAATTAACTAAAAAATTTGCAAGCAGTATTATGATTTCAGAGAGGAGTACCTATAATGAACGTACCAAATAAAATAACAATAACAAGAATTATTTTATCCGTTCTTGTTATGATAATCTTAATGCTTCCCTTTAGCAGTTGGATTGCCGATTGGCCTATTTATACATCCATATTTAAATGGGAAATGCCAGCTTTAGACTTATCTTATATTATCGCCGGAATATTATTTTTAATTGCGAGTCTTACTGACCGTTTAGATGGCTATTTAGCTAGAAAAAATAATCAAGTTACGGATTTAGGTAAAATGCTTGACGCTATTGCTGATAAAATTTTAGTAAATGGTGTTCTTATAATATTAGCTTATCAAAGAGCTATTCCTTTAGTAGTTCCGGTTGTTATAATTACAAGAGATATTATTGTAGACACGTGTAAGATGATGTGTGGTAATAAAGGTACTGTTGTAGGAGCTTCTTGGCTTGGCAAGGTTAAAACCGCTTTTATGATGACAGGTGTTACGCTAACTTTATTTGGTAATTTACCATTTGTCCTTGTTCATTTTGATTTAGCCTTATTCTGTATAATAATTGCTACTGTTTTAAGTGTTGTAAGTGGTTGTGATTATTATTTTAAAACTAAGGAAATATTAACTAAAGCAAAATAATACTCTAAAAATTATGAGGTTTTTGCCCATTCTCTTTACTATCCTTGGCATAAAATACACCAAAAGGAGGATTTACTAAAATGAATTTTGATACAATGCCAAATTTTGGTGAAGGCATGGATATGGAAGATATGCAAGCCACTATGCCTATGGGCTGTTGCAATAATAAACTATGTCCTGTTTATGAATGTCCTGAAGAAAAGGTTTGCCACAGATATATCTGCTATGAGGTTCCTCATATCAAACCTTGCAATACAAAAATAATTAACCATCACGTTTATCGTCATACATTTACCCCAGCATTTAGTACAACAGAAGAAAATGTAGTTGAAAACGTATATGATAGAAAATGTTGTTAAATCTCTTTTTTAGAGATTTTTCTTTTTATAAATGTTATAATGTTCTTAAGGAGACAGAAATGAAAATAGTTGGAAAGATATTTGCTAGTATATATTCGATATTATTTGTATTTATATCATTATGTTTTTTAAGTTTATTTTTTACAAGAACCTTTATTAGTCGTGATTTTTTAGTTAGCTCATTAAAGAAAATTGATTTGGAAGCTATAAAAGTTGAAGATTTAGGAACTAATGATTATTTTGCAGATTATGATGAAAATATTACTTTAAGTGAGGCTATAACTAATGAAATGGAAAAAGCTGGTATCGATAAAGAAAAGGCCGAAGAAATTGTTAATGATGAGAAATTACGTGAATTTATAGGCGATAAAGCTAATGAAGTAATTGAAGCTATTGCTAATGAAGAAGAAATAAAAGTAGTAACTAATGATGAAGTAAAAGACGCTTTAGGCGTATTAGAATTAACTGAAGATAATTATCAAGAAGTAACGGATTTTTTAAACGAGGTAATTAGTGAAGTTAATAAGGAGGTTCAAAATGCTAGAGGCTTATAATTTTATAACAGGTCAAAGTATAATTCTTTGGTTTATTGCTTTCTTAATTTTATCTTATTTAATTGAAGCATTATTTACATGGAGCTTTATTAAACCATTAAAATATTTAGGTATTCCTATTATTATAGTAGGTATAGTAAGCTTAATTTTAAAAGTAATATTAATGCTTGGCGTTGATACTTTGTTTAAAGATAAATTAGCTTTTATAAAACCATTCTTTGATAACTCAGAAAATCTCTTTATTAAATATGGTATTATTTGTATAGCAGTAGGCATTGTCATGATAATTATCTATGTAATAATAAATAAGATTTTAAAGTCTAAAGCTAGTGATAATGAAAAGCCAAAAGATAAACAACAAATTAGTGAATAAAACAAAAAACTTCACGTCAATTGACACACAAGATTAGGAATAATCTTGTTTTTTTTTTTTTTTTTTTTTTT
>CANQIK010000029.1 GCA_947624085.1 uncultured Bacilli bacterium
TAATAAACTTATGAGAATAATAAATCAAATGTAAAAATTTGTAGTCATATAATTTAATGACTTGTTTCCCATGACAAATATTTATGGGCACTTTCAATTTTAAATAACAATAATAAGTATTATTCTTGCAAAAGGTTATAAATAATGCTACAATGAGGACGTAAATCGTTAAAGAAAGATTAGTAGTAGAGGTTTATTTTAAAGAGAACTAACGTATGGTGGAAGTTAGTAAATAATAATCTATGAATCTCCTTTCCAAGAGGACCTAATCCGTCCCGGGTACTAAGCTCGTTAAATTAATTAAGTTATCTAAAGGATGGCACCGCATTATTTGCTCCTTGCAATATGGGTGCTTTTTTATTTAAGAAAGGGTGATCAAAATGATAGATATGAATTTAATTAGAGAAAACAGGGATTTAGTAAAGGAAAATATTAAGAAGAAATTTCAAGATGAAAAGCTTCCTTTAGTTGATGAAGTTTATGAAAAGGATATAAAATATCGGGAAATTAAATCCCAAGTAGATGAACTTCGTTCCCAAAGAAATAAATTAAGTGATTCTATTGGAGCTTTAATGAGAGAAAAGAAAATAGATGAAGCTAATAATATTAAAAAAGAAGTTAATGAAGTAAATGCTAAAATCGCCGGTTTTGAGGTTGAAGAGGAAAGACTTGCTAAACAAATAAAAGACATTATGCTAGTTATCCCCAACATTATTGATGAAAGTGTACCTATTGGTAAAGATGATAGTGAAAATGTTGAAAATGAAAGATTTGGTGAGCCAGTTGTTCCTGACTATGAAATTCCCTATCATGCTGATATCTTAAATGGTGTAGCAGGTCTTGACAAGGAAAGTGCAGGTCGTACTTCTGGAGAGGGTTTCTATTACTTAACCGGCGATATTGCTCGTCTTCATAGTGCCATGCTTACATATGCTCGGGATTTTATGATTGATAAAGGCTTTACTTATTGTGTGCCACCATTTATGATTCATGCTTCAGTTGTCGAGGGCGTTATGTCATTTCCTGAAATGGAAGCTATGATGTATAAGATTGAAGGCGAAGATTTATATCTTATTGGTACAAGTGAACACTCAATGATTGGGCGTTTTTTAGGACAAATAATTGATGAAGATAAACTTCCTATTGCCTTAACATCTTATTCGCCATGCTTTAGAAAAGAAGGTGGAGCTCATGGTCTTGAAGAAAAAGGCGTTTATCGTGTTCATCAATTTGAAAAACAAGAAATGATTGTTATATGTAAACCTGAAGATTCCTTTACTTGGTATGAAAAAATGTGGAAAGCTACGGTAGAATTATTTAGAAGTTTAGATATTCCGGTTCGGACTTTGGAGTGTTGCTCAGGCGATCTTGCCGATTTAAAAGTTAAATCATGTGATGTTGAAGCTTGGAGCCCAAGACAAAAGAAATATTTTGAAGTAGGTTCTTGTTCAACTTTAGGAGATGCTCAAGCCCGAAGACTTTCTATTAGAACAAAAGGAGAAAAAGGAACATACTTTGTTCATACATTAAATAATACTGTCCTTGCTAGTCCAAGAGCTCTAATAGCTTTTGTGGAAAATAATTATAATGAAGATGGTAGCATTAATATTCCGGAAGTTTTAAGACCATATATGGGTGGTAAAGAAAAAATCGAAAAACAAACTAAAAAGATATAATAAAGTATTTAAAAAGAGAAAATGTTATGGTTAAATTAGATGATATAATTGAAGCTTTGGAAGAAGCAAATGATGTAATAGATTTTTACTATAATCCCGACAATAAAGAAATATTTATGTCTAACATAGCGGAATATGAAAATTTAAATGAAGATGAATTAGATGAATTATTTGCAAAATCTATAATGCTACCTTCAAAATATGAAATAGATGAATATTCGATGATGAAAAATTTTGCAGATACAACTGATGATACGATTATACGTAATCAGCTGTTAATTGCTCTTGATGGTAAAGGAGCTTTTCAAAGATTTAAAGCTAGTTGTATAAATTTTGGAATTATAGAAAAATGGTATAAGTTTAGAGATGAAAAATATAAAAAAATAGCCATTGATTGGTGTAATGAAAATAATATAGATTATCAATAATATTTTTAAATACTCATTAGTATGTTTCGTTAGAAATATAAGTTTTTCCAGTTGAGCAAAAAAACTTTTAAAAATAAAAACTTTTTCCAATCCAACAAAAAAACTTTATATTTAGAGGATTCCTGTAAGAATGTTAAATTATTTAGCTAAAGGTGGCAATAAATATATAATCTCTACGAATAAAGGAATTATTCTGAGGTAGGATTTCGCTTTTCTAATGAATGATGACTTTTAAAAAGCAGTTATTAATTTAACTTCTTTTTAATTGCTAAATAAAAGAATATTTAATATAATTTAAATAGATTAATGAAGGGAGTAAGTCTTATGAAATTTTGTGAACTAGAAGAAAATGAATTTAGAAACTTTTTAGATAAATCACCCCAAAGAACCTTTATGCAAACTCCAGAAATGGGCAAAATAAGAGAAAAGTCGGGCTGGCAAGTTGTCTATTTAGGTGTAAAAGATAATGATAAAGTAGTGGCAGCTTCCATGTTTACTTTTATTGTAAGATACTTTGGTAAAAAAGAATATTATGCCCCCCGGGGGCTTTTAGTAGATTACCATAATAAAGAATTAGTTAAATTTTTTACGGATAATTTAAAAAAATATGTTAAAAAGCATAAGGGGTATGTTTTTAGAATTGATCCCTATGTCATTAATAAAGAAAGAAACAGTGCTGGCGAAATAGTTGAAAATGGCATAGATAATCAGGAAATAATAGAAAGTCTTTTATCTTTAGGCTATAAAAAAGTTCCTGATAATAAAATGAAACAAGTAAAATGGATGTATGTTTTAGATGTTAAAGGTAAAAGCGAAGAAGATATTTTAAATAATATGAAAGCAAATACCCGAAATACAATTAAGAAAACTTTAAAAAATGGCATTGAAATTAAAGAACTTACTAGAGAAGAGATACCTCAATTTTATAATATAATGGAAAAAACAAGTCAAAGAAAAGGGTTTGGCATTCGAAAATTAAGTTATTATGAAAATTTATATGATGCTTTTCATCCACGAGGAGAAATTAAATTTATGTTAACTAGCCTAAACCTAGCTAATCATATTGAAAATCTTGAAAAAGAAAAACAAGAAAAGCTAAGAGAAAGAAATGCCTTAAGTGATAATATTCATAATGATGGCAAAAGAAAAAATATTGACTTTGACATTGAAACTATTGATAAGAAAATTAAACAAGCTGAGAAAATTCGTCACGAAAAGGGTAATATCATAAATCTTTCTAGTTCGATGTTTATGCTTACTAAACCAGAAGTTATATACCTTACAAGTGGTAATTATGAAGAATATATGTTTTATAATTCTCAATATCTTATTCAATGGGAAATGATTAAGTATGCTATTAATAATGGCTTTGATCGTTATAACTTTTATGGCATAACAGGCAATTTTGATAAAAATGATAAAGACTATGGCATATATCTTTTTAAAACGGGCTTTAATGGCTATGTTGAAGAACTTATTGGCGAATATGTATATGGGGTATCATTTTTCTATCATATAATAAACTTTATAAATAAATTAAAAAAATCTTAAATCGCAAGGAGGTAATTCGTCAGTTTTTGACAAGTTTTGTCGAAAGTATTGAACTATTTTTTTGACCGTGTATAATGTCAATTGAAAGACGGGTTTTGGTATTTTTTTACCATTTTCATATCATTCTATCCAATTTTTATCATATTTTATTTCTTTTTATACTAATTCCCATGTCATCCAAAACCCTCTTTCAAATTATAGTTATCTTTGTTATAATACGTTTGGAAGTGGTCTTTTGTGAAATTACCAAATTATAATGAAGCAAAAAATAGAGAAAAAGTTGATATAAAATATTTAGATATTAATATAAATTATGATGAAGTATATAAAGGTAAAAAATACTTTTTAAGAACTTATGGTTGTCAAATGAATGTTCATGATAGTGAGCAAATTAAACGCTATATGACCATGCTTGGTATGGAAGCTACCGATACTTTAGAAAATGCTGATGTTATTGTTCTAAATACTTGTGCGATAAGAGAAAATGCTCATGAAAAAGTCATGGGCTATTTAGGAAGATGTAAACATTTAAAGAAAGCCAATCCTGAGTTAATCATTGCTATAACGGGATGTATGGCTTCTCAAGAAGATGTCGCAGAAGATATTATGTTAAATCATAAATATGTTGATATTTTAGTAGGTACTAATAATTTATATGATTTACCTAAATTATTAATTGAAAAAAAGACCGGCCAAAATATTGAAGTTTATTCTAATAGTGATATTGTACCAGAAAATGTTAATTATGAAAGAGATTCTAAAATATGTGCATGGGTTAATATTATGTATGGTTGTGATAAATTTTGTACTTATTGCATAGTCCCATTTACACGTGGCAGAGAAAGAAGCCGGAAGATGGAAAATATCATTGAAGAGTGTTCTCATCTTGTTCAAAATGGCTATCAAGAAATAACTTTGCTTGGACAAAATGTTAATGCTTATGGTAAGGATTTAAATCTTGATTATGATTTTGCAGACCTTTTGGAAAATGTTGCTAAGCTAGGTATTCCTCGCCTTAGATTTGTAACTTCTCATCCTTGGAACTTTACGGATAAAATGATAGATATTATTGCTAAGTATGCCAATATTATGCCATATATTCATTTGCCTATTCAATCAGGTAGTGATGGCATATTAAAAAGAATGAATCGAAGATATACGGTAGAGGAATATAAGAATTTATTTGATAAAATGAAAGCTAAAATACCAGGAGTAAGTATTACCACCGATATAATAGTTGGATTCCCCGGTGAAACAGAAGAAGATTTTCAAAAGACTTTAGATGTTGTAGAGTATTGTAAATATGATGGAGCCTATACTTTTATTTATTCCGAAAGAAAGGGAACCGCTTCATCATTCATGCAAGATAATGTACCTATAGCCGAAAAAGAAAAAAGGCTACAACGCCTTAATGAAGTAGTAAATAAATATTCTAAAATAAATAATGAAAAATTATTAGGTAAAGAAGTTGAAGTCTTAATTCTTGGCCTAAGTGAAAAAGATAATACAAAATTATACGGCTATACGGATACTTATAAACTTGTAAACGTAATAGGCGATAAAGATTTAATTGGTAAGATAATTAAAGTTAAAGTTACAGACGCTAAAAGTTTTAGCCTAGATGGCATTGCCGTAAAGGAGTAAAGTGAAAAAATTTGGTTTGCTTCTTTGGAGCCTATTTTTAATAACTAGCTGTACTTTAAAAAAAGATTATCTTATAGATTATGGCGAAAAAGCTGAGAAAATAGTGTCGCAAAGTACTAAAAAAGTAAAAGTATATGTTTTTGCTAAAAAAGGTTGTGAAGCCTGTGAAAATGCTAATGAGTTTTTTGGAAATTTAGTAAATGATAAAGATTATGCCAATATGTTTGCCTATAATTTTGTTGAGATTTATGATGAAAACTGGCATACTTTTGATGAAAATAGTGAGCAATTAATGCTTGATGTAGCATCTTATTTTAAAGATGATATTGACCAAGTACCCTATATAATCGTGGGAGAAAAAAGCTTTGCGGGATATAAAGAACAATGGGATGATATTTTTAAAAAAGAGATTATGAGATGTTATAAGGCTAAAATATGTAATGATCCTGTTAGGCAAATGCTAAATCATGAAATTAAATACTAGTTTTAAACGCTAGTATTTTTTTATAATATAATTTTTAGTCTATATATAAAAATAGCGCAATATAAAAACCCGAACTATTATAGCTCGAGTTTTTTATTAATTATGGTATCCCCGGGTGGACTCGAACCACTGACCGACCGCTTAGAAGGCGGTTGCTCTATCCAGCTGAGCTACGAGGACAGCACAACTAGATTATATAACAAGAGGCCTTAAATTTCAAGCAATTTTGCTAAGCGGTCTTTAATTAATTGTAATATCTATTTGGCTAATATCATACGTATCTCTTAAAGAAAGAGCTAAAGTATATTTTATTTGCTCATTTATTTCTTTATCTGTAAGTCCGGCGAGAAGTTCATTATTAAAAGATAAACTGATATTATCTTCTAAAATTTGATAATCTTTAAGTTCATAAGAGGCATTCAAATAACTTATTAAATTAGTTTCATAAATCGGTGTGGTTTTAAGCTCGTTAACAATAATCTCAACAGGTTCAGCTTTTTCATTACTTATTTTACTTATTGGGATATAATAAATATTATTTTCATCTTTGCCGATATAGTATGTTGTAGTCATAGTAGTATTTTTTATATCATAAACATTATAGGCTTTATTAATACCTAAATTTCGATCAAGGACCTGTGGTAAAGCTTTTCCTGAATTAGGATAGTGATCAAGTAAAGAGTTTTCTACATATATTATGATGCCTTTAACACCGTCAAGTTCAACTAATGAATAGGTTAAAGCTTCAATCATCTTTTCTTCATTATATTCTTTAACATTTAAAAATTCTTTTGTAAAATTAATCTTTAAAATTTTATCTTCAATGGTATAATCTATAACTTCTGTGCCCCGAGGAATTAAAGCTGTAAAACTACTTGGTAATAAAACCGAAGATTCACTATCAATAGTTAGTAAATCAATTATATATTTAATATCATCATCTTTATTATTTTTGGGAGCTAAACTTCGAGCAACATAACCATCTTTTTGAACAGCATAAATTGGTAAAGATGCTTCATCAACATAAATTACTTCTTCAGGAATAGCTAATTCATCACTTTTAGGGAAAAGATAGAATAAAAACATAATTACAAGTGCTAAAGATGCCACAATAATTCTTTTAATAGCACTGCGTTTAAGCATAACATCACCTATAAAAATATATGTTAATTAGGAAAGTTTATACCAAATAAAAAGCCAACATAGGTTGACTTATTTTAACGAAATTACTTCAAGCTTTAGAAGTTCAATGATAGCATTACATCTACCATTTACTCCTAACTTTTGCATAGTGTTTGATATATGATTTCTTACAGTTTTCTCGCTTATGCCTAAAGTAGAAGCAATTTCTTTAGTTGATTTATTCCTAACTAAAAGTTCGAAAATTTCTTTTTCTCTTTTAGTTAATAGTTTGTTACCCATATGCCTCACTTTCTTATCCATTTTATTTTATGATAAAAGCAAAAAGAAAGTGTAGGGTTTAGCCTAATTAACCACTGAATTTAACTGTTATGTACATATCTTCAGTGTACAAGCCTTGTACTTCTTTAATAATTTTATTGGCATAAGATGTTCCTTGGTCTTTGTCAGATATGGTAATATTAATTTTATTTCCTTCGATAGTTACACAGCTTTCTTTGCCAAATTTTTCTTTGATTCTTTTTTCAATTTCCTCGATTTTTCCTTTTTTGTTATTTAAATTTTGTAATTTTTCATAGGCTTCATTTTTCGCAGTGACTGTAGCTGATGAATCTAATAAAACTTTTTGGGCATCTTCCATTTGTGAAAGCATTTCTTCTTCAGCTTCAACTTTTAAAGCTACAATAACATCATCTTCATTTATTTCAACTGCACTAGTTGTATTGTCGGTATCTTTTAAAGCTAAAGTATCATTGCTTGGTAAAGAAACATAATAAATTCCTAAGATTAAAACTAAAGAAAATAATGTAATAAACCAGAGATTTTGCTTGTTAATCATTTAGACTTTTCCTCCTTGTTATTTTAACTATATGAAAAAATTTTTAAAAAAATGCAATAAAAAAAAGGAAATTGGACTTCGACCCGGTATATATAAATGTAGAAGGGAGGAAAAGACCTTATGAAAAAAATGATTATTGTAAACCAACATGATGCCAAAGATTGTGGAGCTTGCTCATTGCAATCAATTATTCGTTACTATGGCGGATATGTTTCTGTCGAAAAAATTCGTGAAGATACATATACCACTATAAAAGGGACAAGTATTTATCACATGGCTGAAGCAGCTAAGAGTTACGGCTTTGATGCTTCTATGGAAAAATATTCTGATAAAAATCTAGAAAATGTGGCACTGCCAGCAATAGTTCATGTTAAATATCCCAATGGGTTACTTCATTTTATGGTTCTTTATGGCTATGGCAAAAAAGTTTTAGTAATGGATCCAGCTAAAGGAAAAGTTGCTATGAGTCTTAAAGAATTTAATGAAATATTCACGGGTGTTGTTCTTGAACTTGCCGTTAATAAGCCAATCATTTGTCTAGAAAAAGAGACTAGTATCTATCAGTTATTTTTTAATATTTTACTTACGAATAAGCCATTATGTTTAAGAATATTGTTTTATACTTTTATTCTTATGGTCCTTACAATAGCCTTAGGTCTATATTTTAAAGTTATATATGAGATGATTATGAATAGCTATGATATTAATATTATTAAATTGGCAATTTATCTTTTCGCTGTAATTGTTATTACAAAAGTTGTCGTAAGTTATATCAAAAGTTCATATGAAAATCATATTAACAAAAATATTGATGTTAATGTATTAAGTAATTTTATTACTCATACGTTTCACCTTCCTTTGAAAGTTATTGGTGAAAGATCAACCGGTGAAATTATTACGCGGGTAAATGAGATCTCAAGTATTAAAGATTTATTTTCGGAAATATTTGTTTCTTGTCTTCTTAATTTGATTTTATCGGTCGGAAGCCTAATTTGTTTATTTTATATAGATATGAGACTTTGTTTAGTTCTTTGCTTAATTATTCTTATCTATATAATTTTATCTTTAGTAACTAATTCTTATGTTTACAAGAGAATTAAACAAAATATCAACTTCCAAACAATAGTTAATGCTAAATTAATTGAACATCTAGATATGATTCATAGCATTAAGAACTTAGATAGAACGGATAAAGTTCTAAATAATTTAGAAAAAGATGTATGTAATCTTTTATATGATAATTATAGCTTTTCTAAATTTATGGTTTTATTAAACGCACTCAAAAATAGTATAGATGAGATAGGAACCTTTGCGATTAATACTTTAGGTTTATATTTTGTCTATACGGGTAAACTACCAATTATTAGTTTAATAACTTTTAATACTATAATGATGTATTTTACTGATCCAATAAAAAGTATTATGGCTATCTTACCAAAATATAATTTTCTTCGCGCTTCCTTCCGTAAGATTAGCGAATTTATAGATTTGGATGAGGAGGTAATGGGTGAAACCGAAAAATTTGTAAATGATGATATAACTTTTGCAGATGTAAGTTTTTCTTACGATAAGAGTAGTGATATTTTAAGTAAGCTATCACTAACGATAAAAAAGGGTGAAAAAGTAATGTTGAAAGGTAAAAGCGGTAGTGGTAAAAGTACAATATGCAATTTATTACAAAAAAATATCACTCCTGATGAGGGTGAAATCTTAATCGGCAAGAAAAACTTAAAAGATTATTCGTTAAAGACAATTAAAAATAATATTTGTTATGTTGGCCAAAAGGAAAAAATATTTAGTGATACCATTAAAAACAATATCCTTTTTTATAAAAATCAGACTGCTCTTTTTGATAAAGTATGCGAGGTGTGTGCTATAGAAGATATTGTAAAAAATAAGCAATTTCGCTACGAGTATGGTATTGATAATGATAGCAATCTTTCAGGGGGTGAAAAACAAAGAATTATTTTAGCAAGAGCTTTAATGAATGATAGCAATATTCTTGTTTTAGATGAGGCTTTAAGTGAAACAGATTATTATCTTGAGAAACAAATTATTAATAATATTAAGAATTGTTTTCCTCATAAAACCCTAATCTATGTTTCTCATAAAAATTTAGACAATATGTTTGAAAGGGTAATTAATATTAACAATGCCAAGGCGTTATAAAAGTTTATATCAAATACCTTATCAAAAGCATTTTGTCTTAGCATTTATAATAATCATCATTTTAATAAACCTAGTTATATCATGTCAAATTAAAGCATATAGTTCTTTTAAAACTTATGGAATATACATTGATAACCATCTATATATTGATATTCCCATTAATAACTCTGACGCAGTACAAAAAGGTGAATACTTAAAAATAGATGATGAAAAATATGCCATTGAAATTGAAGAAATATCGGATTTACAAGTTGAAGGTAGTATAAACTATCAAACTTATTCTTTAAAATCTTTTAAAGAATTTAAGAATAATGAAGTCGTTGAAATAACTTTCTATTATAATAAGCAAAGAATAATTAAAAAGATAATTAAACTTATCTTTTAGAAAGGAGGAAAAGTAGTGCAAATTTTAACAGCTAATGAAGCTAAAAATTATGCTGGAGGTTTTAAATTAACCATTGGTGTTGGTGTAGCTATCGGCGCCATAATCAGCTTTGCTTTAGGCTTTGTTAATGCTTTCTTTAGCCCTACATGTAGTAGATAATGAGAATAGATAAGAATGAAGCTTTAAAATGTATTGGTGGAGCAGGAATTACTGCATCTTTAGTTTCTGCAGTTACATCTTTAATTAATACTATATATGGCATTGGTCAAGATATAGGATATACTTTTAAAAGACTATTTGGTAAGTGCTAATTAAAATTCTTGTCAAAGATTGGGGCAAGTGTTATAATATTCCTAGTTAACGAAGGGAGGGATATTGATGACAAAGGTTGTAGTTCAAAATGGTAATGTTGATCTTGCTCTAAAGAAATTTAAAGCAAAATTTGCTCGCAGTGGCGTCCCTTCTGAGCTTAAGAAAAGAAAATGTTATGAGAAACCTGGCGTAAAGAGAAGAAATGAAAAAAAAGAAAACATTAAAAATTCTCGTCGCCGTAATCATAATTAAGAGGTCTTTATGATTGAAAGAATTAATGAAGATTTAAAAGAAGCAATGAAAACGCAAGATAAATTTACTCTATCAGTTTTAAGAATGCTAAAGAGTGAATTTATTAATCAAAGTCGCAAAGGCACCATGCACGAACTTGATGATGCTGAAGCAATTAAAGTTGTTAAGCATCAAGTCCAAGTTCGTAAGGACTCAATCGAAGCATATACTGAGTACGGTAGAAATGACTTGGTAGAAAACCTTAATAAAGAAATAGAAGTATTAAGTAAATACTTGCCTGAAGAAATGAGTCAAGAAGAAGTCATCAAAATTATTGATGAAGTATTTGCAGAACTTAATCCAACTTCTATCAAAGATATGGGTAAAGTTATGCATGAAGTTAGTGCAAAAATTACTAATGCCGATATGGCTATGGTTAGCAAAATAGTAAAGGATAGGTTAAATTAAATCTATCCTTTTTTCATATAATTTATTGGTGATGATATGAACATCTTTAAATCTCTAAGTAATTTTTTATATGATAAAGAGTATTTTATTGCATTGTACGAAAATGAAGTATATGTTTATAATTATTATGATATTATTTTTTTAGGCGAAGAAAAAATAATTCTTGATTTTGCTAAATTTAATTTATTAATTAAGGGCCAAAACTTACTTGTTAAACAACTAGATAAAAAAGAAATGTTAATAGGTGGTATTATTAAAGAGGTAAGTAAGCAATATGAATAGTTATTTATTTCTTAAAATTACCGATAAAAATAAAAATAATATAATTTTGAAATTAAGCAAAATAAATGTTAAAGTTTTGGCTGTAAAAGAAGAAAAAGATGGCCTTATTATTAAAATATTAGCTAGTGATTATGATAAAATGGTCAAATATTTAAAAACAGTCAAAATGAAAAAGATTAGATATACTGGACCATTATATTTTAAAATGACACTTAAAAAATATAAACTAGTTATATTAGCGATTGTTCTTGCTATCATGATAGTGCTTTTTTCATCTTTTTTTATAGTCGATATAAGAGTATTACATAATGATGAGCAATTAGTAAATCTTATTTTAGAGGAGCTGGAAGCAAATGGCATTAAAAAATTTCGGTTTGCCAAGAGTTTTGCTGAATTACAAAAAATAAAGGATAAGATAAGGGATCAGCATCTAGATGAAATAGATTGGCTTGAAATTACTAAAACAGGGATGAAGTATGTTGTAAGAGTTGAAGAAAGAATAATGAATCCGGCAAAGACAGAAAAAAGTTATTGCCACGTTTATGCTAAAAAAGATGGTATTATTTCTAGCATTAGTTTAACTCAAGGAGAAATGCAAGTTGATTTAGGCGATTATGTAAAAAAAGATGACTTATTAGTAAATGGTGATATTCATTTAAATGATGAAGTAGTAGGTAATGTTTGTGCTAATGCTAAAGTCTATGCCGAAGTTTGGTATACGGTTAATGTTAAAGTGCCCCTTAATTATGTGGTAAAGGAGAAGACCGGCAAAGTTAGAAATAATATAGTGATTAACTATGATGGTATAGATCATCAACTATTTAAGGATCGGTTAGAAAATTTTACTTCCTCTAAAAAGGAATTATTTAATTTGCTAGGCATAAAAGTTTATTTAAAAAAAGATGAAGAAATCGAAGAAAAAAAGCAAAAATACACCATTAAAGAAGCTGAAGCTAAAGCTTTAAAAGAAGCACGTGATAAAGTTGAATTGACCCTAGAAAATGATGAAAAAATTCTATCGCAAAATGTTTTGCAAAAAACTATAAATGATAGTACAATTGATATAGATATATTTATAGTAGCAGAAGAAAATATTGCATCGCAAAAGGAGGCTGTTCTAGATGGTGATCGAATCACTTAAACAAATTATTAACACTAGTATGTCCTCTTTATGGCCTTCACTGGCAATTGTTTGTGTGGCTCTTATTTGTGTTAGAATTGGTTATTTAAAAACACATAGAGACCATTTCCATTTATATGAGGAATTTTGGCTTTTGATAGGCATTATTTATTTACTGCTTTTATATCAACTGGTTACCAATGTTGATTTTAATAGTTCTCAAGGGGGTTTCAATATCATTCCTTTCAAAGAAATAACTCGATATGAACTTAGTAGCACCCAATTTTATATTAATGTTATTGGTAATGTTATTTTATTTATTCCTTTTGGTTACATCATCGCCGCTTATATTAAACCTAAAAAAATATGGACTAATACTATCATTGCTATCATTGTCAGTTCCACAATTGAATTTGTTCAATTAAAAATAGGCCGGAGCTTTGATGTTGATGATATTTTATTAAATACTGTTGGATGTATCATTGGCTTTTTGATTTATGTCGCCTGTCAGGCCATTGGCAGACATTTGCCGGATTTTTTAAAAAGTGACTGGTTTAGAAATCTTATTTGTATTATAATATTAGCAATTTTAGTTTTATCAGTTTTAGGAACGTGGGGTTTGGTTTAAATGAATAAGTTTGTAATTAATGATGAATATGGCTATCAAAACTATAAAATTTTAAATAAAGTATTTAAAACAACATTAAAGCTGGAAAAGGTTAATAATGCTTTTTTTAGTGTGGTTTTAGTAGATGAAGATACAATCCACAAAATTAATAAAGAATATCGAAATAAAGATAGTGTAACAGATGTCATATCTTTCGCCTTTGAAGATAATGATAAAAGGGTGTATAATAAAACTAGAATTCTTGGTGAAATCTATATATGTATTCCAAGAATGAAAGAACAGGCTAAAGCATTTGGCCATAGCGAAACAAGAGAATTAGCTTTTTTAGGTGTCCATGGCTTACTACATTTACTAGGCTATGATCATATGAATAAAGAAGATGAAACAGTAATGTTTGCAAAACAGGAGTTGGTATTAAATGAATACAGTGAAACGAAACGAGGAGACTAAGAAAAAGGGGCCTATTAAAGATGTATTAAATAAATTTAAATACTCATTTAAAGGTCTAAGCTATTGTTTTAAAAATGAAACTAGCTTTATTTTTGAAACTATTGCTATTGTTGCTGCAATTATTTTCGGAATTTATTTTAGAATTGAACCTCTACAATGGTTATTTTCTTTAGGAAGTATATTTTTAATTATGGCTATTGAAGCATTAAATACCGCTATTGAATGTGTGGTAGATATGGTGTGCCCAGAATATAATCCTTTAGCAGGCGCAGCTAAAGATTGCGGTAGTGCAGCAACGTGCATATGTACCTTTTTAGCTGTAGCAGCCAATGCAGTGGTATTTATACCATACATTATTGCATTATTTAAGTAAGGGGGATTATATGAGAAGCGGTTTTGTAAGTTTAATAGGTAGACCTAATGTTGGAAAAAGTACTTTATTAAATACACTTATATCTAACAAAATTGCTATCACTTCAGATAAAGCAGGAACTACAAGAAATATTATTCAAGGCATTTACAATGAAAATGATTTGCAAATTGTTTTTGTTGATACTCCAGGGATAGCAAGGCCTTTGAATAAATTGGGTAGAGCATTAAACAAACAATCTTTACAGCAAATTAAAGATGTTGATTGTGTTTTATTTGTTGTTGATGGCAAAAAAGGCATAGGACCTGGGGATAGGTATATTATCGAAATGCTAAAAAAAGTTGAAACACCAGTTGTTTTAGTAATTAACAAAATAGATCAAATGCGTGAAGAAGAGATAATGCATACAATCTTAGACTATAAAGATTTATATTCTTTCTCAGATATTGTGCCCGTCTCAGCCCAAACAAGCGATAATACTGACCGGCTTTTGGGTGTTATTAAAAAATATCTAAAAGATGATGTTAAATATTTTGACGATGATTATGTAACTACTAATTCTATGAGTTTTATGGTAGCAGAGATTGTTAGAGAAAAACTATTAAATGATACAATAGATGAAGTACCGCATTCTATTGCTTGTACTTGTACAGGATATGAAGAGAAAAAAGATATTGTTAATATTTTAGTCGATATTATAGTTGATAGAGATTCAATTAAAAAAATTGTTATAGGGAAAAATGGCAATAGACTTAAAAAAGTGGGAATTTTAGCTCGCGAAGAAATAGAAAAAATGGTAAATAAAAAGGTTTATATTGAACTTTATGTTAAAACTATAAAAAATTGGAAAGATAAAGAAAAGTACTTATTAGAGTTAGGTTATACAAATAATGAATAAAATTAGTTATTCTTTCACATAATTAAAGTGAAAGGATAAATGATATGAATAAAAAGGAAGCTTGGGACAAGTTTAAAGAAAGTGGAAAAATCGAGGACTATTTAGAATATAAGAAGAAGAAAGATGAAGAATAATTGAAGAATAATCTTTCTTTTTTATTTAGAAATGCATGATATAATAATAACGGAGATATGAAGTATGTTAATAGAAGTTGAAGGAATTGTATTAAGTGAACTTGCTTATGGAGAAACTAGTAAAATTATAAATGTTTTAACAAAAGAAAAAGGCTTAGTTGGCATTATG
Source organism: uncultured Bacilli bacterium (assembly GCA_947624085.1). GTDB lineage: Bacteria > Bacillota_I > Bacilli_A > RF39 > UBA660 > UBA6448. The sequence continues at coordinate 15,378 of CANQIK010000029.1, forward strand.
TGTAAGGGTGCTAAAAATATAAAATCTCCTTTAAGGGCATCTACGCAAGTCCTTACATATGGTATTTTCTCTATTTATTATAAACAAGATAAACTATCTATCTTAAAAAGTGTTGATATTAAAAATATTTGGAAAGTAATTCATAGCGACTTAACTAAAATTAGTTATGCAACTTATTTATGCGAATTAGTTATGCAAGTTGTTAAACAATCAGAGCAAAATATATTTGATAATTTTCTTCAAAGTCTCATTAAAATTGAACAAGGGCTTGATCCTCTTATTATTACAAATGTTTTTGAACTTAAAAGTTTGCCTCTTTTAGGAGTGGGTCTTAATTTAGATGAATGTATAAGATGTGGCAATAAAACTCAAATTGTAACAATTGATGCTTCTTATGGAGGGTTAATTTGTAAAAACTGTTATCAAGGGGAACCGATAGTGGACAAAAAGGTAATCCAACTTATTAGAATGTATTATTATGTTGATATCGCAAGTATTAGTAAAATAAATGTTGAGGATAAATATAAAAAAATAATTAATAAATTTATATCTGATTATTATGACTCTTTTACGGGCTTATATTTGCATAGCAAGAAATTTATTGAAAATATAATTTGATTACTATGGCTAAGCAAGAAAACAATGTAATTAAAAAATGTTAAAGTTAAGGCAACTATCAGTCTTAATTTTTTTGCCTGAAGTAAATTTTTTCAAAAAAATCGCAATAAAAAAAGGAAATTGGACCTCGAGCCGGTATATATAAATATAGAAGGGGTAAAAATGTACTAAAAGTAAAAGAAAGGAGGTTCTAAAACAAAGAAGAAAAAAAGTTATGAATAAAGCACCAGAGAATAAAACAAATTTAAAAATAAAAAGTGATAGTATATTTAAAGCTATATTTGGAAGTAAAACAGGCAAGCCGTTGTTAGAAACTCTTCTTAGAGATATTTTAAAAAAAGAAGTAGAGATAATAGAATATAAAAATAGAGAATTACCAAAAATAAGTGCATCAAGTTATTCAAAAATAATAAGATTTAGAAACTTTGTGTATTTTGCAGGAGTAATCTTACTAGACCATGAAATTGGAGGAAAGTATAAAGCAGAGCAAAAATATATAAGTATAAACTTAACAGCAAAGATGGGTAAGAAACATGAAGTAATAGAAATATATAAACTACAAAATGATAAACAAGAAGAGTATATAGATAATATAAAAGTATATGAAGTAAATATTGATAAAGCAAAAGAAGAATGGTACAAAGGGGATAAAAGAAAAGAAATAAGACATATAGCAGCAATAGGGATGAGTTGAAGAAGAATTAGAAAGAAATAAAGGATAGTGTGAAAAGTTTTATGGAAAAATGATCACACTAAACAAAAAAGATATTAAAATGAAAATTTTAATATAAATC
>CANQIK010000030.1 GCA_947624085.1 uncultured Bacilli bacterium
TTTGCTAATATAAAAATGTAGGTTTTCCTACAAAATTATATTAGCCAAAACCTACATTTTTATGTTGACATTATCAGATATATTGTTAAATCTGATCGAAGAAGAAACAATCCATATAGAAGTAAATACGAGTATATCACAAGCTATAAAATTTCGAAATTTAGTATATTTTTGTAAAATAATAGCAAGTGATCAGGTAAAAGGCGAAGAGTATAAGTTTAATAAAAAATATATATCAATAAATTTAGTATGTGGCTTAAAAGGAGGGGAAGTAGTAGAAGAAGCAAAAATAAAAATAGGAAAAAATAAAACATATTATGAAAATATAAGGATATACATAGTAAATTTAGATAAAGCCAGAGAAATGTGTATAAAAGAGAAAGCAAGTGAAGAAATAAAGCATATTGGAGCATTAACAATGACAAGAAGTGAAATAAAAAAATATGGAAAGGGTGATGAATTTATGGAAAAATTAAATAAAAAAATGTATGAAATGTGTAGCACAGACTTTTGGTTTACGCCAGAAGAAGATGCAATAATGTTAAAAAAAGCCTTACAAAAAGAAGCAGAATTAAATGCAATGGAAAAAGGGCGAAAGAAAGGGATAAAAGAGGGAATGCGAGAAGGCGCTGAAAAACAACAAAATAAGATAATAAGTAATATGCTTAAGGATGGACTTTCAATTGAAAAAATATCAAAATATACAGATTTAAGTAAAAACGAAATCTTGAAGTTAACTTGATATAAATAAATTAACGAGTTGCAAATCACTGATTTACTAATTAGCATAATGCATGATATAATCCTGAGTTTGACAGTTTTTAGAAAGCAAAAACTCTCAATCCCTTTGTTTATAAGGAATTAAGAGTTTTTTATATCTCTAAAAAAATGCGTAAGTTTTATTTAATTTTTGTTGTTTAAAATTTTTTTCATTTTTTTATAACTTAGTATTTCTAAATCGGTATTAAATTTAAAATAATCATGTATATCATCAGTTAAGTGAGTTCTTTCATAAATTGGTTCATAGCCACATCCTTTGTGTTCAATAATATTCATATTTCTTAAGGTGTTTAATATTTGTGATGTAGTATATTTATAATTCAATTTATTTTCAAGTAATCGATAAATGAATAAAGATACAAAACAAATTGTAAAATGGGCTTTAATTCTATCCTCTCTAGAAAGATTGACTGGTCTAGCCAGAAAGTCACTTTTCATAATTCTAAATGATTCTTCAATTTCCCATCTACCTTTTGCTATTGTCAATATTTTTTCTATATCACCAATTAAGTTAGTAGTTAATGCATAATATCCATCATAAAATTGTTCTTCTTTTATTAATTTTTCGTTAAGACAATGAGCGATATTTTCTGCTATTTCTCCTTCTTTTGTTGATGATATTGTTTCAATAAATCTTCGATAATCATTTGGATTTTTACCTTTTCTTACTGTTTCATTATTATCAATGATTTTTTTAGCTCTTTCTATTTGTTCGTTTCTTATATTTCTTTGGTAATCAAAATATTTAGGACTAAAAGTAACGATTAAATCTTGTTTTACAGACTTTGTTTCAGATGGAATGATTTTATAAAAAATAGTTTCATAATATTTTTCTTTTAATTGGTCATCTTCCATAATTTTATTTATATTATAAATATTTCTTAAATCATTAATAATTCTCCAATTATTATCATCAAATACTAGTTCTTTATATTCTTTCTTTATTTTCTTTAAAGATTGAGTAATAACAAAAGCTCTTCCATCTTTTATATTAAAATTTTTGATTTTATCTGATGATAAACCGGCATCAGTACATAATATAAGCTTTGTATCTTTTAATTTAAAATTATTTATTATTTTATTCTCGGTTGGAAGTAAGGTTTCTTGCTCATTTTTGTTTCCCGGATAAATATTAAAAGCAAGAGGTAACCCATTGCCATCCATGAATAATCCCATACCAACTAAAGGCGTTGGTTGATGTTGTTTACTAATTCCATATTTTCTTAAATCGTCTTCATTAGTTATTTCAAAGAAATAATTAGTACAATCATAATAAATAACTTTAGAATCTCTATTAATAACATTTAAACTATTATTAAAAAGTTTCTCTTGAATTAAATCAATATTATTAGCAATATAGGATAAAGCTCTATATTCATCATGTAATTTAAATTTAGGTTGTTCAATAAAATTTTGGCATTGCTTAAAAGTTTCTAATTTACTAGATGGATAAATAATTCTAGCATAAATCAAATAGGAAAATATTTCGTTTAGATCAAAATGAAATTGATATTTATTTTGTATTTCTTGACATATATCATTTATATGTAGTTCATTATACAGTTTTTGTAGAAACAAATAGCCAACATTAAATTGTCTTTTAATACCTAAAGGAATTTTTTTGTTGGGATTAAATTCTTTTTTTATAATTTCTTCTTTGCTTTCATTATTTAAAGAATTAATATACTTTTTAATTTCATTTAAAGTATTTTCCTTTCCAAATCTTTCTTCAACTTGTGCTTGGTTACCAAGCTTTTCAAAAATTTTAGTAGTTCTTTTGCCATTTAAATCAGTATAATCTTTAATTATAGAATAGTAAGAATAATTATTTTTCTTTCTAATATTTAATCTCATAAACATCCCTCATATAATAAATTATATCATGCATACGAGGACATACGCAACTATAAATTTATAAAAAAACTAGATTTTATCTAGATTATTTCCGATTTATTATTTAAAACTGTCAAAGTAGGGAAAAGAAACGCAAAATAAGATAATAAGCAATATGCTTAAGGATGGACTTTCAATAGAACTTATTTCTGAATGTACCGATTTAAGTAAAAACGAAATCTTGAAGTTAACTTAATATAAATAAATTAACACTTGCAAATCACTGATTTACTAATTAGCATAATGCATGATATAATTAATTATAATAAAAGGGGCATGATAAGATGCTATATTTAAGTAATAAAGAAGAGCAAGAACAATTATTTAAAAAAATGGATATGTATTTTAGAGCAGCTAACTATATTGCAGCATGTCAGTTATATTTGCTTGATAATCCATTATTAAAAAGGAAATTAACATTTGCAGATGTTAAGAAGAAAATTGTAGGTCATTGGGGAACTGTTCCAGGACAAAATTTTATTTATGTTCATTTAAATCGTCTTATTAAGGAAAATAATCTTAATATGATATACGTTGCTGGTCCCGGTCATGGTGGCAATGGGCCTCTTGCAAATGTATACCTTGAAGGTACATATAGTGAAAAATATCCTAATATTACAGAAGACGAAGCAGGCTTGAAAAAGCTTTTTAAACAATTTAGTTTCCCGGGAGGAACATCTTCTCATGTAGCTCCTGAGGTACCTGGATCAATTAATGAAGGTGGCGAACTAGGTTATAGTTTAGCTCATGCTTTTGGGGCCGCTTTAGATAATCCAGATTTAATTGTGGCATGTGTAATAGGCGATGGAGAAGCAGAAACAGGACCTTTGGCGACATCATGGCGTATCAATAAATTCTTAAATCCGGAAAAAGATGGTGTAGTTTTGCCTATTTTGCATTTAAATGGTTATAAGATAGCCAATCCAACTGTTTTAGCTAGAATTCCTCATGAGGAACTAAAGAGTTATTTTGAAGGCCTTGGTTGGCATCCCTATTTTGTCGAGGGGCGTGAGCCTAGTGAAATGCATCGTAAAATGGCGATGGCTTTAGACCAAGTGTTACTTGAAATAAATATGATTAAAAAGTACGCTAAAGAAAAGAACTTTACTAATATTAAATGGCCAATGGTTATTTTGAGAACGCCAAAAGGCTGGACAGGTCCTAAAGAATTCGACCGTAAGAAAATAGAAGATACATTTAGGGCTCATCAAGTTCCGATAAGTATTGATGATAAAGAAGAAAATTTAGCGTGTCTAGAAAATTGGCTTCGCAGTTATCATCCGGAAGAATTATTTGATGAAAATGGGCGGTTATTACCTGAACTGAGAGAACTTGCTCCTAAAGGTGATAAGAGAATGGGCGCCAATCCTCATGCTAATGGAGGACTTCTTTTAAAAGAACTCAAAATTCCGGATTTTAAAGATTATGCTGTAGACGTCACATATCCAGGTAACATTCAAAAAAGTGATATGACTGAGCTGGGGCGTTTTGTAAAAGATATATTAAAAGAAAACAAAGAAACTGGTAATTTTAGAATATTTGGCCCTGATGAAGCTTTATCAAATCGTTTAAATTATATCTTTGATAATGAAAATCGATGCTGGGATGCATTCACTTATGATGACGATGAATACCTTTCAAAAGATGGGCGTATATTTGACTCCTATTTATCTGAACACGTCTGTGAAGGAGCCCTTGAAGGTTACCTTTTGACAGGAAGACACGGGTTTATGCATAGTTATGAAGCTTTTATTAGAATTGTGGATTCGATGGCTAGTCAACATGCAAAATGGCTTAAAATAACCAAAAGTATTCCTTGGCGAGCTGATATTGCTTCGCTCAATTATGTTTTAACTTCGCATGTATGGCAACAAGATCATAATGGATACACTCATCAAGATCCCGGTTTTTTAAATCATCTAGTGACTAAAAAAGCTGATATAGTTAGAATGTATTTACCCGCGGATGCCAATTGTTTACTTTCTTGCTTTGATCATTGCATTAAAACAAAGAACTATATTAATGTTATTGTTGCCTCTAAACACTTAAGACCTCAATGGCTTACAATGGAAGAGGCTATAAAGCATTGTACAAATGGTATAGGTATTTGGAAATTTGCCAGTAATGATGAAAATGGCGAACCAGATATTATTATGGCTTGCTGTGGTGATACACCTACTTTAGAAACTTTAGCAGCGGTTTCCATATTACGTAATAATTTGCCAGAGCTAAAAATTAGAGTTGTTAATGTTGTTGATCTTATGCGTCTTCAATCCAATCGCAACCATCCTCATGGTCTTGATGATAATGATTATGATGAATTATTTACCAAAGATAAGCCAATCATATTTGCTTTCCATGGCTATGCTTCATTAATTCATGAATTAACTTATAATAGGCATAATACCGATTTACATGTCCATGGTTATATTGAAGAGGGCTCTATTACAACGCCATTTGATATGCGGGTTCAAAACAAAATAGATAGATATCATCTAGTTCAAGATGCTATCAAATATATTCCTAAGTTAGGTAATCGTGGAGCTACTTTATATGAATGGTGTAAAAATAAGATTATTGAACATAATTTATATATTAGAGAGTATGGGGTTGATATGCCTGAAGTTGAAAATTGGACTTGGGAAAGTGCTATGAAAAATATTAAGGAAGAAAAATAAAATTTCTTCTTTTATATTGGTAAAATATTTAAAATATAGGCTAAAAATTTATAAAATCAGGGTTTTGAAAGTTAAATATTTCTTTTTTAAGCATAGATATTATAAAAGTAGATAAATCATTTTGCTAGCTCACAACTTTTATGGTAAAACAATAAATCTATTATTTAATAAATACTTTATCCATGATATAATATTTATTAACTATTAAGGAGATCCAATGAATAAATTAAAAGATTTGTTAAAAGTTTTTACGAAAGATAAGTGTCCATGGGAAAAGTTTTATGATAAAGATGAAAGAGATGTAACTGTTCCTGATATGTCCCTTTTTGAATATCTTTATGCAAGCAATGTAGATCATATGGATTTAGTTGCCCTTAATTATTTCAATAAGAAAATGACTTATAAAGAGTTATTTAATAATATAGATTTATGTGCTAGAGCGCTTAGAAGCCAAGGTATACGACCAGGTGATGTTGTAACAATTTGTATGCCTAATACTCCCGAAGCGGTAATCAGTTTTTATGCGGTTAATAAAATAGGCGCAATAGCTAACATGATTCACCCTTTGTCTGCAGAAGAAGAGATAAAAAATTCCTTAATTGCGACAAAAAGTGTAATGTTAATTGCGATTAATCTTGCCTATGAAAAAATTGCCCCCATAGTAGGAAAAACTCAAGTATATAAAGTGATTATTATTTCGGCTGCCGACTCCATGCCTAAAGGTCTTAAATTAGGATATAATCTTACGCAAGGAAGAAAAATCCTAACACCGAAAAAAAGCGAGAAATTTTTATACTGGCATGAGTTTATGGCTAAAGGCAAAAATTATCATGAAGATGTTTTAGTTAAAACAACTAAAGACCAACCTGCTGTCATCCTTCACAGCGGAGGAACCACAGGCATTCCGAAAAACATTGTTTTAACTAATGGCAATATCAATGTTGTCGTAGAACAAGGTCATATTATTTTCCCTGATGTTAATTCGGAAGACATAGCTTTACTCATTCTGCCTTTATTTCACTGCTTTGGTTTAGTAGCCACCATGCACTGTCCTTTATGTTTTGGCGCGAGTGTAGTTTTAATACCTCAATTTGATGCGCGTAAACTTGACAAACTCATAACTAAATATCATCCAACTTATATTTCGGGTGTGCCAACTTTATTTGAAGCTCTTACGGCAAATAAAAAAATGGCTAAAGTTGATTTATCTTTTGTTAAAAATATTTATTCGGCCGGGGATTCTTTAAGTCCGGAAAAACAAGAAAAAATAAATAGATTCTTAAAGGAACATAATTGCCAAAAAGAAATAATGCAAGGTTATGGTATGACTGAAACATCAGGTCCTGTATGTTTTGGTTCACATGGTTCAGGGTTGCCAGGCAGTATTGGTATTCCATTGCCGGGAGATATTATCAAAATAATTGATGTTAATACTAAAGAAGAACTTCCTTATGGTGAGGTAGGCGAAATCCTTGTAACGGGTCCTGTAGTAATGCAAGGTTATCTTGATAATGATAAAGAAACTAATGAAGTATTAGAAAAAGATGCTAAAGGAAGAATTTGGGTTCATACAGGCGATTTAGCTTATATGACAGAAGAGGGCGTTATTTTCTTTGCCCAAAGACTTAAAAGAATGTTAATTGTATCAGGCTATAATGTATATCCATCCCATATCGAAGATGTTATTTTAAAACATCCTTATGTTCTAAACTGTGGCGTTATCGGCATTCCTCATCCATATAAAGTTCAAGTACCTAAAGCCTATATAGTCTTAAAACCGGAATATAAAGATACAGCTAAAGTAAGAAATGAAATCAAAGAATATTGTGAAAAAAATTTAGCCAAATATATGCTCCCTAAAGAGTATGAATTTAGAGAATCACTTCCTAAAACCATGATTGGTAAAGTAAATTATCGGGAACTTGAAGAAGAAAGTAAAAATAGTAATTAATAAAAGATTGTTTTAAAATAATAGCGTTTTAAAACAATTTTTTTGTGTTTATTTAGATGAGGATATGGTATGATTATATTAACAAAGATAAGGTGTAAAATGAAAAGAAAAATTTTGCTTATAATAATTCTATTAATACCTTTTAACGTTTTAGCCACTGAACTAACAGGGATGCATTTTACTAATGCGATAGTTTATGATATGACAGATAATGTTGTAAGGTATGAATTAAATGCTGATGAAGAAACCTCGATAGCTTCACTTACGAAGATCATGACGACCATAGTATCTATAGAAAAAATTAAAGATTTTAATGATGAAGTAACCTATACTTCCAAAATGGATTCTTTAGTCGATGAAGAAGCTTCCATCGCCGGTCTTAAAATAGGCGAAAAATATACGTATGATGATTTGATTTATGCTTCGATTTTACCTTCAGGAGCAGATGCAACTACCGCTCTTGCTATTTCTTTATATGGTTCAGTAGATAATTTTGTAAAAGAAATGAATAATTATGCTAATAAATTAGATATGAAACACACTCATTTTATAAATGTAACTGGTATGGAAGTCGAGGGACATTATAGTACTTGCGAAGATTTATTAAAACTTTTAAAGTATGCTTTTAATAATGAAAAGTTTAAAGAAGCTTACACTTCAAAAAGCCACACTTTAAGTAATGGCCAAACCGTATATAGCACAGTTATTGCATATTCGGGAGGTAATGATGTTTCGCGAATATTAGGTAGTAAGACCGGCTTTACTTATAATGCTGGACGCTGTATTTCCCTTTATTTTACCTCTAATGGTCATGAATATCTTGCTATAACATTAGGTGCACCAAGTAATTCTAGCACAATTCATGTGGTTGATGCTTTAAACCTTATTGATTTTTTGGATGATAATTATTCACTAGTAAAGATTGTTGAAAAGAATTCATTTAATAAACAAATTAAAGTTAAAGATAGTAATATTGCAATGTATAAGGTATCCAACGATAACGAAGTTGTAAAATATCTTGAAAATGATTATGATAAAAATAAAGTAGTAATTAAGTATGAAGGCGAAGATGAGCTTAGTTTCCTAGATAAAGAAAATGATAAAATTGGCAAAATTAATTATTATTATGATGGTAAATTACTAGCAAGTGAAGATGTAATACTTGACGTTGCAATTAAACCAAGTATACCAAAATTATTAGTCTCTTATTGGTATATTGTTTTAATATTTATCTTACTTACTTTCTTAATGTATAAAATAATTAGAAGAAAATTACGGCGAAAAAGACGCAAAAAAGCTTATGTGTAAACTTAATGTTAAGTTTTACTATATTTACACCTTTTGACTATAAATGTGTTAATATTAAGTATATAGGAGGAGATGCATATGAAGAAAGGTTATATAATATTTGGTTTAATTGTTGTTATTCTTTTACTTATAATGGGCTTTATAGGTTATAAATATAAAGAAGCAAATGATAAGTATCAAGAAAATAAAAATTTATATTGTTCAATAACAAGCAGTGATACTGATAACAAAATTGAATTATATTATGATTTTAAAGATGGCAAAGCCTATCGGTATACGCAAGTTTTTACTAATACCTTAAATCCTGATTTTAATTTAGACCTTTATAAGGAAAGAATTGCCCAAGAAAATGATAATTATAATTGTGTAGTAGCTAAAATATGGGCGGATGATAATAATTATATTCTTACAGAAGTATTTAACTTAGATGAAAAAAACAATGATGAATTAAAAGAATTAGGTTTTTCTGACTTTAGTAAAATGAGTAGAGAAGAATTAATTGACAATATTGAAGTTTTTGGTGGTAAATTAGAATGTAATTAAGTAAAAATGCATCTTTTAAAAAAAGGTGTATTTTTTTGACTATTTATGTTATCATAATGCTCATTAAAGAGGGATATTATGAAATCATTATACGATTTTGCTTATTTGCAAAATGAAGTTTTTTACCGAAGCGAATGCATTTTAAAATATTTAGAAAGACATAAAGATATAAGTAAGCTTGATAAAGAAGCTATTATTAATACGTTATTAGATGCTTTAGTTTATAAAGGCTTAATGAATCCTGATACTGAGAGCCTTGATTTTGAACATCTTTGTATTAGAGATGATTTAGATCATATAAGATATGATAATACACCGAATGTAACTAGCATACCTCAAGAAATAAAAGAGGCTATGCGACATAAAAGTATAATAATTTCCGCAAGTGTACCGATATCAATATTTTGTGCTAAACCTGCGAGCGAAATTCATACTTGTATTTATGATATGAATACGGCTATTAGTTCTTTATTTGATTCTTTTAAATTTTTGCTTTGTGATTATGATTCGCCAACAAGGCCAGGAGTAAGGGCTTTGCAAAGACCATTTGTCGAGGTTATTATAAATGGTGAAGCTTATCTAGTAGATACTTTAACGAAAAGAATATTTAAATCTTCTTGGTTTAAAACAACATACAATATGTCTATTACAGAAGAAATCGCCTTTGAAGATTTCGATAGAAAACGCCAAAGAATTTATCAAAATCAAACTAGTCCAAGTCAACAACTTGCAACGTATTATCATTTAATGGGTGTCATGGAAGATGCTTTTAAAACAGTCCCTAAAATGGAAGAGGCTTTATTTGAATTTGAAAAGAGTAAAGAAAATTATCCTGAAGCTATCGCCGAAATGGATTTTATTAAAGAGGATATGCAAAGACTAGGACTTCTTTAATAATAAGTGTTATACTTGTATTGAGGTAGTAAGATGTTTAAATTATTAAATCGTTATTTCCGTTTTTTTAGGCTTTCCATTTATTCTCTTTTTACTAAAGGGACAAGAAACTCTGAATTTAATATTTCTAGAAAAGAATCGGCTTTACTAAAGCTAGATTTTTTTAATGCTATTCTTAATACCTTTGTTTTACAAGGCATATGTCTTATCGATGATTATGTTTTTATTACGGCATATGATGATAAAAAAGAGCAAAATTCTAAGATAATGATTTTTAAAGATAAAGAGTTAATTCATGAAACTGACTTAAATACTAAAAGTCATGTTGGAGGAATATGCTTTGATAATAGCCATAATATTATTTGGATTACCGATTCATCAGGTACCATAAGTGGTTATGAATATGAAGATATTATCAAAAATACTAAAGCATATCCAAAATATAAAAAGCTAAAAGTTATAAAAGAGCATATAAATATCTATGGCAATAACGCTACGGCATTTATTACTTATTTTAATAATAAATTATATGTAGGTAACTATCATAAAAGAAAATATAGTGCTATAATTGAGTATAACATCAAGGATGATGGCTTAATTGATTTAGAATCATATCGCGTTATTAAAGGACTAGATTTTGTTCAAGGCATTTTCTTTTATGAGGAAAATGATAAGACTTATTTACTTGCTAGTTCATCTTTTATTTTAAAAAAATCCATAATAAAAGTATTTAACTATACAGATAAGATAACGGATTTAAGTAGTGAAATAGCCATAGCTTCATATAAAATGGGGCCTATGCTTGAACAAATAGCTATTGATAAAAATAAAATACTATATGCCGTCTTTGAATCTAATGCTTTAAAATTTAAAAAATATCATCTTAAAAATAATGATATAGAGCTTTATGACTTAACGAAAGGAAATTATAATGATAAAGGAAAGTAAAAAAGGCACTTTAATAGTTATATCAGGACCAAGTGGCAGTGGTAAAGGCAGTATTATAAATGGCCTATTGGCAAAAGAGAATAAAACAAGATGGCTTTCTATTTCCACAACTTCAAGGCCAATAAGAACTAATGATGTGCCAGGTAAAACTTATAATTTTGTTAGTAAAGAAGAGTTTGAGCAAAAGATTAAAGAGGGATATTTCTTAGAATATACAAATTATGTTGGTAATTATTATGGAACGCCTAAAGAGGATATTAGGGAAAAACTCAAAAAGGGTATTGATGTTATTTTAGAAATTGAAATTGAAGGAGCAAGCAATATTAAAAAGCTTATTCCGGAAGCTTTATTTATTTTTATTATGCCCCCATCTTTAAAGATAATGGTTCAAAGACTTAAAAAAAGAGGAACGGATAGTGATGAAAAAATCCTTGAAAGATTTCGGAGAGCTTATCAAGAAATTAATGATGTAACTAAATATAATTATGTTGTTGTAAATGATGATTTAGCCAAAGCTATTGATAAAGTTGAAGCGATATTAAAAGCGGAAAAGTGTCGCGTAGATCGGATTGAAGAAGTATATCTAGATACAAAAGAAGAAGAGATTCACGAACTTTTACTAAATAATAAAGAATTTGAAAATAAAGATATTGAGTTATAATAAAGCATTAAATTTTATTTGCCAAACCAGGAAGTAAAAACGCGCCAAATTAGGAAGTAAAAACGTGCCAAATTCGGAACTAAAAACGCGCCAAATTAGGAAATTCAGTTACTTGTTATATATCTTTTTTTATGATATACTTCAAATATAGGAGGATACTTGTGAAAAAAGTTTTAAAAATAGTTTTAATTGTTCTAGGAGTTTTAGTTTTATTAGTCGCTCTTGATACACTTCAAGCCAAAGTCTTTGATAATAGTCCAATTTTAAAGATTAAAGAAACTGTCGGAGAGGGAAACACTATTGATAAAGGCCTTTTGGTAAATCATTATAAGTGTGATAACGGGGAAAGCAAAACGGTATGGAAAAATGCTAAATATACTTGCCCTCTTAAAGCAAATGATGAAGAAGATACAACCCAAACCCCTGAAAATAGTGAACTTTCTTGTTTAGAAAATTTACTCGGAGGTTATATAGTAGCATTAAAAACTAGTCTTGTTGAAGAACCTCTTTCAAGTATAATTGAAGTTCCTGCTGACATAGAGGACGCCCTTTTAATAAGAGGTAAATCAGTTACCGAACCAGATTTAGATACCGGCATTAGCGTAATAATTAAAACGGTAGATAATGAAATAATTAGTCAGCTTGATGAATATTTTAACCAAAACTATGCTGGTTATAAAGCATTTACAACTGGCGATTATCAAATTTATCTTTATAATGGGGTACTTACCGAAGGAGAATTTAACGATTTAAAAACAAAAGCAACTAAATGTTTAACGAAATAGATTATTAATAATCTATTTTTTTATGATAAAATGAGTTAATACTTTATTTTTGCCCATAATAAATATATGAAAACGATTCCTATATGGCAAGATATTAAAACCAAAAATTATCCTAAATTAACAAGTGATATAGAAACTGATATATTAATTATCGGTGGGGGTATCACGGGTATTAACCTTTTATATGCTTTAAAAGATGATAAAAGGAAAGTAACTTTAGTAGAAAAGAATAAACTTGGCATGGGTGTTACCTCACGCTCAACAGCTAAAATAACTTTTTTACAACAAAATATTTATGCAAAATTGATGAAAAATTTTAATTATGATACTGCCCATATGTACTATGAAGCTACTAAAGAAGCTATAAAGAAAATGGTAGATGTAATAGCAAAAGAAAAAATAAAATGTGATTTAGAAAAAGTAGATTCCTATTTTTACACTCTTAATAAAAAGAATATTAATAAGATAAATAAAGAGGAAAGTATTTTAAAAGACTTTGGTGAAGATGTTTATGAAGCTGATACTTTGCCAAATAAGATTAAGGTCAAAAAGGCTTTTTATGTTAAAGATACTTATGTCTTTCATCCTTTAAAATATGTTACTAATTTAGCCAAAACTAGTATTACTAGTAATCATGAAATATATGAAAATACTACGATAGAAAATATTGAAGAAAAAGAAAACTATTTTATAGCTTATGCTAATGATCATAAAATTAAATGTCGTAAAATAGTTTTAGCGTGTCATTATCCTTACTTTTTATTCCCTTATGTGTTTCCTATCAAAGGCTACATTGAAAAATCTTATGTTATGGCCTTGCCAAAGAAAAACTTATTATTTAGTGCTATAAATGATGAAAATCCCATATATTCTTATCGGTACTATAAAAAATATGGTCTTACTTTAAGTTCTTCTCATAATGGCAGTTTTAATAATAATCATGAACAAAATTTTGCTAAATTATTTAAAATGGCTAAAGATGATATTGCTTATGCTTGGAGTAATAACGATATAATAACCCTCGATAATTTACCATATATAGGAAAGATTATGAATAATATGTATTTGGCCACCGGTTACAATACTTGGGGAATGACCTCATCATTTATTGCCTCTTTAATTTTAAAAGATGAACTTCAAGGAAAAACGAATAAATATGCTAAACTATTTGCTCCTAAAAGAAATGTTACGATGGATAAAATATTTAATTTAGGCATAAGTATTTGTTCAAATAGTTATAGTTATCTTGATTCTAAACTTAATTTATCTAAAAAATATTATAAAAATAATCCCTATTTTATAAAAGAGCATAATTCAACTTTGGGCGTTTACGTTGATGAAAATAATATTAAACATATTGTAAATATAAAATGTCCTCATTTAGGCTGTAATCTTTTATTTAACAAAATAGAAAAAACATGGGAGTGTCCTTGCCATGGCTCGGTTTTTGACCTGGACGGCAAATGTATTTTAGGTCCTAGTAATTATGATATTAGCATTGATGGTAATTAATGCTATTTTTTTGCATATAATTAACTATTAATATATATTCATTAGAAGATTTTTTGATATAATTATAGCAAGAAAGGGACGATAATCTTGACCAATGTATGTACAATGCCTGAAGTAATGGAAGTAATGCTTATCATAAATAAAGTAGTAGATGCTTTAAAGATATTAGTCCCTATTATTATCCTGATAACAGGAATATATTCTTTTTTTAAGGCTGTACTAGCTGATGATGACAAGCAAATAAAAGATGCGGCAAGTTTATTAATTATTAAGCTTTTAGTAGGGGCTATGATATTCTTTATCCCTATCATTGTTAATAGTGTAAGTAAAATAGTGGCACCAAACTCCAATTTTACTTTATGTTTTATGGTCAAGTCTAAAGATGAAGTATATAAAGCATACGCCTCATATGCTTATAAAATGGTTAATAAAGCAAGAGGAACTCTTAGTAAAGAAGATTATGAAAATGCTGTTTACTATGTAAGTAAAATGGAAAATGGTAGTAGTAAGACTTCCTATGAAGAAAAACTAAAAGATATAAAAGAATTAATTGGGGCTAAAAATAAGCAAAATAATACTAGTAATAATGGTTCTTCATCATCAGGTAATAATAATGCAAATCAATCAGGAAATAAGACCCAAAGCAACGCTTCATCATATGGTGATATTTTTGTCGGCGATTCACGAACTTTAGCCTATAATTATCAGCTATCATTAAGATCAACTGATGCCATTTATGCTACAACTTCCGGAGCGGCCAGGGAGTTTAAATCTGATTTTGCCAAGGCTTTAAGCAAAATTAATAGTGATTCTTCACATCGTTATAGCTTAATTTTTAATTATGGAGTAAATAATTTATCTCAGGATTGGGTAAGTATTTATAAAGATGCTATTAATCAAGTAGGAAATAGAGCAAATATTTTAATAGTAAGTGTAAATCCTTGTAATGATAGTATTGCTAAGTATTGTAAAAATTCCAATATTGTAGCTTTTAATAATAAACTTAGAAATGCTTTTGCCAGTGGATATTCAAATGTCAAATATTGTGATACTTATACGCCATTTGTTAATACTCCAAATTATAAAAAGATGATTGAAGTAATAAGTGGTGTACACTATACTAAATCTGGCTCAATGCTAATATATAATCAAATTCAGGCATGTCTAAACAATTTTTAACAAAAATTAATGTTGCTTCATTATGATAAAAATATTAGGAGTAAAAAATTATGAAGTTGATATTTGAAGAAAATTTTAAAAATTTAGATAATTGGAATTTTGAATATGGGTTTGTTAGAAACAAAGAATTACAATACTATACAGATAAAAATATTGAATTAAATCATGGTTTAATTATCTATGGTAAAAAAGAAAGTATTTTAAATAAAGATTATGATAATAATAGTGATGATTGGCGCAAAAATAGAAAATATGCTGAATATTCGTCTTCATCTATTAATACTAAAGGGAAATTTGCGTTTAAATATGGTGTTCTTGAAGTTAAAGCTAAAATTCCTGTTTCCCAAGGAGCTTGGCCTGCTATATGGCTAATGGGCGATGATGAAGAATATCCTTTTTGTGATGAAGTAGATGTCATGGAATATTATTTGTGCGATAATAGGCCAACTATTTTAGCTAATTTCCTATATTCATATAAAGGTGAATATAATTGGATAACTAAAGAAATAACTTTAAATTATTTTGAAAATAAAGATAAAGATTGGGAAAATAAATTTCATGTATGGAAGTTGGATTGGACACCTGAATATATATGAAAATATATATTGATGATGAACTAGTTAATGAAATAAAAACTGATGATTTTAAAGATAATAAATTCAAAAAGAAATATTATATTCTTCTAAATCTTGCTATAGGAGGTAATGGTGGAATTCCAGATGATAATAAAATGCCTATGCAATATAAAATAGAGTATGTCAAAGTGTGTCAAAATTAATAACTATGGATTTTAACGGTAAAAATGAACCTTACTATGAGAAATTTTCTATTAAATAAATAAAAGATATTAGAATTTACAAAATAAATAGCAAATGATAAAATAAAAATGATAGTGTGAAAAGTTTTATGGAAAAATGATCACACTAAACAAAAAAGATATTAAAATGAAAATTTTAATATAAAT
>CANQIK010000031.1 GCA_947624085.1 uncultured Bacilli bacterium
CACCAAATGTTGGCCGCCAGTAGTTGGCCTTATAGGCCGATGAGAAAATCCACCTCTTTTAGGGGTGGATTTTTAATCTTATTAACTTGGTATTTATAGCCCTTAGTATCAACAGTGGCATATTCAATTACTATATAATCTTCTTGTTTTAAATAGCCCATATCTTCACTTAGATAATCGTATTCTTTACTCTCTATTTTCTCAAGAATATCCATGCCCTCGATAACTTTGCCAAAAGCTGCATATTTACCATCTAGATAAGCATTATCATTAAGCATTATGAAAAATTGGCCACCCGCGGAATTAGGCAAATCAGTTCGAGCCATCGAGATAACACCTTTTTCATGAGATATATTATTTTCAATACCATTGGTAGCAAATTCACCTTCAATACTATAGTCGATATTTTTGCCACCGCCACCTTGAACAACAAAGCCTTTTTGAACTCTTGTTATGACATTGTTATTATAAAAACCACTTTCCACTAAAGTAACAAAATTAGCAACAGTATTATATACCTCATTAGGATAAAGTTCTAAAGTGATATTTCCGTAATCTTTAAGAGCCATTGTAACAATTGGGTTTTCATCAACGTGCTCAGGTTCAAACTTTTTCTCTTCGTTTTTAGCACAACTAGTTATAAGCAAAATAAGACCTATAATTAATATTAATTTTTTCTTCATAATTACCTTTCTTACATAATTATGAAGATAAAGAAGAAATTTGTCAAATATTTTTTATCTTTAAGCCCTTGGTAGTTTTTAATTATATTGACAGTAGGCTAGAAAAAATAAAATAAATATTAATATTATGTATAGGCTTTATGGTATAATCCTTAATAAGGAGATAGTTAAATATGCCTAGTTTGGAAGAGTTTTATAATAAAGTTAAATTACCTATAAGTGAAGAATTATTAAAGCAGTTACTAGAGAAATTTTTTTCTATCCCTTTACATAAGACAAATTATCAAGACGAATTATACACCCAAATTAATAGGCTTGAAAAAACGATAATTGATAAAGAAAAAATAAAACAAGAAAAAGCAATATTTTTACAAAAATTAAATCAGGATTTTATAAATGCTGGTAGACCTTTTAATCCTGCTACGCACGAGGGCTTAACTAATCCTTTAGGAGTTCAAGCAGGTTGGCTGACATTTAAGTCTTGGAATTTACTCGGTGGTGAAAAAATTCATGCTAATGACCAAATTCATCGCCTTTATATAAATGTACCTAGTAATGATAGAATGGCTTTTGCTAATGCCTTATATGATGAATTTAAACGTAATAATACTCCCTTTTATTTCAAAGTAGAATATTTTGATGAAGATCGCCCCGATAAAGTTGTTATATATACTTCTACTCAATTACTAGAAAAAACTTTAGTAGTATTAGATAATATGGCAAAAAGAAGACCTGATTTAATAAATAATTGTAAATCGCCTTCAATTATCACGGGTAAAGTTACGGATAAAATTGGATATGCAAGTGAAGTACAAATTAGTGAAGCAAAAGGTAAATCATATACTGAAATAATATGTGAGGCTTTTGTAAGTGCTATAGAAACGACTCTTGATGAATATCGGCAAAGAAGTTCAATTTCCGATGCTATTTATGAAATACATCAAAGTAAATTACAGGAGGCAAGAGCACAGGGTATTGTTTTAGATGAAAAAATTAGAAGAAGAATAGCTAGTGAAGTACTTAGTAAAAATGAACCTAATTTTAATAGAAAATTATTAATTGCCTTTAGAGCTAATATTCAAAAGATGGGATTAGATCCTGATAATATGTGTTTTAGTAAAGAGGCAAAATACCAAATTCAAAACTTAATAAGAGTTGGGAAGAAAGATTCTGACTTAGAACAAAGTATTAGCTCAAAGCCCATGATTAAAAGTTATTCTTTTGAAGAAATAGAATATTTATTTAATAATTTTAATATTATTAAAGACAGTAATGGTGAGTATAAAGTTATAGATATAAGAACTAATGCTATTTGTGAAGAAAAAGAACTTGTAGCTAAAGTTAAATTTGCTCATACTTGGGTAGCTGCTACTAGGTATGAAAGATCGCTTGATGCCCCTTATTCGAATGTAATTACCAAGCTTGATTATGCAACTGCTTTTAATGCGCAAGCTAAAGAAGTTTATGAGTACATTATGGCTATAGCTTCCATTAATATGAAAGCAGTGGGAGTTTTAATTAACCCAATTACTTTAGAAAAGGAAATAACAAATTATGTTGTTTATACCCACGCAAAATCAATAGTTAGAGGATTATATTCCAAAGAAAGATTTGCTGAATCTTTTAAAAATTGGTTAAGAATGGCTAATGATATGCCGATCATCGAGGAAGATCCAAATTGGCATAGATAAAAATATAAATGCTTGCCCATACTGTGATATTAATTTTGCGTTATATTTCAAGCATTTTTTAACCTTGACTAGGCATAAAAGCTATAATATAATAAGTTTAAGCATTAAGAAAAGGGAGATTAATGGATCATTACTTTACTAATAATGAGAATTTAAAAAGTGAAATAAAAACTATTAGTTATGAATATAATGAATATAGTTTTTCTTTTTTTAGTGATAATGGGATTTTTAGTAAAAATCATATTGATTATGGTAGTAGGCTTCTTCTAGAAACTTTTTTGCAAAATGCTCATCCAACAGGTAAAGTGCTTGATGTCGGTTGTGGCTATGGCTTTATGGGAATCGTAATAGCCAAAATCTTAAATGTTCCTGTAACAATGATTGATGTAAATAAAAGAGCTGTTCATTTAGCTAAACGAAATATTATAGCGATGAAGGTAAATGCTGAAGCCTTTATTAGTAATAGTTATGAAAATATTAGGGATAAATATGATGTTATTATTACTAATCCTCCTGTAAGAGCGGGGAAGAACGTTTTACTAGATATTTTACAAAATGCTAAAGACCATTTAAATGAAGAAGGCCAACTTTGGTATGTTTTACGTAAAGATCAAGGGGCAAAAAGCATGGAAAAACTGTTAGAAAGTGTCTATAAAGTGGAAAATATTTGTAAAAGTAAAGGATTTTATGTATATTTGTGCAAAAAATGTTGACAAAATTGCTCAATAACTGCTAGAATTATATATTGCTGACATGTTTATTATTATATAAATTAAGTAGTCTAAAAAAATTAATGATGGGGTGAGATCGTGGCTTATAAAATAGAAAAATTCGGAGACTATCGCGAAAGAAGAAATTTTGCAAAAGCAAAGAACAGACTAGAGCTTGCCGACTTACTTGAAGTTCAAAAAAAGAGCTACCAAAATTTTTTGGAGAATGGAATCAGAGAAACCTTTGAGGATCTTTTTCCTGTTGAAAGTTTTACTGGTAATATTTCCTTAGAATTTGGTGATTACTCTTTTGACGAACCAAGATATTCAATTAAGGAAGCAAAAGAAAGAATGGTAAACTATGCTGCACCATTAAAGGTTGAAGCAAGATTATTCATTCATGAAACTGGAGAAGTTAAGGAACAAACTATCTTCCTAGGAGACATGCCTTTAATGACAGAGGCAGGTACTTTTATTATCAATGGAGCAGAAAGAGTTATTGTTTCTCAACTTGTTCGTAGTCCATCTATTTACTTTAAAAGAGAAATAGATAAAAACGGAAGAAGAATTATATCTGGAGAAATAATTCCTAATAAAGGTACATGGCTAGAATATGAAACTGATGCCAAAGGTATTTTGTATGTCAGAATTGATAGAACAAGAAAGGTTACTGTAACAACGTTCTTAAGAGCCTTAGGACTTTCTTCTGATGAAGAAATCATTGATATGTTTGGTGATAATGACTTTATTAAGAATACTTTAGATAAAGATTCTACTAATAATACTGATGAAGCATTACTAGAAATATATGAAAAACTAAGACCAGGAGAACCTGCTACATTAGATAGTTCTAAGAACCAATTAATAACGAGATTCTTTGATAGATTCCGTTATGATTTAGCTAAAGTAGGACGTTATAAATTTAATAAGAAATTAAATATTACCGAAAGATTACTAGGTTGTACTTTAGCAGAAGATATTAAATTTAATAAAGAAACAGTAGCTAAAAAAGGTGATGTTGTAACTAAACCTTTACTTGCTAAATTAAAAGAAGTATTTGCAGCTGGTTATAATTTAAAAGACGCTACTATTAATGAAGAACTTGATGATTATAAGAAAATTCAAACTATAAAAGTTTATGATAAGATTGATGGTAAGAAAGAACTTACTTTAATAGGTATTGATACATCTGTTGAAGAAAAAAGACTTACTATTCCCGATGTCTATGCTTCACTTTCTTACTATATAGGCTTACATTATAATATAGGTAATGAAGATGAAATCGACCATTTAGGAAATCGTCGGGTAAGACAAGTTGGTGAACTTATTGAAAACCAATTCAGAGTTGGTATGGCGCGAATGGAAAGAGTTATTCGTGAAAGAATGACTACGCAAGAAATTGAAAATGTTACACCAAAAACATTAGTAAATATTCGTCCTGTAACAGCCGTTTTAAAAGAGTTCTTTGGTTCAAGCCAATTATCTAAATTCATGGATCAAGTAAACCCAATCGCGGAGCTTACTGATAAGAGAAGATTATCATCTTTAGGACCTGGTGGCCTTTCAAGAGAAAGAGCAGGTATGGAAGTTCGTGACGTTAACTCATCACACTATGGCCGTATCTGTCCAATTGAATCACCAGAAGGCCAAAACATTGGGCTTATTACTTCTTTAGCAGGCTATGCTAAAATTAATGACTATGGCTTTATAATGACACCATATCATAAAGTAGTTGATGGTGTTGTTCAAAAAGAAGTAATATATATGACTGCTGATGAAGAACAAGATTATTATATTTCCCAGGCTACAGTAAAACTTGATGATAATAATCGCATTGTTGATGATGAAATTATCGTTAGAGTAAACGGTGATAATGTAAGAGTTAAAAGAGAAGAAGTTGACTTTGTCGATGTAGCTCCAAGCCAAGTTGTATCTGTTACAACAAGTTGTATTCCATTCTTGGAATTCGATGATGCTCGTCGTACTTTGATGGGTGCCAATATGCAACGTCAAGCGGTACCTCTATTAACAACTGAAGCTCCTATTGTTGGTACTGGTGTTGAGCATATTGCTGCTGCTTCAAGTGGAAGCTGTATTCTAGCTAAAGCTGATGGCGTAGTTGATTATGCTGATAGTAAAAAGATTATAATTAAACTTAAATCAGGTTCTACTGATACATATTATTTAGCTAACTTCGAAAGAAGTAATGCTTCAACTTGTGTTAATCATCGTCCTTTAGTAAAAGCTGGGGAAAAAGTTCATGCTGGTCAAGTTATTGCCGATGGTCCTTCATGTGATCATGGTGAACTTGCCTTAGGTAAAAATATGACAGTTGCTTTCATGACATTTGAAGGTTATAACTATGAAGATGCTGTAATATTAAATGAAAGACTAGTTAAAGATGATGCTTATACATCACTTCATATAGCTCACTATGATATTGAATGTCGTGATACTAAACTTGGACCAGAAGAAATTACAAGAGACATTCCTAATGTTGGTGATGATGCTCGTAAGAACCTAGATGCTGACGGTATTGTTAGAATTGGTACAGAAGTACGTGAAGGCGATATCTTAGTAGGTAAAGTTACTCCAAAAGGAGTTCAAGAACTTACTTCCGAAGAAAAATTATTACACGCTATCTTTGGCGAAAAGACAAGAGAAGTTAGAGATACTTCTTTAAGAGTAGATCATGGTGCTGAGGGTATCGTTCATGATGTTAAAATTTATACTAAAGAAAATTCTGATGAATTATCACCGGGAGTTTCTAAAGTAATAAGAGTATATATTATTCAAAAGAGAAAAATTCAAGTCGGTGATAAAATGTCTGGCCGACATGGCAATAAAGGTGTTATTTCCCTTGTTCTTCCTGAAGAAGATATGCCATATATGCCAGATGGCCGTCCTGTTGATGTCATGCTTAATCCTCTTGGAGTTCCATCTCGTATGAACATCGGTCAAATCCTAGAACTTCACTTAGGTATGGCTGGTAAAAAGTTAGGCGTTCATTATGCTACTCCAGTATTTGATTCAGCTACTTGGGAAGATATTAGTGAAGAAATGAAAGAAGCTGGTATGGCTCCTGATGGTAAAGTAATCCTTCATGATGGTCGTACGGGTGAACCATTTGATAATCCTATCAATGTTGGGGTTATGTACATGATTAAACTACACCACATGGTTGATGATAAATTACACGCGAGAGCTACCGGACCTTATTCCCTTGTTACTCAACAACCTTTAGGAGGTAAAGCACAATTCGGTGGCCAAAGATTTGGCGAAATGGAAGTTTGGGCATTATATGCTTATGGTGCTGCTCATGTTCTTCAAGAAATATTAACAGTTAAAGCCGATGATATTGTAGGTCGGGTTAAAGTATATGAAGCTTTAGTTAAAGGTAAACTTGTTAATCAAGCAGGTGTTCCAGAAAGCTTTAGAGTACTTGTTAAAGAATTCCAAGCTTTAGGTTTAGATGTTCAAATACTTAATAATAATGATGAACTGCTAGAATTTAAAGATGTTGAAGAAACCGATGATGATAATGAAAATCTACGGATAGATGAAATCGATTTATCGAAAGATGATTTAACTTCTGATAAAGATATTATTCCTGAACCAGAAGATGTACCGGAAGATAATTACGAAGATGAAGAAGATGAAGATGACGAAGTAGATTTTGATGATTTAGAATTTCCAGATGATTTAGATAGTTTAGAAGATGGGGAAGAAGGTGAATTATAATGATAGATGTTAATAATTTTAAAGCAATTAGATTGTCTATTGCTTCACCGGAAAAAATAAGAAGTTGGTCTTATGGCGAAGTAAAAAAACCCGAAACTATTAACTATCGTACTTTAAAACCTGAAAGAGACGGTCTATTCTGTGAAAAGATATTTGGCCCTACTAAAGACTATGAATGTAGTTGTGGTAAATACAAAAGATTAAGATATAAAAACATTATTTGTGATAGATGTGGGGTTGAAGTTACTCTATCTAAAGTAAGAAGAGAGAGAATGGGACACATTGAACTTGCGGCTCCTTGTTCTCATATTTGGTTCTTTAAAGGTGTTCCATCAAAGATGGGTTTAGTTCTAGATATGTCACCAAGAGATTTAGAGGAAGTTTTATACTTTGTAAGTTATGTTGTAATTGATCCGGGAACAGCTCCTTTAGAGGCTAAACAAACTTTATCTGATAAAGAATATCGTAACTTATACGAAAAGTACGGCAATACCTTTAAAGTAGGTATGGGTGCTGAGGCTATTCGTGATTTATTAAAACAAGTTGATTTAGAAAAAGAAATTACTGCTGTTCGTAAAGAACTTGAAGATACAACTGGTCAAAAGCGAATTAGACTTGTTAAAAGACTTGATTGTCTAGTATCTTTCTTAGAAAGTGGCAATAAACCTGAATGGATGGTACTTGAAGTTCTTCCGGTTATTCCACCTGAACTTAGACCAATGATTCAACTTGATGGTGGTCGTTTTGCAACTTCTGATTTAAATGACTTATATCGAAGAATTATTAATCGTAATAACCGTTTAAAGAAATTACTTGAACTTGGGGCACCTTCTATCATTGTGCAAAATGAAAAGAGAATGCTTCAAGAAGCAGTAGATTCCCTTTTAGATAATGGTCGTCGAGGAAGAAGTATTACCTCTTCATCTAATAGACCACTTAAGAGTTTATCTTCAATGCTTAAAGGTAAACAAGGAAGATTTAGACAAAACTTACTTGGTAAACGGGTTGACTATTCTGGTCGTTCCGTTATCGTTGTTGGTCCATCACTTAAGATGTATCAATGTGGTCTGCCAAAAGAAATGGCTCTTGAACTATTTAAACCTCATGTTATTCATGGCATAGTAGAAAGAGGTTTAGCTCATAATATTAAGGGAGCTAAAAAATTAATTGAAGCAAGAGATGAAAGCGTTTGGGATATCGTTGAAGATGTAATCACTGAATATCCAGTATTATTAAACCGGGCGCCAACTCTACATAGACTAGGTATTCAAGCCTTTGAACCTAAGTTAATTGGTGGTAAAGCTATTAGACTTCACCCTTTAGTATGTGCGGCCTTTAATGCAGACTTCGACGGTGACCAAATGGCTGTCCATGTTCCTCTTTCTGAAGAGGCTAAAGCTGAAGCAAGACTATTAATGCTTGGGGCTAATAACATCCTAAATCCTAAAGATGGTAAACCAATTGTTACTCCATCACAAGATATGGTACTTGGTAACTGTTATCTAACAATGGAAGAACCAGGAGAAGAGGGTGAAGGTAGAGTATTTAAAGATCCTAATGAAGCATTAATGGCTTATGAGAGAAGAGAAATTACTCTTCATACGAGAATTGCTTTACCTGTTAATTCATTTAAACATAAATTATTTACGGAAGAACAATTAGATAAATATCTAGTTACAACGGTAGGTAAATTAAAATTTAATGAAATATTACCAGATACTTTCCCATATATTAATGATGGAACTAAAGAAAATATCGAAGGTATTACGCCAATGAAATACTTCCTAGAAAAAGGAACTAATATTCCGGAAGCTATTGCTAAGATGGAAGTTGTTAATCCATTTGTTAAATCAACACTTAAAAGCTTAATTGCTCAAGTGTTTAAAAGATATCGTACTACAGAAACATCTATTATGCTTGATAGATTAAAAGACCAAGGTTTTAAATATTCTACTATTGCGGGTATCACTGTTTCTTATGCTGATATTAAGACAAGTGAAAAGAAACAAGAAATTATTGATGAAGCTAATAAGAATGTTGAAAAGATCAATAAACAATTTAGAAAAGGTCTTATTACTGAAAATGAAAGATATCAAGAAGTTATTAATAACTGGGCTAATGCAACTGATGAAGTTAAAAATGAACTTAAACAAATTAGTTTAAATGATTATCATAATCCAATATTTATGATGATGAACTCAGGAGCCCGTGGTGAAATTTCTAACTTTACCCAACTTGCAGGTATGCGGGGACTTATGGCTAAACCAAATGGTGAAACAGTGGAAATCCCAATTACTTCATCATTTATGGAAGGCTTATCAGTATCAGAATTCTTCTTATCAACCCATGGTTCACGAAAAGGTGCTGCCGATACAGCCCTTAAAACTGCTGACTCTGGTTATTTAACAAGAAGACTTGTTGATGTTGCTCAAGATATTGTTGTAAAAGAATATGATTGTGGTTCTATCCAAGGTGTTGTTGTTAAAGACTTAATTAATGAAAAAGACGGTTCGGTAATTGAACCTCTTGAAGAAAGAATTTTAGGTAGATTTGCTGCTAAAAAAGTTGTTGACCCTGAAACTAAAAAAGTTTTAGTGGAAGCTGGCGATATGATTACTGAAAATATAGCCTCTAAAATTATTAAAGCGGGTATTACTAAGGTAGAAATTCGTTCAGCACTTACTTGTAAATCAGAAGGTGGCGTTTGTCAAAAATGTTATGGCCGTAACCTTGCTACAGGTAATTTAGTTGAAACTGGGGAAGCAGTTGGTGTTATGGCTGCTCAATCAGTAGGTGAACCTGGTACCCAACTTACCATGCGTACATTCCATACCGGTGGTGTTGCTTCGGCTGAAGATATTACGCAAGGTCTTCCAAGAGTTGAAGAATTATTTGAAGCTCGAACCCCTAAATATAAAGCTACGATTGCCGAAATTTCTGGTAAAGTAACTAATATTACGGAAAATAACTTAAAGTATACAATTACTGTTGAAAACGAAGCCGGTGTAAGAGATCATGTTACTAATTATAATATGAAACTTCGGGTTTCTGTTGGTGATGAAGTTCAAGCAGGTGATAAATTAACAGAAGGTGTTATTGCGCCAAAAGAGTTACTTGCTGTTACTGACCCCCTTACAGCTCAAGAATATATCTTAAAAGAAATTCAAAGTGTATATAAACTTCAAGGTGTTGATATTAATGATAAACATATTGAAATTATCGTTAAAAGAATGATTAACAAGATGAAGATTGTTGATCCTGGCGATACTAAATTTGTTGAAGGCTTAACAGTTTCACTAAAAGAATTTACGGATGGTAATAAACAAGTATTATTAAGTGGGGGTATTCCTGCGCGAGGAAATCCTATTATGCTTGGTATTACTAAGGCTGCTCTTGAAACTGATTCATTCTTATCTGCAGCTTCATTCCAAGAGACAACAAGAGTCTTAACCGATGTTGCTATTAAAGGTAAGTATGACTATCTAAAGGGCTTAAAAGAAAACGTTATTATTGGTAAACTAATCCCTGCGGGTACGGGAGCTAAAGAGTATGCTAATATTGATATTGCTTTACAAAAACAATTCTTAGTTAGTGATGCTGCTGATACTTTGGAAGAAAATCTTTTAGATGATGATTTAAAAGATGAAATAGCGCCTCTTAATGAAGCTTAAGTTTTAAAGAAGATTTGCATTAATCTTCTTTTTTTAATAAAATTAATATGCTAAAATAAGTAATGAGGTAATGTTTATGAATGATGAAGTTTATCAAAATATGCAAAGGCATGATACTTTTTTATCTAAGTTTGCGACTTTAGATAGGGAAGCAATATATGCAAATGAGCAAGTTGATGATATTAGAACGCCATATTTTAAAGATATTGACCGAATAATTTATAGTTTATCATATATAAGATATATGAATAAAACTCAAGTTTTTAGTCTTAAGAATAATGATCATATTCAAACGCGAATGATTCATGTCCAATATGTTAGCAAAATAGCTCGGACAATTGGCAGAGCATTAGGCCTTAATGAAGATTTAATTGAGGCAGCCGCGTTAGGTCATGATTTAGGTCATACGCCCTTTGGTCATGAAGGGGAAAGAATCTTAAATAAAATATCGCAAGAACTAGGCGAAGGATACTTTATGCACAATATCAATAGTGTCCGTCTTTTAGCTTTCGTTGAAAACTATGGTAAAGGTCAAGATATATCTTTACAAGTGTTAGATGCCATTATGTGTCACAATGGCGAAATGGTATCAAATGAATATTACCCTAAGAAAAAAAGTCAAGAAAGTTTCTGGGAAGAATATAATTCTTCTTATCATAATATGGATATTGCTCGTTATTTAAGACCCATGACTATTGAAGGCTGTGTTGTAAGATTAAGTGATATTATTGCTTATATTGGGCGGGATATTGAAGATGGTATTCGAAAAGGATTAATATCTTTCGCGGATATCCCTAAAGATATTACTAAAGTTCTTGGCAATAATAATAGTGAAATAGTTAACACCATAGTTTGTGATATCATTAAAAATAGTCTTAATTGTCCATATTTAAAATTATCTGATGATGTTTTTAATGCTATCAAAAGTCTTAAGAAATTTAATAGTGAAAATATTTATATTAAAAGTTTAACTAGACAAGAAAGAGAAGACTTAGAGCAAATGTTTAGAACTGTCGTAAATGGTTTTCTTAACGATTTAAAAAACCAAAATGAAGAAAGTATCATCTTTACTTCTTATTTAAGTAAAATGAGTAAAGAATATTATAAAAATAATTCTTATGAAAGAATCGTTCTTGACTATGTATCAGGAATGACAGATGATTATTTTATGGAACAATACCATAAAATGAACATAAAAAAGGAAAACTAGGAAATAATACTTAATGAGGTGCTACGTGGAATTAAATAAAATAGACGAAAGAAGTTATCGGATTCATACTATCAAAACTAATCGCTTCAAAACAACGCGTATTGAAGTTGTTTTTAGATTACCTGCCCAAAAAGAAACCATGTATAAATATGCTTTTATTATGGAGCTTTTAAGTGAAAGTAATAAAGATTATCCAAATCGCCGTGAAGTGGCAATTAAACTGGAAGAGTTATATAAAGCTTATTTTTATAGTTATAGTAATAAAGTAGGTAATTGTTTAAATAATATCTTTACAATTTCTTTTATTAATAATGAATATATTAAAGAAGATAATTATATTAAAGATATCGTCGATTTTCTTTTTGACATGATTTATAAACCAAATGTTAAAAATAAAGAATTTGCTATTGACTCTTTTAATATTGTTAAGAAAAATATTCTCCTTGATATTGATAGTGTTAAAGAAAATGCTGAAAAGATGGCTATTAACAATGCTTTAAAAACTATGGATAAAACATCGCCAAGTGCCGATAGTACTTTAGGAACTAAAGAAGAAGTTGAAAAACTAACAAATGCTAATATCTATTCTATTTATGAAGAACTTATTAATAATACCTGCTTAGATATCTTTATATGTGGTAATACCAATATGGAACCGATTGTTAAAGCAATTAAAAATAGAGTTAAGAAACATCAAATTAATGACTTTAAAGAAGATTACTATATTACTAATAAAGTACCTAAAAAGGCTATTAAAAAAGATGAGAAGAGTACATTTTTGCAAACCCAATTAGTAATGCTATATAATGTTGTAAAACCTACTAAGAAAGAAAGAGAAATAACTTTTCATTTAATGAATTATATTCTTGGTAGTGGGGGTCTTTCTAGTAAATTATATCGTTATATTAGAGAAGAAAATAGTTATTGTTATCGGATATCTAGTATGTTTTTTAAATATGATAATTTATTATGTATTGAGTCATCTTTGGCTAAAGAAAATGCTAATCATGCCATTAAATTAATTAAAAAGGCTGTTAGTGAAATGCAAAAAGGTGATTTTAGTGATGAAGATATAGTTAATGCTAAACAAAATATGCTCATGTCTTTAAAAGTTAATCGTAATAATCCTTCAGCTCTTTTAGCAAATTATGAATTTAAATATTTTATTGATAATTATGATTTAGAAGAAAAGATTGAGGCTTTAGATACCGTTACCAAAGAGGAAATAGTAACTCTTGCTAAGAAGTTAAAAGAAAATACAATTTATTTATTAAGTGAGGCTGAAAATGAAAACAATAAAAATTAAAGATCTTGATGAAAAAGTATCTACCTTTACTTCGAAAAGTGGGCTTAAAGTTTATATTTGGCCCTATGATTTAAGTGAAGAGATTAATATGAGCTTGACTGTGCGCTATGGTAGTGTTGATACGGATTTTAAAGTAGGCAAAAAGACCTATCATTTACCTAATGGTATTGCTCATTTCTTAGAACATATTAAATTTAATGAAAAACCAAATGTAACGGCTCATGATTTTTTCTATTCGATAGGTAGTTATACTAACGCTTATACTACCTACGATCATACTTCTTA
This sequence comes from uncultured Bacilli bacterium, assembly GCA_947624085.1. Classification (GTDB taxonomy): domain Bacteria; phylum Bacillota_I; class Bacilli_A; order RF39; family UBA660; genus UBA6448. Next base: position 13,298 of record CANQIK010000031.1, read on the forward strand.
TGAAGTTACTTGTAGTGATAATATTGATACTAACTTAACTCATCTTTTATACTTTGTTTTAAATCCTTATTTTACAAAAGAATTAGTACAAAAAGAAAAAGGCATTATTGTCGAGGAATGTAAAATGAGTTTAGATAATCCTTATAATGTTGGTTATCAAAATCTTTTACAAAATTTATATAAATATAATAAAAAGCGAAATCTTGTAACGGGCCTTGAAAAAGATGTTAAAAATATTACTATTGATGATGTAGAAGCTGTTTTCGATAACTTTTATCATCCTGAAAATATGTTTTTAGTAGTAACAGGAAAAATAAACCCTTTTGAAATAGAAAAAATAGTCGAGACTTTCTTTGCTGATAAAGAGTATTCTAAATATGTTAAACCTAAAATGATTACCAAAAAAGAACCTGATGATATCGTAAAAGAAAGTGATAGTATTAATACTAATATTACTAAAGAAAAACTTTTCCTAGCTTATAAAGTACCTAAGAAAAACTATAAAGGTTGGGATACATTAAATTTAAGAATTCTTCATAATATAGTTTTAAATATAAATTTTGGTACGACAAGTGAATTTCATAATTATCTTTTACAAAATGATTTAATCGATGATTTTTATTATTCATTATCAATTGAGAAAGATCATGTCGTAATTATTTTTGAAGCGTCAACATCATATCCTCAAGAAGTATTAAAAGAAGTTGATAAACAGATGCAACATCTAAATATTTCTGAACAAGAATTTATGCGTAAAAAAAGAGCTATCATTGCTACAAGTATTTTAGGCTATGATGACTCTTATGAAGTTAATTCCGATATTCGTATGGATTTAATTAGATATAACAAAATAATAACTGATTTAAAGGGCGTTATTAATTCTTTTACCCTTGAAGAAGCTAAAGAAATAGTTAGCAAAATCACTAATTATAAAGAAAGCTATATTATTTTAAAACCTATCGAAAATAAAAGCGAAGAAGCTTAATTTGACAAACAAGCATAATTTTAGTAGAATAATGCTTGTTTTTGTAAGGGGGATTATTGTGTTTGATAATATGTTTTTCCAAAAAACTTGTAAACTTGATAGTAAAGGTAGAATTTTTTTGCCAAGTGAAAGTAATCCTGAAATAGGCGAGGAAGTTTTAATAACTGAGACGTCTCAGTATTATCAATTGTTTTTATTAAAAAGAGTAAATGAATTGCTTCAAAAAATGAAGAGTCGCTTTTATCGCTTGGCAGACACTGAACGGCAAGAAATACTTAAAGATTTAAATTATATATTTTCAATATCAATTAAAACATCTAAAGTGGATAGTAAGAAAAGAATATTACTACCTAGTCAGTTTGCTCCGAATAGTGATGTTTTTCTTCAGGGACGCGATACTTCGATAGCGCTTTTCCCTAATGAGGAAGCATTTACTGAATATAAGAAGAGTATTGAGCCACGAAATATTTTGAAATAAAAAATAGTAGATTAATTTTTCTACTATTTTTTTGTTACTATCTGTTATAGTATTCAACAATAAGTTGTTCGTTAATATCTGGGTTAAGTTCTGAACGATCAGGAACTCTTACATATTTACCTGCTAAGTTCTTAGCGTCAAATTCTACATAAGCTGGTGTACTTAATTTAAGTTCAACAGCATCTAGAATAGCAGGGTGGTTTTTACTATTTTCTTTAACAGTTATAATATCGCCAGGCTTACAAGTATAAGATGGGATATTAACTTTCTTACCATTAACTAAAATATGTCCATGATTAACAATTTGTCTAGCACTTCTTCTTGTTCTAGCCATACCCATCCGATATACTAAGTTATCGATTCTACTTTCTAGTAAAATAAACATATTATCGCCGGCTATACCTTTCATCTTAGAGGCCTTTTCAAATACTTTTTTAAATTGTTTTTCAGTTAAACCATACATAAATCTAGCTTTTTGCTTTTCTTGTAATTGAATACCATATTCACTTAGTTTTCTTTTACGATCTTTGCCATGAGCTCCAGGAGTATAAGGTCTTTTGCTTAGTTCTTTACCGGTTTCTAATGTTGAAAAACCATATCTTCTAGACTTTTTATAGCTAGGTCCAGTGTATCTTGCCATATAAAAATCTCCTTTCTAAAATATTACAATTTAAAGTAAATGTTAAAAGGTCATAATAGGGAGTTTGAACTAATTTCATGGTGGCATCCATTACTTTATTTATTTCATCAAACACATTACTAAGCCTAGTAACACTGCCATTAATTTGCAAACATATTATATCCATATTTTTAACATATGTCAATTGCCTATGTAGCTAATTCTTTAATAAATATATGCTATGTAGCAATAAATTATCGTTTTCGTTAGGAAATATTTTCAACTTGTGATATAACCCGAGTTTGACAGTTAAAACAATAAAAAAACATCATTTTGCCCAGTATTTATAAGGCTTTGTGATGTTTTA
>CANQIK010000032.1 GCA_947624085.1 uncultured Bacilli bacterium
AAAAATTTGTAGTCATATAATTTAATGACTTGTTTCCCATGACAAGTATTTATGGGCACTTTCAATTTTAAATAACATTGTCTTTTTTAAACTTTATATTTAACTCTATCCGTGTTATAATAATACCAATTTAAGGAGGCTTATATGAAAGTTATTTTACTAGCCGATGTTAAAGGACAAGGCAAGAAAGACGATATCATAGATGTTTCGAACGGGTATGCTAATAATTATTTAATAAAAAATAAATTAGCGGTTGCTTATACCGAGGGAAGCAAAAAAGTTTTAGACGCCCAAATTAAAATTCGCCAAGATAATGAAGATGCTTTAGTAGCCTCATTAAATGAAATTAAAGCTAAACTAGCCAATAAAACTATTAAATTTCAAGTCAAGACAGGGGCTCAAGATAAAGTTTTTGGTAAAATATCTACTAAACAAATTAGTGATGAATTAAGTAAAATGGGCTATAAAATTGATAAGAAAAACATTATCATTGACCATGAAATTGATACTTTAGGTACTCATACGGTAACTTTAAAATTACATAAAAGAGTTGAATTTAATATAAATATTAGCTTAGTTAAATAGGAGATTTATGGCAAGAGTAAAACCTAGCAATCTTGAAGCTGAAATGTCTGTTTTGGGAGTAGCTTTTATATCCCCAGATATGGTTTCTAAAATTTGTGAATCTGTTACAGAGGAAATGTTTTATGATGAACGTAACAGATATGTTTTTAATGCCATAAAATCTTTATATGAAAATAAAACTCCTATTGATGTTACCACCATTAAAAATGAACTTGATAAAAATAAGACTTTATCAATTGTTAAACTTGAACATATTTCAGATATAATTGATTCGGTTGTAACTTGTGCTAATATTGATTATTATATTCAAATGTTACTTGATAGCTATACTAGAAGAGTATTAATTGATACCTCAGAAGATATAATTAAAGACGCGTATGAAGATAATGATGTTGCTACTTTGCAAGAAAGTGCTGAAAGAAAAATCCTTTTTGCGGTTAGAAATAGAAGAACAGGAGATTTATTATCAATTCAAGAAGCCCTTAAAGTGGCTCATGATAAACTAGAAGTATTAGCCAAGAATAAAAGACTTGTAACAGGTCTTGAAACAGGTTTTTATGATTTAGATAAAATTACGACTGGTTTCCAAGGAGGAGAAATGATTATCCTTGCGGCTCGTCCGGGAATGGGAAAAACTGCCTTGGCTCTTAATATGGCAACTTATGCTGCAATGACCACGAAAAAAGCTATTGCTGTATTTAATCTTGAAATGAGTGCCGATATGCTAGTAAACAGAATGATATCTTCAATAGGTAGAGTTGAATCATATAAATTACAAACCGGTAATATGCAAGAAAGAGATTGGCAAAGATATAATGAAGCTATGGACCGTCTTGCTAAAACTAATATTTATATTGAGGCTGATAGTGCTGCTACAATATCTGAAATAAGAGCTAAATGTCGTAGACTTTCTTCATCTGAGCAAGGTTTAGGGCTTGTTATAATCGATTACTTGCAACTTGTTAATTCTGGGGATAAAAAAACGGAATCAAGACAAGTTGAGGTATCTGATATTTCTCGTTCTTTAAAAATGATGGCTTTAGAGTTAAATGTTCCGGTCCTTGCTTTATCTCAACTTTCTAGAACCGCGGAAAAAAGAGAAAGTAATCAACCAATTTTATCCGATCTTCGGGAATCTGGTTCTCTTGAGCAAGATGCCGATATGGTATTATTTATTAATCGTAAAGATTATTATGAACCTAAAAAAGATCAAAGAGAGACGATAGTTCCTGCTGAGCTTGTAATTGCTAAACATAGAAAAGGCAGTCTTGGCACAATTGATTTAATGTTTGAACTTAATATCGGTTCATTTAAAAGTGTATTAAAAGAAATAAATAAGGATGAATAAAATGAAGGTAAAAGAAATCATAATATGTACCCTTTGGTGTATACTAGTACTTGGCTTATTTGCTGTTAATTATGTGACTAATAAATTGATTATTGGCGCTGATGAAGTTTATGAAATTTATTTAGGAGGAAAAGTTATTGGCTTTGTCTCTGATGATAATGAACTTTATGATATGATAAATAATAAACAAAAAGACATAAAAAAAGAATTTAATGTTAAAAATGTTTATCCGCCAAGTGATTTTCAAATTGTTAAAACTAACTCTTATACGGCTACTGTTGAACCGGTTGAAAAAGTGTATAATACTTTATCTGAACTTAGTGCCTTTACGATCGAGGGCTATGATATTAATATTAAAAATAGTGAAGATAAAAATATAACAATTAAAGTATTAGATAAAGATATTTTTGATGAAGCAATCAATACTTTTATTATGGCTTTTATTGATGAAGATGAATATAATGCCTATATGGAAAATAATCAACCAGAAATTGAAACAACTGGTAAAATAATTGAAGCCATGTTTTTTGATGAAACAATTAGTATTCAAAAAGCTTATATTGGTGTAGATGAAAAAATATTTACTGATGCCAAAGATTTAAGTCAATATTTATTATTTGGGGATAATGCGGAAATTAAAAGTTATACGGTTAAATCAGGCGATACAATAGCCTCTATATCTAATGAGAATAAACTTAACCCAAAAGAATTTTTAGTAGCAAATCCTGAATATAAATCCGAAGATAGTATATTAGCTATAGGCGATAAAGTTAATATTACTCTTATTAAACCTATTTTATCTTATGGCTATGATGTTAATGAAGTTGCGGATCAAAAAGATCCTTTTGATGAAGAAATAGAATACGATTACACTAAAGATTCATCTTATGAAGTTATTACTACGGCAGGTGTTAATGGGGTTACAAGAGTTACGACTAAATATCGGGTTGTTAATGGTGAAACTTTAGCAGGTGCTCGTATTATTGCTAGTGAAGAACTAACTAAAAAGGTAAATCAAGTAACAATTAAAGGTCGACCTCAATCTACAGGACCTAATTATGGTCCAGGAACGGGCACATATGTTGATACAGGAACTAAATGGCAATGGCCTACTAATACGCCTTATATTATAACTTCAACATATGATTACCGTTGGGGTACTTTCCATGATGGTATTGATATTTCTGGTACAGGTTGTGGCTCACCTATATATGCTGCTGAGTCAGGTACCGTTTATCAATCTGGTTGGGAACCTAGTGCTTGTCGAGGCGGAGGCGAATGTATAATAATTGGTCATGAAAATGGTTATTATACTGAATATGCCCATATGATGGAAGGTTCAAGATTAGTATTCGAAGGCCAACAAGTTCAAAGAGGTCAACAAATTGGTCGTATGGGGGCTACTGGTAATGCGCAAGGGTGCCATTTACATTTTGGTACATTTAATGGCGTTCCTTGGCAAACAGGTGGTACTTTTAATCCTTTATTTCTTTGGAGTTAATTATGGAAATATGTAATTTAGCAAGTGGATCATCCGGTAATAGTACCTATATTAAGACTAATAATTATCAAATATTAATAGATTTAGGTAAAACTAAAAAATATCTTGTAGATCAACTAGCCTCTATTGGTGTTGATTATGAAGATATTGACTTTGTCTTTTTGACTCACACGCATGATGATCACGTATCAGCTTTAAATGTTTTTTTAAAAAATCATAAAGCAACTTTAGTAGTATCTCGCCAAATGTATCAACAATTAAATAACATTGATAAAATTGAACACGTTTTAGTGTATGATGATAATCCTGTTATCGAGGGACTTAATATTAAAAGTTTTAAAATGTCGCATGATGCGGGGGATACCCGAGCTTTTGTCATCGAGGAAAACGGTTCATCTTTAGTTTATATAACTGACACTGGCTATTTAAATGGTAAATATTTTAATTCATTAAAAGGTAAAACAGCTTATTATATTGAATGTAATCATGATATCGAAATGTTAACGCATGGACCATATCCTATTTATTTACAAAAAAGAATTCTCTCTGACTTAGGTCACTTATCAAATAAATTTACAGGTATGTATTTATCTAAATTAATTAGTGATAATACTAATTATATAATGCTTATGCATTTAAGTGAGAAAAATAATACAGAAGAAGTAGCCTTAGCAACTGTTAAAAACTCTTTAAGGGATAATGATTTATCTAATATTAAGAAAATAGCTTGTTGTAAGCCTAACTGCCATGGTGAGGTCATTAAAATATGATTAGAATTATTGCTTTAGGTAAAATAAAAGAAAAATATCTTGAAGAAGGAATTAAAGATTACTTAAAAAGAATTAATAAATATCATAGGATAGAGATAATTGAACTTAAAGATGATGTAGATATTTTAAAAGAAGAAAAGCAAATACTTAAATATCTTGATAAAGAGGGATATAATATTTTGATGGATATAAATGCTGAACAACTTTCAAGTGTTGATATTGCTCATCTTACTTCCCAAAAGCTAATGAAATATGGTAATATTAATATAATAATTGGTGGTTCAAATGGTGTAACCGATATTATTAAAAATAAGGTTGACCAAAGAATTAGTTTTGGTTTAATTACCATGCCCCATGGATTATTTAGACTTGTGTTATTAGAACAAATCTATCGAGCATTTAAAATTAATAATAATGAAAGTTATCATAAATAGGTGAAATATGAAAAATAAAGAAATTCGTAAGTTATTTTTAGCATTAATATTCTTTTCTTTAGCAGGAGGAATATTCTATAATTTTCAAGAAATTTGGTTAGCAGAAAATGGCTTATCAGTAAGTACGATAAGTATTATTTATAGTTTATGTGCTCTTATAACTTGTTCAACGATTTTCTTATGCAGTAATATTATTAGAGAAAATAAAATCAAGAAATTTACTTGTATTTTCTTATTTCTAAAAACTTTATGTATTATAAGTTTATTTTTATTAAATAATTCGGGTTTTAATGTCTTAATTAAATTTATCGTAATGCTTGAATATGCTCTTGATACAGAGATATATGCTTGTATATATCCTATGATAAGTTTAATAAATAAAAGTGATAAGATTTACGCTGCTAAAGGTTTAACCTATAGTTTTATGTATTATTTAGGTGTAGCTCTTTCGGCACTACTTTTAGGGCACATAGTCGGAGGCTTTGTCATTAATAATAATGTTTACGTTTTAATAGGAGCTATCTTTTCTTTACTATCATTTTTTATTATTTTATCTACAGATGTTAATAAATATTATGAAAAAGATTCGCGTAATGAAAAGAATTTATTATTTAAATTATTAAGCAATTTAAAGAAAGATAAAATATCAATTTTATATTTAGTATCATCTTTAGTAGGGCAAATCTCATATCGTTGTATTCTAGGTATGCAAATCACTTTATTAGTTAATTTATATGGCGTAACATCAAAAGTAGCTTCAATGGTATTTTTAGTGCTTGGTATATCAGCTTCGGTATTTGGCTTTATTGTTCTTTGGAAACTAACCTTTAAAAATGATTATGTTAATATTAGCATTAAAATTTTAGGTAGAGTAATAGTATATTTACTAGCCTTAATTTTTAATAATAACATTTTATATGTTATCGCTATAATATATCCAGCCTTTACTGCCGAATGTTATACGCATATTATTGACGCCCCTTATATTAATCGTCACGAGGAGAAATTTCAATTTGCTTTTTGCAATTTAAAAGATATGACTTCTTATGCGGGTAGAGCAATTGGTGTCTTCTTATGTGGCATAGGAATAGTACATGGTATAAAATATATATTTGGCTTTGCTTTAGCATTTGTTATAGTTCAAGTTATTTTGTGTTATATTTGTTTATATTTAAGAAATAAAGAGGCAAGAAGTAAAATATGATAGGTAATAATTGGGATAATGCGTTAAAAGTAATATGGAATAGCAAGAACTTTAATAAGTTTTATAATTATGTTTTATCATTATATGATACGAAAACAGTATATCCTCCTAAAGAGAATATTTTTAATGCTTTAAAATTAACAGATTATAATAATGTTAAAGTTGTTATTATGGGTCAAGATCCTTATCATGGAGAGGGGGAAGCTCACGGCCTTTCTTTTAGTGTGCAAAAAGGCGTAAAGATACCGCCATCACTGCAAAATATTTATAAGGAATTAGAAAATGATTTAGGTATTCCTCCTAAAAAAGAGGGCGATTTAACGGGCTGGGCAAAGCAAGGCGTTTTACTTTTAAATAGTGTTTTAACCGTTGAAAAGGATAAACCTGCTTCACATAGCAAACTAGGTTGGCAATTATTTACCGATTATGTCATTAGACTACTTAACACAAGAGAAGATCCTATCGTATTTATTTTATGGGGTAATTTTGCCAAAAGTAAGAAAAAATATATTACTAATCCTAAACACTTAGTTATTGAGTCTGCTCATCCTAGTCCTTTTTCGGCAAACTATGGTTTTTTTGGTAGTAAACCTTTTTCTAAAGCTAATAATTTTTTAATTAAAAATAAAAAAGAACCTATTGATTGGTCTTTATAGAGAATTATCGATAGGTTCTTTTATTTCGTATGAATTTTTAACACTTATTTTAGCTATCTTAGCGACTATTTTTGTATAACCTTTCATTTGCTTGAATAAATCATTATTATTTTTGTTAAAAAAAACTTTATTTGCTCTTATGATTTGGTCGATTTGTTTTATTTCGGTAATACTTTTATTAAAAGCTTTGGTATTTAATTTCTTATTATCTTCTTTAATATTAATCATAATTTGTAAGTATTCATTTAGTTCTTTATCAAGTTCATAATTATTTAAATTTTTGTTTTTAAGATTATTAAATTCTTTCAAATAATCTTTACTTGTAACTACACTTTTGATTTTCTCATATAGCTTTTCCATGATTTCTTGTTTTTTAGCTAAGTTGTCGGCAATAATGTTATTAGAGTTATCCATTTTAATTTTGATAACTGATAACCTATTGTAAGCTGTAAAGTATAGAATTAAACAAATTCCAACTATTGTAACTAGCATAAAGAACCCAATTAGAAATGGTCCCATATTGTTATCACCTTTTATAATTATATATTATTATATAAGCTTTTGCAAAACCTTTTATTTATCTTTTGTAAATAATAACTCTTTTAATAATTTATAATTAATTAATACATATATACCAACACTTATTATACCTATTATTCCTAGATAAATGCAGTTTAAGATAAAGCTATTATTAAAGCTTGGTACAAAAGATTTATATAAAAGACAAATAGAAATAAAAACTAAAATGGAAATAAATAGCCGAGGTAATTTTTTGCAAGTTTCAATATATTCAAGCTTTTCTTTTTTATGAAGCACAACAAGAGGAATGCCTAAAGATACAACATAACCTATTATTGTTGCAGTTATAGCTCCATAATAAGGATAGATACCAAGATAATTAAATAAATGCATAAGTGGTACATCGAGAAGAAGATTAAGCATTAAACCTAACAAAACAGAAGCATATATTAATTTAGTTTTATATAAGCCTTGAAGCGTAGAACATATAATTAAATAAGCACTATCTAAAATAGCTACAATAATTAAATATTTAAAAATAATTGCTCCATGAGTATTAGGTGTATAGAAAATATTCCATACTTCACTGGCAAAGATACTGATAAATATCGTAATAGGTACAATAATAAACAATAATACTTGCAGAGCTTTATTAAAATATTTATTAACTTCTTTTGGCTTTTTAGCAACATAAGCCGATACTATAGAGGGGATAAGGCTGACTGTAAGACCCGTAGCAATAGAGGTTACGATGGTAACAAGTTTATTTCCCCAAACAGTAAACACCGATGATATTGTTTCAATTTCACTTGCTGTAAAGCCCCCAATATTATTAAGCGTACGTATCATTAATATCATATCAGTAGTGTTATATAAACTATTAGCAATATTTACAATAATAAAAGGAATACTATAACCTAATATTTTACTAAAGATTTCTTTCTTATCTTTTTTATTTATCTTCTCATATTCTTTTTCACTCATTTTATCAACATGGCGCATTTTGATAAATAAATAAATGTAACCTGCTATAGCTCCAAAAGTGGCCGCCATAACGGAAATGCCTACCGCATACTTAATAGGTAATTTTAGGACTTTTACTGCAATAAAACTACCTAGTAAGACAATAATAATCCGGACAATTTGTTCAATTACTTGGGAAAAAGAAGAAGAACTTATGTATTTATGACCTTGTAAATAACCTCTTGAAACACTTAAAAGAGGCACAATTAATAAAGCAATTGAAACACAGCGAATAGCAAATACAACATCATTTATTGTATTGCCTCCTTGGAGATTGCCAAGAATTAACATAGCAATTGGTCTAGCCCCAATAAAGCAAATTAAAAAAGATAATAGCGAAAAGATAAAAATAATATGTTTAGCCAAATTAAACATAGCAGTTTTTTTCTTCTGTTCATTTTTAGCTTCATACTCACTAGTTAGTTTACTAATTGCAAGAGGAATTCCGGCTGAAGATATAATTAAAAAGATATTATAGATATTATAAGCATAGCCATATAAAGCTCCGCCTTGCTCCCCAATAATACGATAAAAGGGGATTACATATAAAGCTCCTAAAAGTTTAGAGATGATAATTGCAATAGTGGCAATCATAGCTCCTTCCATAAAACTATTTTTTTTCAAGCTATTCAACTCCTCTTATTGTTATTATAAGCCTAAAATACTTTTAAAAACAAGAATATTAGGCTATTATATAGTAAAGGTGGTATGAATGAAAATAGAAACTTTGGTATTGCCTCCCTTAGAAAATAATTGCTATCTTCTAAAACAAGATAATCAAGTAATTATTATTGACCCTAGTTCTAACCCTGAACAAATTATTAATGCGTGTAAAGGTTATGAAGTTTTAGAAATCCTTGTAACTCATCATCACTTTGACCATATAGGGGCTTTAAAAGAGTTGGAAAAATATTATCATTTAAAACATAATGAATTTAAAAATACTTTTGGATATCGTGTTATTAAAACGCCTGGGCATAGTAAAGATTCAATATCTTTTTACTTTGCCAAAGAAAAGGCTTTATTTAGTGGAGATTTTATTTTTAAAGACGGTATAGGTAGAACAGATTTTCCGGAATCTAATCCTTTAGAAATGCTCGATTCTTTAGCAAATATTAAAACTTATCCTGATGATATAACAGTATATCCTGGGCATGGCCCTTGGACAAACCTAGGTCAAGAAAAAAGACATTTTGCTTTATATTTTTAAAATGTCTTTTCAGAATATAAATGATTATAATTAATAGGTTCCATAAATTCAACATAGTCAAGATATAAAATTCTTATAAGATACCAATTACCATTTAGGGTATCTTTAATTATTAAATGGTCTTTACCAGCTTCTTCTATTAATCCTGTGAAGATACTATTTTTCCATTCCGTACTGTCAGGAAAAGAAACATATGCTTTAACTTTTCTACCTTTATTAAGTCTTAAAATATTTTCAATATAACTTTGTTCATTGTAATCTTCTTGTTCACTTACGGAACTAATATTTCCCGGGGGAGTTGTATAATTATTATTCATTTGATTGCCGGGGAAAGTAGGATTTTGATAAAAATTTCCGTTCATATTACACCTCTTGCTTTATTATATGATTTAGTAAAAATAAATTGATTAATTAGTCCAAATAATATATACTTATTAAAGTAGGAGAGATGGGTGTGAGTAAGCAAGAACTAGCAAAAACTATAATTCGCGGGTTGACCTTTGTTTTAGGAACTTTTTTCCTTGGCTTAACTTTTAATCTATTTTTTAAACCCTATAATTTAATCGTAGGTAGCATGAGTGGAATAGGTCTTTTACTAGAAAAAAGTGTAGGCTTTTCTTCAACTTTATTTATATGGCTATCATCCATAGCTTTCTTAATAATTAGTTATGTATTACTGGGTAAAGAATCTACTTCAAATGCGGTAGTAGGTTCTATATTATACCCTATTATGGTATCTACTACAGCTCCGATAGCCGATTTTATTAATCGCTATGTAACTATTGATGAGCATTTATTAATTGTTATTTTAGCTTCGTTAGCTTATGGTATTTCTAATGGAATGATTTATAAATCTGGCTTTTCAACAGGTGGTGGCGATATTTTAATGCAACTTATAAGTAAATATTTAAAAATACCTACAGCGTCCGCGAATGCCTTATATAGTGCAATTATTGTATTTTTAAGTGGCTTTGTCTTTGGTTGGACTTCTTTTGTTTATGCCATTATCATTTTAATAATAAGTAATATTCTTATCAACAAACTTTTAGTAGGTATTTCTAATAGTAAAGTATTCTTTATTAGAACTGTTAAAGCTAAAGAAATTAAAAATATGATTAATAAAGAATTTGAATCAGGTTTTACAATATTAAGCACTAATTCTTCATTTTTAAAAAGACATGGTGAATTAATTATGGTTGCTGTTAGTACCCGGAGTTATTATCGGCTTAAAAACCGCATTTTAGATATTGACCCTGAGGCCTTTTTTGTCATAAATGACTGTTATGAAGTTAAAGGTGGTATGCGAAAAAGTAACATTCCTTTTTTGTAGGTGAGTAATGAATAATAATGAATTTAGAAAAGATACCCAAGCTATAATGGCCGATTTATCAGGTTCTCATGTTGAAGAAGCTGAATCTATTTTAAAGCCTCCGAAAAGAATGCTTATCTATAAAATAATGGCTTACTTATTTATTGTACTTGTCTTAATTATCTTTGGTATAATGATAGCAAAATCCCTTTTAAAGTTATAGAAAGGGATTTCTTTTTTACCTAATTTTCACATAATAGCAGTTTTCTTATAGGCCTTTTTATGATATAATGAATTCTATAATGGAGGTCTAAAAGTAGTGAAGTTTATAGAGTTTAAAGATGTAACGAAAACTTACAGCAATGGTATTACAGCCTGTGCTGATGTTTCCGTTGCCATAAATAAAGGCGAATTTGTTTTTGTTATTGGCCTTACCGCAAGTGGTAAATCAACTTTTGTTAAAATGCTATATCGAGAAGAAAAGCCTACTAAAGGAACCGTTATGGTTGGTGGAGTTAATGTCGGGGCTTTAAAAAATAGAAAAGTATTTAAATTTAGAAGAAAAGTAGGAGTTGTATTTCAAGATTTTAAACTACTTCCTCAACTTACTGCATATGAAAATGTTGCTTATGCTTTAGAGTGTGTGGGAATGAAAGACAAAGATATTAGACCCAAAGTATTAAATGCTTTGGAAAGAGTTGGCTTAAAAGATAAAGTAAGAAGTTTTCCTGATGAATTATCGGGAGGAGAACAACAAAGAGTATGTATAGCTAGAGCAATTGTTAATTCTCCTAAATTACTTATTTGTGATGAACCTACAGGAAATCTTGACCCTAAAACAAGTAAAGAAATAATGGAAGTTATTTCCTCTATTAATAAGGATTTGGGAACAACTGTTATTATGGCTACTCATGATAGAGAAATAGTAGACCGGATGAAAAAAAGAGTTTTAGTCATCAATAATGGTATGTTGGTAGGCGATTACGAGAAAGGAAGTTATAAGTCTAGTGAAAGCAATTAGAATATTTGGAAGAAGCATTAGAGACGCTTTCAAAAGTGTCATAAGAAACTTTTCTTTATCAATGGCTAGTATCCTTTGCGTAACTATTACTTTAATTATAATGTCGGTCGCTATTATTGTAGCCTGTAATATTAAAGAAGCTACTAAAACAATTGAAGATGAAATGCATATTGTAGTTTATATGAAAGGCGAAGCTACTGATGAAGATAAAGATAATCTTGAAGCGGAAATTAAGAATACTAAAAATGTTCGCGAAATTGAATATGTAAGTAAAGAAAGTCAAAAACAAGCAATGGAAGAGTATGATGAACTATTTAAAACTTTACTAGATTATTTAGATGTTAATCCTCTTCTTAGTTCTTTTATCGTTTATGTAGATAAAATTGAAGACATGAGTAAGACGGCTGATAGTTTAAAAGGTCTTCCTAATGTTGAAACAGTTAAATATGGGGAACAAACGGTTGAAGAAGTTGTAAATGTATTTGATGTAGTGGAAAAAGTAACGATAGGTATAGTTATAGCAATGCTTTTAGTAACTATTTTCTTAATAGGTAATACTATTAAATTAACTATTTTCTCAAGAAGAAGTGAGATTGAGATTATGCGTTTAGTAGGAGCAAGTAATACAGCTATCAAATTACCATTTATTTTCGAGGGCTTAATCATTGGTATTATTGGTTCTATTATCCCTGTATGTATTACAATATATGGTTACGTAATATTAAATAATGCTATGAATGGTCATATATTTACTGAACTACTTAAATTAATTAAACCATATAATTTTGTCTTCTATGTATCTGGAGTTCTTGTAATAATTGGTGCTCTAGTAGGTATGTTAAGTAGTGGTCATTCCGTAAGGAGGTACTTAAAGATATAGTGAAAAAATTAATTAAAATTATCTTAATAGTATCATTAAGTTTCTGGGGACTTCGTAATGTTTATGCTGATAATACTTTACGAGATTTAAAAAATGAATTACAAGGATTAGTTAATAAAAAGGCTGCTAATGAAGCGGAAAAAAATCAAACCCAAAGTGAGATTAATTCTACTAATGCGGCTATTACAACTGCCCATCAAGAAGTTGAACAAGCTGAAACAGATATTGCTTTAGCTAAAGAGAAAATTGAAGATTCTAATCAAAAGATTGATTCTTTAAAAGACCAAACAAGTAAGTTGTTAGTGTTTTATGAAATAACAATGGATGATAATTCATTAACAAATTATGTAGGTTCTGCAACTACTGTTACGGATTTGATTATGCGGGGAGAAGCTATATCCCAAGTTCTTGATTATAATGAAAAACAACTTCATGGGCTTGAAGAACTTATTCTTGAAAATGAACAAATGCAAGTTGATTTAGCTAAAAAGCAAGAAGAATTAAATGCTAAAATAGCAGTATTTCAAGAAAATGTTAAAAGTTTACAAAATAATTTGTCTTCTTTAGTTGAAGTAACTTTAAGCATTGATGATGAAATTAATGCTTTAAAACAAAGAGTTGATTTTTATGAAAAAATGGGCTGTGAGTTAGACCAAGATTTAGATGAATGTGTAAGAATTAAAGCTACTGATAGTTGGCTAAAACCTACAACGCAAGGGTATATTTCTTCTGGATTTGGTTGGCGTTCATTTATTTTAAATGGGGCTCCTTATTCCGATTTCCATCCAGGGGTAGATGTTGCTAATGCAGGAGCTCAAGCACCAGTGTATTCTGCGTCAAATGGTACTGTAGCGGCTATTATATATCGTTCTTCATGTGGTGGTAATCAAGTTTTTGTTCACTCCATAGTTCAAGGCCAAAAATATACCGTTCATTATGCGCACTTATTCTCTGTTAATGTTAATGTAGGAGACATGGTAACACAAGATACTATAGTAGGTACTGTAGGTGGTGGGGGAGCTACTTTAAGACAAAATGGTGGCTGGGATACCTGTTCTACTGGTTGGCACTTACACTTTGCGGTTGCAAATGGCTATTATTTAGGAGGTAAATGTGATGGTTGTTACTCTGATTTCAACACGTTTGTTTCAATGAGTATTGAACCACCATTTATGCCAAAATTTGGTCAAGCTTACTATTCAAGATATTAAGCTATTTCACGTCAATTGACACACAAGATTAGGAATAATCTTGTTTCAGACTGTTGACAAAAGAAATTATGTCAATGGTCTTTTTATTTTTGCAAAAAAGTATTATACTAGAAATGTAAGGTTGCTTATTGTACCTAAAATATAAGCTTACAAACCTTACTTTTTTAATGGAAAAATGTTATAATAAATATAGGTACAATAAGGAGTAAGTGATAAAAATGGCAATGACCAGACAAAGATATAAAAATGATTGTATAATACTAAGTACATTAGAACAATTAGTACCAAAGGAACATTTAGTAAGAAAGCTCGATAGTTGTATAGATTTCACTTTTATAGAAGATTTAGTAAAAAATTTATACAGTGAAATAGGAAAGCCAAGTGTTGCCCCAATGGTACTTTTTAAATTAATATTTATAAATATAATATTTGGAATAAATAGTATGAGAAAGACATGTGAAGAATGCAAAGTTAATATTGCCTATAGATGGTTTTTAGGGTTGAGTATGTATGATGAAATACCAAATTATTCAACATGGAGTAAAAATTATATAAGAAGATATAAAGATAGCAATGTATTTAATAAAATATTTGAAAAAATATTAAATCAAGCAATAGAATATAAATTTATAGATATGGAAAGTGTCTTTGGAGATAGTACACATCAAAAAGCAAATGCAAATAAAAATAAACATAAAGATGTAGAAGTAAAAATAGTCAAAAAAGTATATGAAGATAAAATGTTAAAAGAAATAAATGAAGATAGAATATCGCATGGGAAAAAGCCAATAAAAGAATTAGAAAGAACAGAAATAATGTTTAATGAAGAAACAGGAGAAATAATAGAAAATGTTGAAATTAAACATATAAAAGAAAGCTTAACAGATCCAGAAAGCGGATGTTTTCATAAAGGAGAAAAAGAAAAATGTTTTGCATATTCACATCATATATTCACAGATAAAAATGGATTTGTAATATCAAAGACAACAATACCAGGAAATATTCATGATAGTGTTTCATTCTTTGAAGCATATGCAGTATTAAATAGAAAATTTAAAGAAAAAATTAAAAATGTCTGTTTAGATGCAGCATATGCGACTCCCGCGATATGTCGAGAAATAATATTAAATAATCATACACCATTAATGCCGTATAAAAGACCGATGACAGGAAAAGGATTATTTAAAAAAAGCGAATATGTATATGATGAATATTATGATTGTTATATATGTCCTAATAATGAGACATTAGAATATAGTACAACAGATAAAAAAGGATATAAGTTATATAAATCAAACCCTGAAAAATGTAAAGGATGTCCTTTAAAAGAACAATGTACCAAAAGTAAAAATAATCAAAAAGTAGTAACAAGACATATATGGGAAGAATATAAAGAACAAATGAACGAAAATAGGTATACCAAAAATTGGAAAGACAATTATCCATTAAGAAAAGAAACAGTAGAAAGAACATTTGGAGATTGTAAAGAACAAATGGGACTTAGATACACAAGATATAGAGGGTTACAGAAAAACGACCAATATTCGACCCTAATATTCGCATGCCATAATTTGAAAAAAATGGCATTATGGAGAAGTAAAAAAGCTAAAAATAATGAAAATAAAGTAAATAAAACCGGTTTTTTAGTCTTTTTTTCAAATTTTCAAAATTTTTTCAATCAAAAAGCGATATGTTCATTTTAAACATACCACTTTGTCAACAATCTGACACAAGATTAGGAATAATCTTGTTTTTTTTTTTTTTTTTT
>CANQIK010000033.1 GCA_947624085.1 uncultured Bacilli bacterium
CATAAGTCATGTCAAAAGAAAAGCCTAATTTCGATAAAAATTAAGCTTTTTGTAATTTTTCATCTGTCAAACTCGGGTTATATTATTATATAGAAAAATCTTATAATTATTTAACTGCCGGAGAAAAGATTATCAAACAAAATAGTAATATGGATTTTGGTTCGATAGTTATAGGTGCCCCAGCACATATTGCTTCGTTTTATTTATTAGAATACATAGAGGCATATAGAAAAAAACATCCAAATGTATTTTTTAGAATCGTTAATGGAACAACAACTGAATTGCTTAAAGGTTTAGAAGCCCATAATATAGATTTTGTTATAGATAGTGCGCCGATTAATATAGTAAACAAAGAAATTACTATATTACCTCTAGCGCAATTTGATACTTGCTTTATTACGACAGAATATAATAAACAAAAAAATCTTGAAAACCAAAAATATATAATGCCTTATAAAAGAAGCTCTATAAGAAAAAATCTTGAAAAAGAATTGGCAAAATATAATATTAAATTAAATGTTGTGTTAGAAGTTGAAACTACTGATTTGATTATATCATCAGTTAAAAAAAATATAGGTACTGGGTATGTTGTTAAAAGATCAGTAAAAAATGAATTAGAAAATAATGAATTAATAGAATTAAAAACAAAATATTCTCTACCAAAACTTGAACTTAATCTTGTATATATAGAAAATTATTTAACAAACATATCAAAATATTTCATAAAGAATTATATAAAAAAATAATTCTTTTTATATACTCGACGCATAAATGAATTTTATGCACCCATAAGAAATATATAAATATATTTTAATTATTAAGTGATATAATTAAATTGCGTGGAGGTGGTAAATATTCAAAAAATATTGATGATAGCTTTAGATATTGGAGGGACTTTATTAAGTGATGACAATACAATATCTAAAGAAAATTTAGAAAGTATAAAAATAGCAAAAAATAAAGGAATAAAAATAGTATTAACCACTGCAAGAGAATATTCATCTACAAAATATATTAGCAAATTAGTAGGATGCGATTATGGAGTATTTAGTAATGGAAGCCACATATTAGATTTATCCAAATTGAATTCTCTAAAAAAATCCATACTTCCAACCAAAGCAGTTTTAGAAATATATAACTATTGCAAGAAAAATAATTTGTACATACACTTGAATCAAGAGTTTTGTGAAGTATCAGATGAAATGAAATATTTTAATTTAAAGCATCATTTATTAAATGAGAAATATCCCGACGATTTAAAAAGTGCTTGTTACTTAATATCAAATTTAAAAGAGTATATAAAAAGTGAGGAAATAACAAAAATCGTAATTGTATCAGAGCAAAGTTTAGAAGAACATATTGATAACTTACGACAAATACTAAAAAAATACGGATTGCACATAACTGAATATAATAAAAAGCTTAACGAAAAAATAATTGCTAAAACAATAAATTATGTAGAAATTGGAAATTCAAATGATACTAAAGCGAGTGGACTATTACAATTAGGGAAACTTTTAAATATTTCTCCAAACGAAATATTAATATTTGGAGATAGCGATAATGATCGAGAGATGTTTACAACTTTTGAAAATTCTGTTTGTATGGCTAATGCTACAAGCGAAATAAAGGCATTAGCAAAATATATAGCTAAAAATGATAATAATAATTCTGGTGTTTCAGAAGGCATTAATTATTATATTAATGGAGGAGGCATAAAATGATAATCGCAGTTGAAGGTATGGATGGTGTAGGAAAAACTGAAATTGCTAGATATATAAGTAATAAATACGGGTTTACATTTATTGAAAAACCATTACACTATTTTTACAATGATGGTGCAGAACAAAATTATGCCGATTTAATGAAAGTTGCTAATAGAATGTACGATATTAATGATGATGTATTAAAATCTTGGTATATTGCCCTTGGGAATATATATGTTGCTAAAATGTTTAGCGATGAAAATATTGTTATTGATAGACATTTAGTTTCTAATTATTATTGGAATGGCAGTAATATTAGCGAACCTGTATTTCGAGCATTGATAGAAACCTCTGGCACTCCAGAGTTAACAATACTGTTATATGCTACTCCAAAAACACGAATGCAAAGACTTGCTAGAAGGAATAAAAAAGACCCAGATTTATTTGATTTAGAAAAAAAAGATGATGGTTATGACAAAATGATTGGTTTTATTCAAAAATTCAAATTACCACATATAGTTATCGATACAGAAAATAAAACTTTAGATGAAGTAAAAGAAATAGTTGATTATGAAATGCAAAAGTTAAGAGGATGTACTAAGAAATTAACAAAATAAAGTATTCAAAAATTTATAATAAGAAAGAAGGTAAAAATTATGAAAGAACAAATAAAATTAAATAAACAAGGTTATGAAGAATATTTACATGAAATTGAAAAAAAAGAAAAACAGTTAGCAGAATTAAGAATGTATAAGGGAAAGGATGCTATATACCAAGGCGATAACTGGCACGATAATCCAACATTATATCAGGCAGAGCTCCAAGAAAAAAGTTTAATGTTAGAAATATCCGAAATGAAAAGAAGATTGAAAGATATTAAAATAGTAGAAAATTTGGGGAACGAAGAATTAATAGACATTGGCGATATTGTAAAAGTAGATATGATATTTTCTGAAAATGATAGAGAGGAAATTATACTTATATTAGTTGCTACATCTCCAAAATCTGATTTAGATTCTGGAATTAAAGAAGTATCAATTAATAGCCCAATCGGAAGTGCTGTGTATCATAAAAAAATTGGGGAAATTGCAACATATAAAGTTCAAGATAGAACCTTCACAATTCAAATAAAAGAAAAAGTTATAATGGAATTAAATCAAGAAGACGAATTTTCCAAAAAAAGAAATAAATAAAAAGTGATAGATGTAGAGGTGTAAACATTATGGAAATACTAAGTCCTGCTAGTAATATGGAACATATTAAAGTTGCAATAGATAGCAAAGCAAATGCAGTCTATGGTGGCTTAAAAAAATGGAACGCAAGAAATAAGGCGATTAATTTTACCAATGAAGAATACAATATTTTAATTCAAGAATTGCATAAAAATAATATTAAATTTTTTTTAACATTAAATATATTAATGTTAGATGATGAAATAGAAGAAGTAATTGGCTTTTTAAAACAAAATTCCTTGCCAGATGCATTTATAGTAACTGACGTTGGCTTAATTCGAGAATTACATGAAAACTTTCCTGATATTCCCCTACACTTTTCTACGCAATTTGGAGTTCATAATATTGATGATGTAAATTATATTAAGTCTTTAAATGGAAAACGAGCTATTCTATCAAGAGAATTAACATTATCAGAAATAAATAATATTAGGAAAAGCACTGATATAGAATTAGAATGTTTTATATGGGGATCACAATGTTTAAGCTTTTCAGGGCTTTGTTTTTTTGGAACTTTAATTAATGGTGGTGGTGGTAATCGCGGTAAATGTATTATCACTTGTAGGGATATTTATTCTATAAACAATAATAAAGGCCATTATTTATATGTTCCAGATATGGATTGCATAAATTTAAAAAGTAAACTAGAAGGTATAGATTGCTTAAAATTAGAAGGAAGACGAAGAAATCCAAAAGAAATAAAAGACATATTAGAAAGAATAAATAATGATATACCTTCAATAAAAACAAATGGATATTTATTAGGAACTAGCATTAAAGAAAATAATTTATATGAAAAAATAAATACTAGAACAAAGCCTTTTATGAAAGCAAGAAATTTAAAAAATATAAATGACAATGATATTTGTTTAAAATACAAAAATAACATTCCTATATGCTTTTCTAAAGATTATTCTCATAGTGATGTAATGTATATTTATACAGAACTTAAAAAGGATTATGACATTAATAAAAAAAATATTTCACTTGATTTAGTAATAGAAGACAATATAGTACAAGAAATATTATATATGAATTATAAAGGTGATGGTAAAACATTCTTTGCTAACAAAGAAAATTTAATTGAAATTAATTTTGATAATTTTATTAATTTAATTGAGAGCAGAAATTCAAATATAAATATATATAAAATAAAATATAGAAGAATAAATGACAAAAAAATATTAATAAATTCTATAGTATATAATAAATTAGTTAAATATATATTACAAGATTGTAAAAATAAAGAGTATACAAAAATTAATAATAATCTTAAATTAACTTCAATATATTTAGATACAATAGATTTAAGTGTAATAGATAAGTTTATTACGGATGACTTTGTAAAAATCATATATGATATATCTACAATAAATAATTTAAAAAATATTGAAAAAATAATAAATAAATATGGAGACAAAATAATTTATAAGCTTCCTATGTTTAATTGGCAAAGTGAAAATTTGGAACCTTATTTATCTTTATTAGAAAACAAAGAGATAATGTTTACAAGATTTACCCAAATATATTTATGCAATAGTATTAAATTTAAGAAAAAGTATGTTGATTATACAATATATGTTTGGAATAAAAATACATTAAAATATTTAAAAGATAATGGAATACGGGAATTTACAGCTTCTCCCGAGTTATCATATGAAACAAATAAAAATATATTTAAAAATAATAATATGCAAGTAATAATTGGTGGTAAATTGCCTTTAGTTTATACTAGAAACTGTTTTAATCATTTATTTTCTTGTAATAGTTGCAAAAATAGTCAACGTAATATTAAAAAAATAAAAAATTATGATAAAAATTTAGATTTTGAAGTTTTGTGTAATGATGACTTTAGATATATTTTAAACAAGAATCCTATATTAAATGATTACTCTAAAGTTAGCCTTACCAATAATACTACTTTTAGATATTCTGCAATAGGTCAAAGTTTAGACATAATAGAAAAAGCAATTAATTGTTTTAAAAAAGAAAATTTATATCAAGAACTAAAGAAAATTGATTTTTGGAAAAATGCATATGAGTGTAATTTAATGGAAGGAAAAGAATAACTATGGTAATTAAAAATTTTTAATGTTTAACGGAAAGTAATAATCTAAAAAATATTTTTATGACAATATATAGTAAACGAAAGGAAAGTATAGTTAATATGAAAACAAAAAGCATTTGGGGAAACCCACCAACAAGGTTATACAAACTCATTAATATAGCAAAAAAAGATTGGGAAGCTAATTTCTCTGCCTGTATAGTTGGTTGTTCTGATGGCAAATTTTTAATGCCATTTGCAAGAGCACACATTAATGTTACTGGTTATGATATTGATGATGTTGCTTTATATGGTGGCACAAAAGATTTTCCTATTATTAAAGAAAAAAAGAAATATCCTTTTTCTCCTAGTTTTAAATCTAAAGAATTTGAGTTGGAATCAAAAAAAATTTTAGGAATTATTAAAAGATTAGAAATAGAAAATATTAGTAAATATGCCAAAATAGAAAAAAGAGATTTTTATAGAAATTTACCTGAGAAAAAATTTAATGTTGTATTCACAAGTTGTTCTTTACATTATTCTGCTAATCAAGATTTTACACTAGAAGATAAAACTAAAAAACTACAAAGTATAGTTTTACCTAATGGATATTTATATATAGATTATATGATGGCCATTGATGAAAACGATTATAAGACTTATCCAAAATTCAAATTTTATCGCAAAAAAGAAATATTAAACTATTTTGATGATGATTGGAAAATATTATCTTTTAGAGAAAATAATAATCCATCATTTGAGGGAGCTCACGTGGACTGTGTTAGAGACCATTTTCATAGATTTGGCTATATATTAGCAAGGAGAATAAGATAATGGAGAAAGAAATATGTTGGAACATTACTACACGCTGTAATCAAAATTGTAAATATTGTCATCGTTTTTTAAACATTTTAGATTTAAGTTATGATGAAAATATTAACATATTAAATAATATAGCAAAATCTGGTGTAACAAATATCACTTGGACTGGTGGAGAAGCATTATTATTAAATGGGATTGATAATTTGTTAAAAACTTCTTACGACAAAGGAATAAAAAATAAAATTATTACAAACGGAAAACTCTTAACAAGCGAAAGAATAGACAAAATTTATAAATACCTGGATAGCATCACTTTGTCCATTGATTCAATTAATGATGATATTAATGGGTCTCTTGGAAGAGGAGAAAATCATTTCAAAAAAATAAAAGAAATATTAGACTATATTAAGAAAAAAGAATATGCTGTAAAAGTTAGAATAAATAGTGTTGTTTGTAAAAACAATATCAATAGCTTTTGTGATTTAACTAATTTTTTAAATAATTATGATATCTATAGTTGGCGAATATTTAAGTTTATGCCTTTAAGAGAAAAGGCAGTTATAAACAAGGAATCGTTAGACATATCTTCGAGTGATTATGATGATGTTGTTAAGTATATAAAATCGAACAGTAATATCAAAAATATTGATACCAGAGTTGAAGAAGATATGGAAAAAAAATATGTATTAATCCTTGCAAATGGTGACATTGTCATCACAAATAAAGGTAATGATAAAAAAATTGGCAATGCATTAAATGATTCTTTAAATTTGTATTTATAGGGAGTGTTTATGAGTTGGTACGAAGTATATTTAAAAGATATCAAAAAAAAAGGTACGCTAGACAATTATGTGAATGATAAGATAAAAAACAAAAAAATATTAATTAATTTAATAAAAAAATATTCTTGTGATAAAAATATAATAGAATCTGGATCTGGAACCGGTGTATTATCTACTTATATGTCATCTATAGGTTATAATGTTATTGGGATAGATATAGATGATGATATTCTAGAATTATCGAGAAAAATAGCAGAAAATTATAATTCAACTAATAAACCAATTTTTCAAAAAAAATCTATTTTTGAACTAGATTATAAAAAAAGTACTTTTGATGTATCATTTAGTAATGGTGTTTTGGAACATTTTACTGACGATCAAATAGTGCAAACATTAAAACTGCAAATGAAAATTTCTAAAATAGTCATATTTGGAATTCCTACAAAGTATTTTAATCAAAAAGAAGCAATGTATGGTGACGAAAGATATATGAGTTTTAAATTTTGGCGAAAATTAATAAATGATGCTGGTGGTATAATTTTAGAAGAAAAATCAATGCACTATATGAATAAAAGAAAACAATTATTAAATTTTAAAAAATATTTTAAACCATATCCCTATAGACTATTTGTAATAAAAGCTGAAAAATAAATCTTATACATGATATAATATTTAAGGAGATGATAAAAAATGGCTAAATTTGAAAAAGAAATTAAAATACTTGATGTTGATATTGAATCCATGAAACAAAAATTGACTAAAATTAATGCTGATTTCAAAGGCAAAAAAATGCAAAAAATCTATGTTTATGATGTACCAACATTATATTATAGATATTTAGAAATTAGAGAATTATTAAAAAGCAAAAGTTCTATAATTGTAAATGCTAATCTAAAAAAATTGGAAGTTCTTATTTTAGAATATCAAGATCTTATAAATGAAGATGAATTAGCCTTAATAGAACAACATTTTAGTTTAAAATCTATCGATGAAATATTGAAAAAAGATATATGTGAAATAGTAAGTTTTTTAGAAAATGATATTGTTGAAAAATCATTCAAAAAATTTATGATTAATGAAAATAAATGGATAAGATTAAGACAAAGTAATAACATAGTGACTCTAACAAGTAAACATATATTAGAAAAACAAAAAGCAAATATTCAAAGGGTGTTGGAAACTGAGATTGAAGTATCATCTCTAGAAGAAACAAATTTATTATTAGAAAGTCTTGGACTTGCTAGAAGAAGTTATCAAGAAAAAGTAAGATATAGTTACACATACAAATCAGCAGAAATCGAAATTGATATATGGCCTTTATTAAAACCGTATATGGAAATTGAGTGTGAAGACGAAAATATAATTAATGAAATTTTAGATTTATTAGAAATTAAAGATATGGAAATCGTATCATTAAATACAGAAGCATTATATAAAAGAATTAATATTGATGTTCACTCTATGAGTGAATTGAAATTTTAATAAAGATACTAAATTAATGCAAAAGTCTTTTTAACAAATTTAATAAAAAAGAAAATTATTAAATAATATGATATACTAATTTTAAGGTGAAATATGAAAAAAATATTATTTATTATTGCTTTGATTTTATTTGCTTTTATTTGTTATTTTATTGCGGTTCCCAAGTTAAATGAAGGAAAAACAAATAATTTAACGGAAAAACTAGACGATTCTAAAAAGGAAGATGAAATACAAATGACATTTGCTAATATGAGTTTAGATGAAAAGATTGCCCAAATGATTATTGTTGATTTTCAAAATCAAAATATTACGGAAAATGAACTTAATTTATTACGTGAACTTAAGCCCGGAGGAATTATACTTTTTAGTGAAAACTTTACAACTTATGATGAAACTTTAAATTTAATCAAAAATATTAAAGCTACAAGTGATATTCCAATGTTTATTTCTATCGATGAAGAAGGAGGCCGGGTATCTCGTCTTAGTAATTTACAAGATGTAGAAATGGCAAGTATTCCTCCAATGCTTGAAATTGGCCAAACAAATGATAAGGATGTCGCCTATGAAATTGGCATGATAATTGGCCAAAGATTAAACGTTTTTGGTATTAATATGGACTTTGCTCCTATCCTAGATATATATTCTAACCCCCAAAATACGGTAATTGGTGATCGCTCCTTTGGAAATGATAGTACTAAAGTATCCTCTATGGCTTTACAAGTAGCTAAAGGACTAAATGATCAAAATATCATTAGTGTCTATAAACATTTCCCAGGCCATGGTGATACCACTGCTGATTCTCATTATGAACTTCCAGTAGTAAATAAAAGTATTGAAGAGCTTGAAAATCTTGAACTTATTCCTTTTCAAAAAGCAATCGATAACGGAGCCGAAGTCATTATGGTTGCTCATCTAGCAATGCCAAATATTACAATTGATAATACTCCCTCTTCTCTATCCAAAGAAATAATAACTGATTTACTAAAAAACAAAATGGGCTATCAAAATCTTGTAATAACTGATTCCCTTAAAATGAAAGCTATAACAGATAATTATACCGAAAGAGATATTTATAAACTAGCCATAAATGCGGGAGTTGATATACTACTTATGCCAAAAGATCCTTTAAACGCTATAGTCTTAATCAAAGAAATGGTAGAAAATGGCGAAATTAGCGAAGATAAAATTAATGAAGCTGTTATGAAAATCTTGAGACTAAAAGCTCTTAAAGTAAAAAATAATTATGATAGCTACTTAAACAAAGAATATTTAAATCTACCAGAATATCAAGAAGTCTTAAATAATATTGATTGACTTCTTATTTTTTTGCCTTTATTATATTACACATGGCCAAAGAAGACATTTTATTAAAATGCGGATATGAAACAGGATTTGATCCTGAAAGGTTAGATTCTAAGACTAGGCAAATCTTGGATTTTTTAAGTACCAATAATTTAGGCAATACACCCCATTTTGTAAAAACCAGTTTAAAAGAAATTAAATATCGGACCTCAGCATTTTATGCTAATTTTTTTGCATCATTGCATTCGGTTTTAAGTATTCCCAAAAACTTGCCAGAAATATATCCGATTATGAAATATAAAAATAATGAACCTAAAGATGGAAAAACATATATTGAAGGCCGTGAATATTCGCCATTTGAAATACCAATTATTTTAAAAAAAGATAAATGGCCCTTTTATGGGGCGGTTGCGACAAAATGGATGGAAAACATAGATTTGCAACTTTTTAATCACTGGATAATAATTCATATTGATCTTTTTAAACCTTTTTCAACATATTCCCTACCTTGCTATGCTCATGAAATCATGCATACTCAAGTTGATACTATTCATGGGGCACTCACTAATTATCATAACAAAGAAGTATTACCAATTTTTATGGAAAAGGTAATAGCATATGATTTAGGCTTACCTATTTTTCATGAAATTGAGCGAGCTAGATTAACTAACCTATTATATTCCCTTGCAAGTTTATATCATAATCCGGATAATTGTAATTATGCTTATTACTATTCAACTTTAATAGCTGAGCAATTATTTGATTTATATATAAATTGTTCAGAAAACGAAAAGAAGATTATCAAAGCTTATATTCAAATGATTATTGAAGGCAAAATATCTCTTGAAAAAGTTTTAGATAATCTTGACGTTACAACAGAAAGTGATCTCGTTATAAATGCTATGACCCGTAATTTACATCTGTAATAACCCATGTAATAAACTCATATAATTACATGGGTGATTTTTTTGTTTTATAGTAAAATACATACAAGAATAAGATTTGTTTTTTTAGTTGTAATATTAATTTTAATTGCCGTTATCGGTAAAGTTTTTTATATTCAAGTATTTTCCTATAATAAACTTAAAAATCTATCAGATGATTTATATAGTAGAAAACTTCCTTTAGCAGCCGACCGAGGCCAAATTCTTGATCGAAATGGCAAAGTTTTAGCCACGAACATAACAACTACTTCCTTAGTAGTTGTACCAAGACAAATTGAAGATAAAGAAAAAGTAGCTAAAGATCTTGCCGAAATATTAAACTGTGATTATGAAGATATGTATAAACATGTCAGCAAACAAACGTCTATTGAAAGAGTCCATCCCGAAGGAAGACAACTATCTTATGATATTGCCGAAAAAATTGAAGCTTTAAACTATGATGGTGTATATCTTTTAAAAGAAAGTAAAAGATATTATCCTTATGATGATCTTCTTTCTCATACTTTAGGATATGTTGGAATCGATAATCAAGGGTTATCTGGCATTGAACTAGAATATGATAGCTATTTAACAGGAGAAAATGGTTCTATTAAATATTTTTCGGATGGCAAAGGTAATAGACTAAAAACAGCCGAAGTATATGAAGCACCCACCCCAGGTGTAACGGTTCAACTAACGATTGATTTAGACCTGCAACTAGCAGTTGAAAATGAACTTGATAATATCATGAGTAAATATACACCCGAAAATGCTTTAATTATTGTACAAAATCCTCAGACAGGAGAAATCTTAGCTATGGGTTCAAGACCAGCTTTTGATGCAAATAATTATAAAAAATATAGTGTTGATACGATTAACCGTAACCTCCCTATTTGGAAAACCTATGAACCTGGTTCAACTTTTAAAATAATTACTTTAGCCTCATCAATTGAAGAAAAAACAATTGATTTATTTAATGATACATTTACAGACTCGGGTGCTATTACAGTTGAAGGTGCTACCCTACACTGTTGGAAAGCGGGAGGCCATGGTACGCAAACATATTTACAAGTTGTAGAAAACTCTTGTAACCCTGGCTTTGTTAATCTTGGGCTAAAACTTGGCACTGAAACTTTAATGAAATACATTAAAAACTTTGGCTTTGGCATTAAAACGGGAATTGATTTAAACGGTGAAACATCAGGAATATTATTTAAAGAAAAAGATATGGGACTTTTAGAGACGGCTACTACGGCTTTCGGCCAAGGTATAAGTGTGACACCTATTCAACAAACAACCGCTGTTTCGGCAGCAATTAATGGGGGAAAATTATATAAACCTTATGTTGTTAAAAGTTTAATTGAAACTAATACCAATACCGTTTTAGATGTAACAACGCCAAGTGTAGTTCGCACCGTTATATCGGAAGATACTTCAGCTTTAGTTCGTTATGCTTTAGAAAATGTTGTAGCAAATGGGTCTGGTAAGAATGCTTATATTGAAAATTATCGTGTAGGTGGTAAAACCGGAACTGCCCAAAAAGTTATAAATGGGGCTTACTCTGCTAGTAGTTATATTCTTTCTTTTATGGGCTTTTTGCCCGCGGATAATCCCGAGCTTGTTGTTTATGTAGCAATTGATGGCCCACATAATGTTGTTCAATACGGTGGAACGGCTTCAGCCCCTGTAGCTAAAAATATTATGAAAACAGCCATTGAGCTTTATGATATAAAGCCTTCCAAAGAAGGAATGCCTCGCGAATATACTTGGCTTGACCAAAAATATGTTGTTTTACCAGATGTTACAGGCAAATCTTTAGAAGAAGCTAAAAAACTCTTAAAAGGCTTTAACTTAACTTATTCTGGTCAAGGTGATACGATTTACTATCAAGCCCCTCAGGGAGGCTCATATGTTAAAGAAAATGGCACTATAATGCTTATGCTTTCTTAAGGAGATATTATGTTAATACTAACTAAATCAATAATAGCATTAATACTTGGATTTATTATTGCCATCTTAAGTGGAGCAATAATTATTTTTCTTCTTAAGAAATTTAATATTAAACAAAATGTATCAAAAAATTTAAATGAAAGACATTTAAAAAAGCAAGGAACCCCTACTATGGGAGGCCTTATCTTCGTTTTAAGTACCCTATTTGTTTTATTATGTTTATTTATTAATAAAGACTTATCTTTTAGTTATAACTTTTTTATCATTATCCTAATCTTTATCTCTTACTCCCTTTTAGGAGGTATAGATGACTTTATTAAAATAGTTTTTAAGAATAATAATGGCTTATCTATTCTCACTAAGTTTACTATTCAAGTAGTACTAGCCCTTGTATTTTTCTATTTCTTTATTTTAGTAGGAAATAATACAATTATAGATTTACATTTTATGCAAATTGATTTACGATTCTTGTATGGCTTTTTTATCCTCTTTCTTTTAGTAGGAAGTTCTAATGCTGTTAATATAACAGATGGTCTTGATGGCTTATGTGCAGGTCTTTGTGCTATATCTTTTATAACTTATGGCATTATTGCGTGGAATAGCACTTATATAAATGGTTATCAAGAAATAGCTATCTTTTGTTTTATTTTGACTGGTTCCTTATTAGGTTTTTTGTTTTATAACTTTTATCCAGCGAAAATCTTTATGGGTGATTTAGGTTCTCTTGCTTTAGGAGCAACCTTAGCAGCCATAGCAATTATCTTAAAAAATGAATTATCTTTAGTATTAATAGGTTTTGTATATATTATTGAAACACTATCTTCTTTATTTCAAATCCTATCAATTAAACTATTTAGTAAAAAGATATTTAAAAAAAGCCCTCTTCATCATCATTTTGAAGAATTGGGCTTTGTTGAATCAGATATTATTAAAATATTTTATACATTTGGTTTATTATTTTCCTTAATAGCTTTAATTATTTATGTATGGAATTAATATAATATAATCTATATTTGATGCTTAATTAATGTTTGAAATTGTGCAAAACTATCATATTTCTAGCTTACTTTAAATGGCTTGGATTGACTACCGTCAATACCTTCGCCATCACTTAAGGTTACACTAGAGTTTAGATAAAAGACCGGGCGCACACCATACGCGTTGTCAACGGTGCCGTTGCTCACATACCCACCGCCGGCGACAAGGAACGCACGGACAGTGTTGTTCGAATGGCGCGAAATAGTCCATTCATAAACGGCATTAAATAACCAATTGTTTTGGCGAATTGAGTCTTTATCATAACCAAATAAATTTATTGTCCAATGTTCCTTGTTACTAGCAAAACCATAATCTGATGGATACATTAATCCTATCTTAGCTGGCACTTTAGTTTTTGCCCCATATGAGCTACTTCTTTCCCCGTCATAAATTCCTTTTGCAGTTATACTATAAGTAGTATACCCCCCAACATTCCACTTCACATTTTCTATTTTATTTGCCCAGTTTCCTAGTTTGTTTAAAAAGCTATTACTATTTGTATTTAATGCTTGATATAATGAGCTACTGCCCCATATATTGTTGTTATTGTTGTCCCACTTAAAACCATTTTCGGGTAATTTTTTTACTCTAGCTAAAGATGTATATTTTGAGTCACTTGAGGGTGTACCATTAGACGATATTCCTAAATCACTTGCTGTGGCATATTCTGATTTTATTACTTTTATTCTATTTTCTTTTGTTCCATCAGGCAATTCTACAGGTACATACCCGATTATACGATATAGATTTTCATCTTCACAGTTTGCACCACTTATTCCATTATTATAGTCACTACTTCCTGGTCCAAAGCATATAAAATTATTTGGATTATTTCCTGAATATCTATAACCATTATCTCCAGCACTATTTAGTAATGAAGATTCATGCTTTATTAATTCACCTTTGTCACCCGCTGAAGTAAAAGTTGTAAAAAACTCTTCTGCTGTATAAGTTTGCCCTTGTGTTACTTTATCAAAATATAATTTACAATTATTATTTTCATTTGCTGACATTAATACCTTTTTATTTACTGAATCCCAATCTAATATATCTTTGGGGTTAGTAGTTCCATTGCAACTACTTTTACCTACATTTAATACATAACCTGTTGTCCAAGTACTTGATGTCCCTTGTGTATAACTACTACCATTTTGATAATAATATGCTATGCTACTATCACTTGTTGCAATATCTAATGGTTCATTTTTCTTTTTATTTGTTAATAATATTGCCAAAATTACTACTAAAACTATTACCAATAATACACTTATTATTCCTACTTTCTTTTTCATCTTACCTCCACATTAAACTATCTTCTATAATCATTATTAATATCACATTTAGATTAAAAATTATGTCGAATAAAGAAGTTTACAATCTTTTATTATCTTATAGAATTAGTATATAACCATTTGGTTATAAATTCAAGTAAAACCAATTGGTTATATGTAAAATGTAGTTATGAGAATAAAAATTGATAGATTAAAAGAGATAAGAGAAGAAAAAGGTCTTAAACAAATTGATGTAGCTAAAGTATTAAATATTACGCAAGTTCAATATTCAAGGTATGAAACTGGTTTAAGATTGATGCCCATTGATAAGCTAGCTAAACTAGCTGAATTTTATAACACTAGTATTGATTATCTATTATATAAAACCGATGAAAGAAAACCTTATGCATCATCTGTAATGCATTAAAAATCCACCCCTAAAAGAGGTGGATTTTCTCATCGGCCTATAAGGCCAACTACTGGCGGCCAACATTTGGTG
>CANQIK010000034.1 GCA_947624085.1 uncultured Bacilli bacterium
AACAAGTGATAGTAGCATAGCATATTATTATCAAAATGGCAGTGGTTATACACAAGGGAGTTCAACTGCATGGTCTAATGGTAATTATGTTTTAGATATTGAAGATAGTAAATGTAATGATATTGAAGACCCTGTTGAAATAATAGATTGGGACCCAAGTAGTAATGGAGTATTATTAAAAGCCAATGAAAATGTTAGCTGTACCCTATATTTTGATAAAAAGTCAGAACAAGAAAAATTTTTTGAAAAGTTATTAGGACAAAGTGGAAATGGAGAACTGCTATATCATAATTCATTATTAGAAAATGGAGCCAATGACCATGGTTATAGGTTTTCCGGAGATGACCCAAATAATTTTATATGTTTTGGTCCGGATAGTGAAAGCTATAACCAAGGTACATCAACAACCTGTCTTGATGGGAATTTATATCGGATAATAGGCTATGTGCCAGTAGAATTATCAAATGGAACAAAAACAAAATTAATCAAAGTAATCAAATCTGAATATGCCACGCATGATGATTTAGGAATATCGTCTAATGGTACCCCATCGAGTAGCGCAACCTATAAAGATTTAAAAAGAGTAAAGGAATTACCTATAGATGGTTTTTATTGGGATGATAACAATAACAATATATGGGGCAGTAGTTCATTATATAAAGCATTAAATACAAATACTAGTAGCTTTTTAGAAAATTTAAATAGTTGGGTAGGTAAAATAGAAGAAGTACAATGGAATGTTGGAGGAAGTGCTCTATATGTTACTGCAAAAGCAAAAGAATTGTATGACCAGGAAAAAAGTAGCTTATATGGGGCAAAAACTAAAGTGCCAGCTAAAATAGGCCTAATGTATTCCTCAGACTATGGTTTTGCGAGCGGAAAAGATAATTGGATAACATATTTAGATAATTATGGAACCATCTCAAATCTAGAAAATAACTGGTTATTTAATGCGGTTTATGAATGGATAATTTCGCGCAATTCGTTGACAACTTACAATGCACTTAATGTCGACCGCTCTGGCTCTACAAGTTGCATCTACAAAGTTGGCTGTGTCTACGGTGTTCGTCCAGTCTTCTACTTAAATTCAACCGTAACCTTAAGTGGCGGCGATGGAACCGAAGCTAAGCCCTATAAAGTTGCATAAACATTTGTAATAATAAAAAGGTATGTAAAAATTAAATCTTAATCTTTCCTAATAAAATAATTCCTAGTATACTATTAAGTAGAAAGTAGGCATTATATGATAGATTATATTTTAATAGGTCTTTTAGGAGTTGTTATAATACTTCTTTTAATACTAATATTTAAGAAAAATAACAATAATGATATTGTTGATAGAATGAGTAAACTTGAAATAGATTTAACTAAAGAAATCGGCGAGTTTAAGTTCTCTTTTTCAAGAAATTTAAATGGCGATTTTGAAAAATTATCAGAAAATATTGAGAAAAAACTTACTTATATCAATGATACTGTAAATGAAAGACTAGATAAAAACTTTGAAAAAAGTAATAAAACTTTTATGAACGTTTTAGAAAGACTTACAAGAATTGACGCTGCCCAAAAGAAGATTGATGAATTATCGACTGATATAGTAACTTTACAAAACGTTTTAACTGATAAAAAAACACGGGGAACTTTTGGGGAAGTAAACCTTGAATATATATTAAATAATGCCTTTGGCTCTAGCAGTACGGGTATCTATGAAACACAACATAAATTTTCTAATGGCTATATCGTTGACGCTCTTTTATATGCCCCAACACCCTTAGGAACAATTTCTATTGATAGTAAATTTCCTTTAGAAAATTATCAAAGAATGACGGATAGAAGTAAAACTAAAGAAGAAAGAGTAATGGCTGAAAAACTTTTTGTTCAAGATGTTAAAAAGCATATTAATGATATTAAAGATAAATATATTATACCAGGTGAAACAGCGGATGAAGCTATTATGTTTTTACCCGCGGAAGCAATTTTTGCCGAAATTAATGCTTATCACCCGGAACTTATCACTTATGCCTATAATAATAGTGTCTGGATAACTGGACCTACTACCTTAATATCAACTTTATCAACAATATCCATGATAATTAAAAATATTGAAAGAGATAAATATGCTAAAGTTATTCATGAAGAATTAAATAAATTATCTATAGAATTTTCTCGATATAAAGATCGTTGGGATCGTCTTGCCAAAAATATTAAAGCTGTTAATAATTCCGTTGATGAAATAAATACTACAACAGAAAAAATAACTAAACGATTTGATTCTATTAATAAAGTGGATTTAAAACAAATTAGTCATGATGATACTATAGATGATGCAACAAAGTTTTGAGCTTTAATATTAAATATGTTATGATATAAGTATAGTAGGGAGTCTATATGGAAGTATATTTTATATGTAATAATTTATTTGAAAACAATTTAAGCTATATTAATCGGCAAGATATTGAAACTAAAAAAATGACAAGACCTTTATCAATTGAAGGAGAAATGATTGCTAAAAATATCGCTATTTTAGATGATTTAGAGGCTACCGATACTATTTTTTCTTCAATGTATGCTTCATCTTTAGCAAGTGCAAAATATCTTGCTAATCGGTTAGATAAAGTTACCATTGTTGATGAAGATTTAAATGATTGTAAAGTTGGTATTTTAGGTGATAAAAGTCTTAAAATGGTTAAATTTATGCAAAATCATGATTTTAGTATTAAGCTAAATGGTGGTGAGTCTTTAGATGAAGTTGGCAGTAGAATGGAAAAAGTAATGCATAAAATCCTTGCTAATTACGGGGGAAAAGTTGCGATATATACTCATAAAAGAGCTATGCTTGGCTATTTAATTAGGCACGCTAATACGGGATATAACTTAGATGATGATTTGATTGTTGAATATCATGATAAAGTTATTTATAATGAAACCGATAAAGACGCTGATATTGTCAAAGTAATTTATGATAAAGACCATGAAATTTTAGATATGGATATTATTGATATATAAGGAAAGTGTATGGAAACAAAAGTAATAATTGAAGTAAGCAATAGACACGTTCATTTAAGTAGAGAAACATATAATAAACTTTTTGATACTCCTTTAAATAAAGTAAAGGATTTAAGTCAAAAAAATATGTATGTTTCTGATAAAACAGTTACTATTTATACTGATAGTTACGAATTTAATAATGTTAAAATATTAGGACCCTTAAGAGATTATGACCAAGTTGAAATATCCCATAATGATGCTTTAAAGCTTCATATTGATCCACCTGTTAGAGCAAGTGGGGATTTAAACGGTGCTAGTTTAATCCATATAAAAACGGCAAAAGCTGATATAGAACTTGAAGCCGCCATAATAGCTCAAAGGCATATTCATATGAGTCCTGAAGATGCCATGAAATATGGGGTAGTAAATGGTCAAAAGGTAAAGGTTAAAATAGAGGGCAATAAATCAGGCGAAATGGATGCTTATATTAAAGTAAGTGAAGATGGTGTTTATTATATGCATATAGATACCGATGATGCTAATGCCTTTATCCTCAAGAACCTTGATGAAGGGACTTTAATAATTTAAAAATAATTATGATTAGAACTACAAAGCGACATTTGTAGTTTTTTTATGACCAAAAGCGACATTTTTAGCTCTTGCAATAAAGAAAATAATGACGATAATAAAAGCCAGTTTTGTTAAAAAATTAAAGAAAGGAATAGCTTTATGCAAAATACTACTATTGCAGTAAAAGAAAAATATCAAAAGAAATATTTAACAGATAGAGCAGTAAGTCAACTTTTTAAAAATAAAGAATATTTGTTAGCCATAATAAAGAAGACTTTAGGCGATGAATTAAAAGATTATAATTTTCAAAATATGGATATAAGAATTAACACTAAAGAAAGTTTTAAAGATAGTAGAATAGATGTTGGTGTGGAAAATTCGGAAGCCAAAATAGATATTGAGATAAATTATAATGAGAGTAATGAAACTGAATATAAAAACTTAACCTATATTTGTCAGCTTATCTTAGAGCAAACTCAACATAATGCTAGTTATAAATATAAAAATATTCGCAGAGTTATCAAATAAACATTAATAATTATGATGTATTTAAGGAAAATAAGTTTATGTATAAGTCACGAATAATGGAAGAAAGTTTACATAAAGTAAGAAATAATTTAATAAATATATATGACATCAATATTGATTTTCTATATGAAAAAGGTTACAATAAAATTATCAAAGAGTATGGAAAAAATTCTTTAGAACACTTGTTATATGTGTTTGCTTGTGAAAATAAAGAAGAAGTAAATAAGGCATATAAGGGGGAAGGACTTATGTCAAAGATAAGAGATGCAATAAATAGTTGGGAAGATGATAATTTCTGGATATCACGAGATGAGATAATCAAATTATCATTTAGAGAAGAAGCTGAAAGACTCGCAATAGAAGAAGGTCGAAAGCAAGGTAAAACTGAAGTGGCATTAAATTTATACGAAAATGGAGCAGGCCTTGAAATGATACTAAAAGCTACAGGCCTTACAAAAGAAGAATTTGAGAAGGCTTTAAAAGAAAAAACAAGTAAATAAAGCATAAAGGAACTTTAGTTATATAAAAAGTTCTTTTTTATAGTATAATTTGAATGCGAAAGGATTTTTTATGAGCTTTAATATAGGTAAGGTAAAAATTGCTGGTAAGATTGTTGTCGCTCCTATGGCAGGTATTTCTGACAAGGCTTTTCGTATGATTTGTAAAGAATTTGGTGCTAGTTTAGTCGTGGGAGAAATGGTATCTGATAAAGCTATTATGTTTGGCAATGATAAAACAATTAAACTTTTAGCTATGGATGAACAAGAACGGCCAATAGCCCAACAAATTTTTGGTTCAGATGTTACAAGTTTTACAGTGGCCGCTAAAAAGGTTTACGAAATAATGAAGCCAGATATTATTGATATTAACATGGGGTGTCCGGTGCCTAAAGTCGCTATTAAAAATCAAGCCGGTAGTGCTCTTTTGAAAAATCCTGATAAGATATATGAAATAGTAAAGGCTGTCTCAACAAGTGTGCCAATCCCTGTTACCGTAAAAATAAGAAGTGGCTGGGATGAAAAGAGCATTAATTGCGTAGAAGTAGCTAAAATATGCGAAAAGGCTGGGGCTAAAGCGATAACTTTACATGCTAGAACTAGAGCTCAAGGTTATAGTGGTCAGGCTAATTGGCAACTTATTAAACTTGTAAAAGAAGCGGTTAATATCCCTGTTATTGGTAATGGGGATGTAACAACTTGCTATGATGCGAAAAAAATGCTTGAACAAACGGGTTGTGATGCTGTTATGATAGGAAGAGGCCTTTTAGGAAATCCTTGGCTTATAAAAGAATGTGTTGATTATTTAGAAGATGGTAAAGAGCCACATAAAATAAGCTATGACGATAAAATTGCGATGATGAAAAGGCATTTAAAAGATTTAGTCAAAGAAAAAGGGGAAAACTCTGCAGTATTGGAAATACGTACCCACTTTTTATATTACTTAAAAGGAATGCCCCAAAACGCGGAGATAAAAAAACAAATATGTCAAGCTAAAACCGAAAAAGAAATTACTAATATCTTAGATGCCTATTTAAAAAAACTAGCTTAAAAAAATAAGTATGCTATAATAAGTCACTGGTGATTTTGTATGAATGAAGAATATTTTTCTGCCTGCTTATTTTTATTAATTAGTCGCGTTAATAAAAACCGAATAGATCAATATGATAATGAACAAATTCTTAACTTCTATAGCTTGCTAAAAGAAGATTATTTTAAAGAAACAGGCATTGATATTAATATTAATATTCCTGAAGAAAGAGAAAAACTATTTTCTTGGTCTTATGAGAAATATCGCATGGCCATTTTAAATACTTTAATTAAAATGAATATAGAGATATTAAAAGACCCTCAACAAATAGAAGGAGAAACGTTAGATAAAACTGATTTGTTTTTCTATCATAATATTTCGGGAATGATTTCTTTAATGATTGAGCAATTTTACATATCTTCAACTTATTGTTCTGAAAAGAAGGTTGCTTTGCCTTTATTGGATGACAAAACTAAAAAACAAATTATTAAAGAAATATTTGCTTTTATTGATCCTTCTTTAACTTGGTATAATATCTATTTAGAAATATTGAATAATGGTCAAATAATTAATATAACAGCCCTATCAAGTGATGATAAACTTCGCATTGCTCATAAGTTAAATATGCCTCAATTTCCTAATGACGAAAATTTTGTTTTACCTATGGAAGGAAAACCATATATCTTTTTAACGCCTAATAACACCATTCAGGATATTCGCATCTTTTTTCATGAGTTTGCCCATTTTATTTCCTTTGCTAATGAAAAAGGAAAAACGCCCCGAATGTTACTAGAGTTTTCTTCTTGCTTTTATGAATTAATAACTTTATATTACTTTCAACAAAAGGGCGTGGATAGTGAGGAGCTCGCATATGTTAATTCTAGACGATTACTAAATTCAGCTTCATTAGCTTTAAGTGAGATACAAACACTAACCTATATGTTAAATTATATTAAAGAAGGTCCCATAAGTTTTGAAAAAGAAAAACAAAAATATGTTGAATCTCTTACTGGATTACAAAATATCATGTCCCAAAAATTAAAAAGTATTCTTCAATCAGATTCTAAATATTCTAATTTAGACCAAATAATAAAATCAAGCATCGATAGTCACATAGAAGAGCTCATTTTAAATCCTTTTAATTTTCATGAAGCATATCCATACATTATAGGCAACTACTTAGCTATTAAAATGCTAAATAATTTAGATTCAGAAGTTTTGGCCTATATGAAAACTGCGACAGAACATCCTGATGAAATAGATCCATTTGCCGTATTTGCCAAACTTGGGCTAGATAAAAAACTAAATCTTAAAAAAGTTGAACCTAGTGAAAGCCCAAAACTATAATTATTTTTTAGTTAAATTAATGGCTACTTTATTTATTGGTCCTGCTCCGATTGTGATAATTAAATCATCTTCTTGAGCATGACCTTTTATATAGTCTTCAATTTTTTCAAAAGTATCAAGGTATATAGCACTATTATTACCTTTTTCTTTTATTAATCTTACTAATTCTTCTTCTTTAACATTCCAAATATTTTCTTCTCTAGCAGGATAAATTTTGGCAATAACAATATTTTCAAATTTACTTAGGATCTCGGCAAATTCCTCTAAATGATCATAAGTTCTTGAATATGTGTGGGATTGGAAAATAGCCCATGTATGATTATGTTTGGTCTTTTGGACCGACTCATATGTTGTTTTAATTTCACTAGGATGATGAGCATAATCATCATAAACTAAAGCACCATTATACTTACCTAATAGTTCAAATCTTCTACCAACACCGGTGTAATCTTTTAAGGCTTTAATGATGTCATCTAACTTAGGAATATATTGGTTTGCTAGGGCAATAGCCGCTAAAGAGTTATAAATATTATGAAGTCCACTTATTGATAAATATACTCGCGTAATTTTATTATTATCTATGTATAAGTCATAATTCCCATGCCCAAATTCATCATAGGCAATATCTTTAGCCATATAAGTGGCTTCATTATTTATACCAAACGTAATAGTGTTTTTATGTCCACTACAAGCATCCATAGTATTTTTATCATCAGCATTTATGACAAGATAGCCATTATCAGGAAGCAAATTAGTATATTTAGTAAAAGATTTCTTAATATTATCAAGATTTTTAAAGTAATCTAAATGGTCATTATCAATATTAAGAATTACTTCTGCCGTAGGAAAAAAAGATAGAAAACTATCAACATATTCACAAGCTTCGGCAATAAAGTATTTATGATCGCCAACTCTTTCGTTGCCATTTATTAAGGGAAGAGTTGCGCCAAGTTGAATAGTAGGATTAGTGTTACATTTTACGAAAATGGTACTTATCATGCCAGTCGTTGTACTTTTGCCATGTGTCCCACTTATACAGATAACATTTTCATATTCTTTCATCATTAAACCTAAGAATACAGCTCTTTCATAAATCTCTTTATTCATTTTCTTGGCATAACTTAACTCTTCATTATCTTCATGAATTGCCGCGGTATAAACAACAATATCAGCTTCATCAATAGCTTTTACATTAGGCTCATAAAAAACTTTTATACCTAGTGTTTCTAATTTTTCTGTAAAAATTGATGATTGCATATCATAACCAGTGATAGTAGCACCACTTGAATTTAGAATTTGGGCAATACCACTCATTGATACGCCCCCAATACCTATAAAATGGATATTTTTATTATTAAACATACAAGTCTCCTTGTTTATCATTATACCATAACCTCATAAAGATGGCTTTATTATTGACTATATAACTTAAATTTATTATAAAAAGTAAAAATTATGTCAAAAGCTATTATAATAAGTTAGTTGGTAATATTTTAAAGTATAATCTAATTAAACAAAGGTATGTAGTTATGAAAAAAAGCAGTATATCTATCATAATTTTTACAAGTTTAATTTTATTTTCCGTTCCTATTTTTATGTATGTAGGTTGTTTTAAAGGATTTCAAGTAAAAGAATTTAGAGAAATGGTTGAAGTTATTTATAATGAGCCATTTAATTATGATGCCGGAAATATTTGCTATGATAGTTTTTTAAAATGTCATGAAGTAAGCATTAATCATAAAGGCAAAGTGGATACTTCTAAAATAGGTGAGTACTACGTATATTATACATATAAATATAAAAATGAAATACTAACTAAAAAGCAAATCGTTAAAGTTAAGGAAGATGAGGCACCAATAATTAATGTGGAGGGCAATAATTTTACAATATGTCCTAACCAAACTAAAACAAACTTTAAAGTAACAGCATATGATAATTATGATAAAGACTTAACTAACGAAGTTGAGCAGTACATATTTGGTAATAAAGTTTATTTTAAAGTAAGCGATTATTCTGGTAATACAAGAGTTATCAATCGTGATTTAAATATTGTTGATAATGCTCCAATATTATCGTTAAATGGTAGTGATAAAATTTATTTAAAAGTAGGGGAAGAATATCAAGAATTAGGTGCTCAAGCTTTTGATGACTGTGATACTGATATAGGTTCTAAAATTGAAATAATAGGCAGTGTTGATACCA
Organism: uncultured Bacilli bacterium; assembly: GCA_947624085.1. Taxonomy (GTDB): domain Bacteria; phylum Bacillota_I; class Bacilli_A; order RF39; family UBA660; genus UBA6448. Next base: position 9,160 of record CANQIK010000034.1, read on the forward strand.
ATAAGGTAGGTGAATACGAAATTATTTATAAAGTTCAAGATAGCTCTTATAATATGCAAAGTATTAGGCGCAAAGTTTATGTTTATTCGCCAAATGATACCACTTTGGCTACAGGCAAAATAATTTATTTAACTTTTGATGATGGCCCCAGTGCATATACATCAAGATTATTAGATATTTTAAAAAAATATAATGTTAAAGCAACATTCTTTGTAACTAATCCTAAGGGTTATGATAATGTCATTCTTAGAGCATATAAGGAAGGACATACCATAGGGCTTCACACATATACTCATGATTATAAGCAAATTTATCAAAATATCGATGCTTATTTTACCGACTTATATGCTATCCAAGAAAAAGTTAAACAAATAACTGGTTATACCTCAACAATTATACGTTTTCCTGGAGGAAGCTCTAATACAATAAGCCGTAAATATGATGGAGGCATTAAAATAATGAGTAAATTATCTAAAGAAGTTGAAGCTAAAGGCTTTAAGTACTTTGATTGGAATATTTCAAGTGGCGATGCGGGTCTTACAACAAATAGTGAAGAAGTTTTCACTAATATTATAGATAATTTAGGCAATAAAGATTTTTACGTTGTACTGCAACATGATACTAAAGATTATAGTGTTTCTGCGGTAGAGGAAGTTATTAAATATGGTTTAGCTAAAGGATACACATTTATGCCCCTTTCTATGAATTCGCCAGTTGTTCATCATCATATTGCTAATTGAAAAAAATTAAAGTATAATACTCAGCATTAGGGAGGAAATATGTTAGCATTTAAAAATGAAAATGTTATAAGTAAATATGATGTTGTAGTTCAAGATTCTAGTACGGCTAAGACAGTAATTCAAGAAATACTAAGTCAAGAAAAGCACGAAAAAACTTCTGCACCAGCAATGATATGGACTAATCATGGTAACTTTGATGAATCTGTTATTAAACTTTGCGAATATGGTTTTATCTGGGAAGTGCAAAGCCCTGAATTTTTGTGTAGTGATTATAGTCCTGGAAGTATTTACAAAGACAGATACACATATCCTGCTCCATATACTTTAGCTTTAGCTGCCCAATCATTTGAATTTAGGAAAGATTTTGATTATTCAAAACTATTAAAACAATATGATAAAGCAGAATCTTTGATAGATGTTTTGCATGGAACTGCACTTGATGATGTTAGCTTATTATTATCTTGCTTTAATAATAATCTTGAGGCTTTAGACACTTATTTAAGAAATTATCATCCAGATTTATTATATTTAAGAAAATATTTAGAATGTATTTATTTAAGCAAGACTGATGAATATCCTTTAGAGGCTATTCATCGGGAGGAAGATGTTAAAATTCCTGCTATGAATAGTGAAGTAGTAAGAAAGTTAAGTCTTCCAATAGAGTTTAGAAATTAATTACTATTTTACTTGCAACCTAAAATGTTTTGTACTATAATTAAGCTAGATTTTTAAAGGTTTTGATACAAGACGGAATTATTATAAGATATTAAAGAGAGCTAGAAAAGGTGAAAGCTAGTATATTAAATAATAATTTGGATCACTTGTTAACTGCTAAACTGAAACCATAGTAAGTTTAGACGCTTAGGCCCCGTTAAGGCAGTATAAGAAAAAATAAAGGTGGTACCGCGGTTAATTCGCCCTTTGGTATTGCCTTTTTTTATGGAAAGGAAAACAGTATGAAAAATTTTAAAGAACTAGATAAAAGACCCGTTAGTGAGGTAGAGGATTCAATAAGTGCTTCCTGGGGAAGTATTAATGCCATGCATGATGCTCAAGTTAAACTTAGAGAAAATAATGATACATTTGTTTTCTATGATGGTCCAGCTTTTGCCAATGGGTTCCCAGGACTTCATCATATGGTATCTAAAAACTTAAAAGATACAATTACTAAGTATCATGTAATGAATGGCAAAAAGGTTATTAGAAAAATAGGCTGGGATACGCACGGCCTTCCGATTGAAAACCATGTGGAAAAGAAACTAGGTATATCCTCTAAAAAAGAGATTGAAGCTTTAGGTGTTGATAAATTTAATGAAGAATGCCGTAAAAGTGTTAGAGAAAATGAAGACGCCTTTACAAGACTTACAAGTAAAATGGGGCAATTCTTTGATGTAGAACATCCCTATTTAACATATAAAAATGAATATATCGAAACTGAATGGTGGATTTTAAAAGAAATGTTTGAAAAAGATATGTTCTATGAAGGTACTAGAGTAGTTCCTTATTGTCCACATTGTGGAACAGGTCTTGCTACTCATGAGGTTGCGCAAAATTATCAAACCGATACCGCTCTTACAGTATATGTCCCTTTTAAGAAAAAAGATGAAGATGTCTATTTCCTTGTTTGGACAACAACACCTTGGACTTTAGTTGCCAATGTAGCTTTATGTGTTAACCCTAAAGAAGATTATGTTTTAGCAGAATCTAAAGGCGTTAAATTTATAGTAGCTAAAGCTTTATTAGAAAAAGTTTTAGGTGAGGAAGCTAAAGTCTTGGAAACTTATAAAGGTAAAGATTTAGAATATACTGAGTATGAGCAATTAATTCCATCATTTGAAGTCGATAAAAAAGCCTTTTTCGTAACTTGTGATGAATATGTAACGATGGAAGATGGTACAGGTATTGTTCATATTGCTCCGGCTTTTGGTGAAGATGATGCAAATGTTGGTAAGAATTATGATTTACCATACTTAAATCCTGTAGGCAAAGATGGTTGTTATACCGGTGGCCTTTGGGCAGGCAAGTTTGTCCATGATGTTAATGAAGAAGTAGTAGAGTACTTGAAAGAAAATGATAAGCTATTTAAAAAACAAAAGATTTCCCATGAATACCCTCATTGTTGGCGTTGTGATACACCTCTTATCTATTATTCAATGCCAAGCTACTATATTAGAGTAAGTAAAATGACAGATGATTTAGTAAAAGCTAATTCTAAAGTTAATTGGTATCCGGCATATGTTGGCGAAAAAAGATTTGCTAACTGGATAGCTAATGCGCGGGATTGGAATGTTTCAAGAAGTAGATACTGGGGAAGTCCTATTCCATACTTTAAGTGTGAATGTGGCCATACGCATATGATTGGTAGTATTGCCGAGCTTAAAGAAATGGCTATTGAAAAAATTGAAGATAACCTAGATTTACATAAACCCTATATTGATAATATTCATATTAAATGTGCAAAATGTGGTAAGAGCATGACAAGAATACCTGATGTATTAGATTGTTGGTTTGATTCAGGTTCTATGCCATTTGCGCAATATCATTATCCTTTTGAAAATAAAGAACTTTGGGAAAGCCAATTTCCTGCCGACTTTATTTGTGAGGGTATTGACCAAACTCGGGGTTGGTTCTATACGCTTTTAGTTATTTCAACTTTTGTTAAAGGCTGTTCACCATTTAAAAATGTTTTAGTAAATGACTTATTACTTGATGCTGAGGGTAAGAAGATGAGTAAATCCCGGGGTAATATTGTAGAACCATTTACGACGATTAAAGACTATGGGGCAGATACGGTAAGATTTTATCTTCCTTATGTATCACCTGTTTGGACTCCATTAAAGTTTGATATTGAAGGTTTAAAAGAAGTTTATTCTAAATTCTTTAATCCTTTAAAAAATACTTATAGTTTCTTTGCCATGTATGCCAATATTGATGGCATTGATACTGATGATTGTAAAGTAGCCTATGAAGATAGGGAAGAAATAGATAAATGGTTATTATCTAAATATAATAAACTTATTAAAGATGTTAGAAATGCTTTTGATGAATATGACTTAAATAAAGTAGTTCACTATTTGGCTTCCTTTGTCTCTGATGATTTATCTAACTGGTATATTAGAAGAAATAGAAATCGTTTCTGGGGTAGTGAACTTGATAATTCTAAAAAAGCTGTTTATATTACAACTTATGAAGTATTAACTGGCCTTGCTAAATTAATTGCACCGATTACTCCATTTATAGCCGAAGAATTATATCGAGATTTAACAGGTGAAGAGTCAGTCCATTTAACTGATTACCCTGTATGTGATGAAAAATTAATTAATGAACATATTCAAGAAAAGATGGATTTAGTTCGTAGCATTATTTCAATTGGACGATATGTTAGAGAAGAAAATAAGATAAAGGTTCGTCAACCTTTACCGGAAGCTCTAATCGATGGTAAAAATGAAAATCTTTTAAAAGACTTAGTTTCATTAATTGAAGAAGAATTAAATGTTAAAGAAGTTGTATTTGTTAAAGATATAAATGAATATATGACTTTTGAAATTAAACCTAATTTTAAAGAAGTAGGTAAAATCTTTGGTAAGAATATGGGCGAGTATGCTAAAGCTCTTGCAAATCTATCCGAAGAAGAAACTGCCAAACTTCTAAAGGGCGAAAATATATCTCTTGAAATTGCCGGAGAAAGCTATGATATTACTTCGGAGATGGTAGATATACGTTATAACGCGAAAGAAGGCTTTAATGTCGGTATGGATAATGGCAATTTCATTATTCTAAATACAACAATTACTAAAGAGTTAAAAGAACAAGGCGATACAAGAGAATTTGTTTCTAAAGTTCAAGCTCTTCGTAAAGAAAATGGTTTTGATATTGCTGACAGAATAACAATAACATATAATGCTGATGAAGAGCTCAAAAATGCTATTGAAAACAATATTGATTATGTATCCTCTGAAACTTTAGCTACTAACATCGTATTTTCTGAAACATTAGATAAAAACCTTAAACTAAATGAATATAACGTAGGTATAAGTCTTAAGAAAAATTAAACCAAAAAAAATAACAGTTTTTAATAGCTGTTATTTTTTAATATGCAATTCATCAGAATTGCCACGACCATAAGGTCGTGGATTAAATCCACCCGCTATGCGGGTGAGAC
>CANQIK010000035.1 GCA_947624085.1 uncultured Bacilli bacterium
ATTCCCAAATTTTTGGGAACTTATTCTATAAATTATATTTCTTTCTTATTTTGGGAATTTCTAATTTAATTCAATAATAATACTTATTATCTTTTACGATATTCTCTTATTAACTCTTGCGATTTTTCTAAGCCCTCTTGAGGATCAATGTCACTTATTTGAGCATAAATATCCATAAAAGTTTCCTTTAAAGCTGAAGGATTCATTAATTTTGAAGTGGGAAAGTCCTTTATGCTACTAAAGTACGTAAGAAAATCAGGATATAAACTTTGAATTCTTCGTATTTCATCATTACGATTTAAAGTATTGAACAAAGCAATATTCCTTAAAAAGAATCTTATAAAAACATCTTCTAAAGCTTTGGGGTCAAATTCTTCGGAACCATTTTTTAAAATATATTTTAGTTTTTTAATAATCATTTGTCTTTTATTAGGATTTAAATCTTCAAATAAAAGTTGTAATAATAAATTAGCTACATCGCCATAAAAATTAACAAAATTACATTGATAAGCCGGAAAACTATAACCAGTAGTATCCAAAATTTTATATTTTCTGATAAATTTTTCTAATAAACTTATCCCTGAATGTACAGAATAATCGCTTTGTCTATATGAATCTAAAAATATTAAGTTTGAATCAATATAACATTTAACATAGTAAGGATTAGTTGTAGTAAGTAATATTTCAAATATTCTAAGTGAAACATATCTTTTATAATATTCAAGATTAGCACTATCTACTTGCAATAAGCTTTGGTAAACATGATCTACAATCCGTTTCATACTATTACTATTTTTTCCTTTAGAGGCATTTGCGTCATACAAAAAAGTTATATCTATATCAGAAAAGTCGGAGATAAAACCATATTTTTTATAAAGCCCTACTGAGCCTTGTATAAAGCAACTTTCCATATAGTCTGTCAAACTAGATAAAGCAAAAGTATATAAATAATCTTTCAATAAAAAATAAGGACTTACTTTATATTTATCACTTATATAACTAATACATTCACCAAATATAGGGTCATTGATAAAAAGAGGACTTTCTTTGGCAAATAAACTTTTAGTTTTACCTAAAAAATAAGGCTTGTAATCTAGGGTCTCACAAGTAACATTAGTATATCGCGTTTCATCAAAGCTAGTTTTCTCATGAATATGGCCATGATAGTTATGAGCGCCTATCACTTTCTTAAACTCCGCTTCAATAAGTTTGAAAGTAGGATTACTATTTTGATTAGCTACCAAAGGCTCATGGGAAAGATAAGCATTATCAAGTCTAATAGGCATGGTAAATACCCCTTCAAAACCTAAAAGAGGGTAAGATTTCACTATAGCAGACTTATCATGATTACCAAGTACTAAATATTTATGACCATTCAATCTAGCTAATAGCTCTTTAATTTTACCTTTTTTAAAAGAAAAGTCACCTAAAAAAATAACTATATCCTCTAGTCCTACTGTTTCATTATGTTTTTGAATTATATACTCATTCATCTGCTTAACATCAGCAAATTGACTTCTTCCATAATCAATTATATTTTCATGGAAAAAATGTTCATCTGATATTAGATAAATATTTCGATTCGGATATTTTCTAGATAGCATATTATAAATATCTTTACAAAATGTCATATTTTTCCACCCCTCTTAAACAGAGACTTATCCTACCACATTTTAAAAAAATTAGCAAATCAAATAAATATTTCATTGCTTTTTATTAACAATCTATTATAATATTTTTAGAACGTTTGTTTGTGAAGAGGAGGTTTCAATGGAAAAAATAATGCACAATATTATTTGTATTGATCTTAAAAGTTTCTTTGCTTCATGTGAATGCTTACGTTTAGGCGTTGATCCATTTGCTTATCCTTTAGTAGTGGCTAATCCTTATCAAGGTCAAGGAGCAATAACTTTGGCAGTTACGCCATTTTTAAAAGAGCAAGGCGTTCCTTCAAGAGGAAGATTATTTGAAATTGATAAAAAAATTAAGTACCAAATTATTGAGCCTCATATGAACTTATATACCGAAAAAAGTAAAGAAGTTATTAATGTGTATTTAGATTATGTATCAGCAGATGATTTACATATCTATTCCATCGATGAATGTTTTTTAGATGTTACTCATTATTTAAAATTATATAATAAAACGGACTATGAACTTGCTTTAGATATATTAGCAAAAATTAAAGAAAAAACGGGTCTTACTGCTACCGCGGGCATTGGTCCTAATATGCTTTTAGCCAAAGTTGCCATGGACATTGAAGCTAAACATATGCCCGATTGTATAAGTAAATGGACTTATGATGACGTTGTTAATAAATTGTGGAATATCACTCCCCTTAGTAAAATGTGGGGTATTGGCAAAAGAATGGAGAAAAATCTTAATGCAATGGGTATCTACTCGATTAAAGATTTAGCTTTATATGATTCCGGAAAACTAAAAGATAAATTTGGTATTATGGGCAAAGAATTATGGCTTCACGCTAATGGGATTGATAATTCCGTTATTGCCGATTTTAAAGCGATTAAAAAAGAACAATCTTATTCTCATTCCCAAGTTTTATTTAAGGACTATGATGAAAATAATATCTTACTAATTGTTGATGAAATGGTTGGAGTTATATGTGCCAGATTAAGAAAAAACCATAAACAATGTACTGGCGTTGGCTTTGGCATTGGTTATTCTAAAAATATTGGTGGGGGCTTTTATCATAGTGTAAAATTAGAAAATCCGACTGATAGTGAAAAAGAAATTAAAGATATTTGTCATATTATCTTTGCAAGATTTTATGAATATATGCCTATTCGTAAGGTTTCAATATCTTGTCATGGCATTATTCCTAAAGTTGGGGTCCAACTAAATTTATTTGATAAAGTAGATACGCTTGTTAAAAATGATAATATTAATGACGCTATTGACTTTATTAAAGCTAAATACGGCAAAAATAGTTTACTTAAAGCTTCTGCTCTTTTGGAAGATTCTACAGCTATTGAACGTAACAAAAAAGTAGGTGGTCATAATGCCTGATGATGGCCGGGGTATTATTAAATGGCGTCCTTTTGATAGTGTTATATCTAGTAATAAAGTAGTCAAAGAGCTTTTAAAGGAACGTTCTAAAATAAGAAAACCCATCTTATCTGATGAACAAGAAAATATCTTAGAGCAAAAATTAATTATAGCTTTTTATACTAATGTACCTATTAAAGTGTCATATTTTAATAATGGGAAAATAAATGTTTTTGAAGATCAAATAAAAAAAATAGACTCTATTTATCATAAAATCTATTTTCGTAAGCACATCTTATTGTTTGAACAAATTGTCGAAATATTATAAGCCACAGTAACGAGAAACTAATAACCAAACAATTAATAAAGTTATAATCATTAAAACGGCTGTACCAATAATTTGGGCAACTTTGCTAGGTTCAGCAGTTGGTTCTTCTTTAACCTTCTTAGAGGCATTGGTTGGCTCTTCTTTATTTTCCGAATGAGTTTCTTCTTTAGTAAGCTTATCTTCATGATGTTCATGCTCTTCTTTAACAGGAATTTCTTCACGATATTCATGTTCTTCTTCATCATGAGTTTCTTCATGTGTTTCTATATCTTCATCATCATAATGCTCATGATGAGGTTCTTCAATAGCTTCATCGCTTTCTTTAGCATATTCATCGGCTTTTTCTTCAACTATTTGATCATAATCTTCTTCATCTTCATGATATTCTCTATCATCTTCTTGATACTCTTCTTCATAATCTTTACTGTAAGTATCTTCCCTGTCCTCTTTTTCCTCATCTTGATATCTTACGTCTTCATCAGGGTCCTCATCGCTAATATCACTTTCTGAAGATTCATCATCAGAAAAGGCTATTTCCGCTTCTTCTTCATCTTCAAGAATTGGTCTTAAATCCTCTTCTTCATCATTTTTTGGTACTGACTCGCCTTTTAGCGCAGGCATTTCTAAATCTTCATCTTCCATAAATCATCCTACCTTTAGTATAATTATGGCATAAAATTGAAAATATGACTAGTCCTAAAATGCAATTTATTGTATTTTTTAGTCTTTCGGATTAAAGAATAAAGATAAAATAAATGAAAATATAATTGCCGATGTAATAGCAATTGATGATTTAGTAAGCATACCGGAAAAGATACCAATAAGTCCAGCACTTTTAAAACCACTTATAGCACCTTGATATAAAAGATGACCAAAGTTCATAATAAGAACTGTAGCACCTCCCCCGATATGTTCAACAAGCCAAGGATAAACCCCAGCAAATGATAAGAAAGCTCCTAAGATGGTTAAAGCTGTTGTTATATGTCCTGCCGTAAGTTTGGTATTATCTAAAACAATTTGCCCAATCATACATACAAACCCGGAGAACAAAAAAGCATATAAATAAATCATGATAGCACCTCAATTTCAACGGCATGAGCTACGGAAGGGATTGTTTCATTTTGATTTATCAAAACGGGAGTATGTAAAGAACCAGTTCCAACGATAAGAATTTTATGATATCTAGGATTTTGTAATATTTTACAGACTAAAACCATAGGTAAGCAAACTGGCCCACTACCTCCGGCATACATATTTTGACTTTCTAAATAAATGCTACTACCAGCATCAATAACATTTAGAAGTTTACTACCATAAACTTTTTCATAATATTCTTTTAAAATATTAACACCGACTTTGCCTAAATCTCCGGTTAAAATAACATCATAATCTGTAGCCCTTTTCTTCATATTTTGTAAATGAGTATATATTGTATCTGCACACGCTGGGGCCATAACAGCTCCCATATGATTTACATCTTTAATACCCATATCAATAGTTTTGCCTATAGTCGCAGCTTTAATTTGCATTTTGGTTTTTTGTTTAGTTAATATAACACCCACGGCTCCCGTAGCAGTACAAGTTGCCGTATTAGGTTTCGTATTACCATATTCAACGGGATAGCGATATTGTCTTTCAGCACTCAATCCATGAGAGGATGTTATACATATAACATTTTGAGCATTATCGCTTTCAATTAAACTGGCTCCATGAAAAATAGATAAAGGAAATGTGGCACAAGCCGCGTATACCCCAATAAAAGGAATTTTAAAATTACGAGCGCTATAAGAGGTAGCACAAATTTGATTTAATAAATCACCTCCTATAAGAAAGTCGATATCACTTTCTTTATATTTTTTATTGATAAGTAAGTTTTCTATAACTAAAGCTTGCATATTAGCTTCTGATTTTTCAAATGTCTTAGCGTGAAAATAATAATCATCCATAGTTAAATCAAAATTATCAAGTTTACCGTTTTTTTCTTTCGGTCCTCCTATAACAAAATGGGAGTCTAAATATACTTTGTTAAATCTTACACTAGACATTTAAAAGCACCCCCAGAATGCAAAAGAAAAAAGCGGCAACAACACCATATAAAATAGCACTTCCGGCAAGTTTGAAAGCATTTGAACCTATGCCTTTGATAAAGCCATCTTTTTTATAGTCCATTGTAGCCGATGCCATGGAATGAGCAAAACCTGTTGTTGGAATAATAAGACCACATTTGCCCTTTTCTACTAAATTATCAAAAACGCCAAAGGCTGTTAGCATACAGGTCACCAAAATGATAGTTAAACACGCTACCCCCATTGAATCGGCACGTGAATAGCCAAATATCATCATGTAAAGATTAATTAAGCCTTCGGATATAATCCCCATAATTCCGCCAAACAAAAAAGCAAGGAAAAGATTTAAGCCTCGTTTTTCCTTAGGCAATTTTCGGCTGATAAGAGCTTTGTATTCTTCTTTATTCAAATCATTTCACCAGTATTAATATGATAAAGAATCACAATTTTATACTATTTTGTTAAAAAAGCACACATCTTATCTAGGCTTCGTTTTTCATAGCGCGATACCATTACTTGCGTCATGCATAGTTTTTTGGCAACTTCACTTTGCGTTAAATCTTCAAAATAACGAGCTTTAATTATTTCCTTTTCATCATCGTTAAGTTCAGCCATCCCCTCTTCAAGTAAGATTTGATCATCTAATGGCACTTTTTCTTCACATCTTAAATTGTCATATAGAGTTGTATCTTCTCCCGAATCAAGAGACATAATATCTTTTCCAGCCATAATGGCATCTTCGATATCTTTTTCACTCATTTCTAAGAAAAGAGCAACTTCATTGTTCGAGGGTATCCTCCCATATTTTTGAGCTAGTGCATAACGCGTTTTTTCTATATCATGATAAAGTTTTAGGATATCTTTATTAATTTTCAATGTTTTATTATGGGCTAACATATACATCTCACCATAAATATAGTTATATGCATAAGAAGAAAATTTAGTATTAGCATTAGCATCATAGTTTTGGTAAGCTTTAATTAACCCTAAAACCCCAGCTTGAAATAAATCTTCTTTTTCAACACCATAAAAAGAATTAGCGATTTTGAAGATTAAAGCTTCGTTTTCTTTTATTAAAGCATCCGATATCATAATCTACACCTCGATAACTTTATAAGCTATTAGTTCATTATCAATTTTTTTGATTTTTAGTTTACTAATAGCCTTATTTAATATTTTATTAACTTCACATACATAAATTAAACCCCCATTTTGCTTGATAGCAGCTTTAGTGTTAAGTAAAGCATCAATACCGTCTTCATCGATGTCAACTAAATTATATAAATTGTATACTAAATATTTGATTTTATGCTTTAACAATATTGTTAAAAGGCTATTATTTATCTTGTATGTTGTTTTACGGTTGAGCTTGCCATCAAGTCTTACAAACAAAATGCCTTTACTGTATTCCATGTCCATTCTAAGCATTATTAATCACCTTTTCCAAGCACCACTATAGTATTAAAATATGAGCAATTAAATACTTTCGACTAGGTTCGACAAGATGGCAAATTATCCGCTATGTAAAGTGTGTAAATATTTACATTAATATAATAAAAAAAGACAATCAAGAGATTATCTTTTAGTAAAACTCATATTAGGATCCTTAAGTATACGTCTTTGAAGCCCTAAATTAGCATACCCTTCATGAAAGGCTTGATTATCAGCACCATTTAAAAATCTAAAGTAATCCATAAAGCTATAAATCGGTTCATAAGTAAAATCCTCAGTTGTTTCATAATATAAACCATTACGATAAAACATTGTAAAACCATCAAAATAATTTTTCATATTAGTTATATCAAGCTCTATCCAACCCCTATTTAATAAATCTTCAGCGGTCTTTTTTCGTGAAGCATTCATAGTCATAAATGTTCCTGGATTGGGAGGGGCAAGATATGGACAACCTAATTTTTCTAAAAGGCATCTTTTTTTAGGGAAAAATTGCATATAAGTGGCATCAAGTAAAAAAACTTTGGCCCGAAAGAAAACGAAAGTCACAACGTGTTGACATCCACCATCATAAAGCATTGAATTATGGATGTATCCCGGCTCAATAATTTTTACTTTAGCTTTTAGGCCCATTTTCTTTGCCATGTTGCAAATTGACAAGGCTGATAATCGACAATCTCCTATAAGATCATACTCTTCTAAAAAGTTATAACCGGCTTTTTTAGCATTAGCTAAAAGGCGACATCTTTCTTCATATATTAAAGTATCAAGGGCATTAGCAATGTCAAAAGGCGAATTAAGTTGACGCTCTTTACTAAAATCATAAGGTTTTATATCAATTATACATTCATTAGGAAGAGAGTTTAGTATTTGTTCAATTTCATAAGCTATATATCTCATTTGAAGCGAGCCTATTTTTCCTCCTGCTTTAACTAAGTCAGCTGTTGCTGATTTATAATAGCTATAAAGTTCTCTTAAAATATCGTATCTTTTATCGCCCGCATTATTTAAAATGCTTTCATAATATTTAACTTGCGTTTGAATATCCCATAACTGTTTGGAGTAGTCATCTGTTACCATATAATGCCTCTTTGTCTTACTCTATTATAGATAATAGGCCGTTAAAGTCAATAACAAATTTAATTAAATGATAAGGCAGTTTTTAAGTTTTTTACGAAACAATCCCAAATATTAGCTTTAGCAATATCTTCTTTAACGGTAACCTCAACTTCGTTTATTAATTTATTTTTTTCATCAAATATTTTGATTTTTCCTACCGTATCTCCTCTTTTAATAGGAGCTTTTACCTTAACCGTTTTCATTTCAAAGCGATAATTGGCAACTTTATCAGTTGTTTTCAAAAGTTGAGTAGCATCTTCTTTTAAGATAACATCAGCATAATCTTTTTTGCCACCTTCAATTTTAATTCTACCTACCGTTGCGTTTTTTTCTTTAATAAGATTAACCTTGTATGTATTAAAACCATAATTTAATAATTTAACTGTGTCTTGACTACGATCTTCTATTGTTTCTTCGCCCATTACAACTCCTATAAGTCTTAAATTATTTTTCTTAGCGGTGGAAGTTAAACAATAGCCCGCGGTGGAAGTAAAGCCAGTTTTAAGGCCATCTACACCATCATAAAATCTTACTAATTTATTGGTATTAACTAACCATATTTGTGAGCCATCTGGTCTTTTTAAATATTCTTCATAAACTGATGTGTATTTTATAATATCTTCATGTTTTAATAACTCTTTTGCCATCATGGCCATATCGTATGCTGAGGAATAGTGATTTTCTTCATCAAGCCCATGAACATTGGCAAAATGGGTATTTTTTAATCCTAATGCTTTAGCTTTATTATTCATTGCTTCTATAAAAGCCTCTTTAGAGCCGTAGGTTTTCTCTGCTAAGGCGGTTATAGCATCATTGGCACTAGACATTGCTACTGCTTTTAAAAGTTCATTTACACTATATTTATCTCCAGTTTGTAAAAAGATTTGACTACCGCCCATTGAAGAAGCTACATCAGAGATAATTACCTCATCATCATATTTTAAAGAACCATCATCTATTTTTTCCATAACTAAAAGTAAGCTCATTATTTTTGTCATTGAAGCCATAGGTCTTCTTTCATTTTCATTAACTTTATATAATATTTCCCCTGTATTTTGATCAATTAAAATAGCACTTTTGGCTTTTAAATTTAAAGTATCAGCCTTAGCATAACTAAAGGGGATTAATAATACTACCATTAAAAATAATATTTTTTTCATAAACACCTCATAGTTAATAATATTGTTTATATCTTTAAATTAGACTTTAAATCATCAAAAAAGGAACTTAATTAACATAAGTTCCAAAGCTAAATCAAGAAGAAGCATTTGGTGCTGTCAACCCTCTATATAACCATGTGTGTACCATGGTATTTTAAATATAATTTATTTACATTGTATTTTCAATATATACTGTCATCATTTACATAATAGATTGTAAATATATTATAAATTACTTGCCACTATAATATTTTGATATAATGTAGTTTAGAAAGAAGGTATTAACTTGGTTAAAAAGAAAACTGAATATAAGCCAACAATTTGGTTATATATTGCTTTATTCGCATTCCCTATTGTCCTCTCTCTTTTATACATAAGGAGTTTGGATAATGATATATGGTATATCTTAAGTGAGGGAAGATACATTGTTCAGCATGGTATTTATTATATTGATCCTTTGTCTATGCATCAAGGTCTTCAAATAGTGGTCCAAAATTGGCTGTCGGCCTGTATATTTTGGCTTATCTATAATCTTTTAGGCGAAATGGGCTTATTAATATTCATTCTCGTTTGCAATTTCTTTATCTGCTTTTTGCTTTATAAAATATGTTTATTAATAAGCGATAAAAATCGTATTTTATCCCTGTTTATAATGTTCTTATGCGATATTACTTTAGCTGCTCATTATATTGTATCAAGGCCTCAGATAATAAGCTTTATAATCCTTTTAGGCGTTATTTATACTTTAGAGCTTTATGCTAAAACGGAAAATAAAAAATATTTAATTTGGCTTCCTATCTTATCTTTATTAGAGGCCAATCTTCATGGTTCTCTTTGGTGGATGATATTCTTATTTACGTTACCTTATGTTATTGATTCATTTAATATTAAGCTTCTAAGAACTCAAGGCTTTAAAAAGAAACCTTTATTTATCGCAATTGCTATAGCCTTTGCCGCAGGATTTATTAATCCTTATGGATATAAAATGATAACTTTTATCTTTACTAGTTATACAGATAAATATATGCATATGTATATAAACGAACTATTACCTTTCTCATTTAATAATAATTTATCTAAGCATATGTTTGCCGTAATGGGAATTATAGCCTTCTGCTATGCTTTCTTTAGAGAAGGTCATGTAAGGCTAAGATACTTGTGCTTATTCGCAGGTACTTTGCTATTAGGCTTTATGTCAGTTAAAGGATTTAGTCACTTTATTTTAGTAAGTTTCTTCCCTTTAGCTTACTTCTTCAAAGATATTTTTCCCCGGGACTTTTCCGATATTGATAAAAAAATTGATAATGTTATTAAAGGGTTATTAATTTTCTTTTGTACCTGCTGTTTGGGAGGCTTTATATTCCTAATGGTTAAAGCTCCGGCGACAGTAAAACTAACTCACAATGCTCAAGATATAATGGAATATATGCAAAAGAAATTTAATCCTGATGATGTAACGATATATTCTTCCTTTAATAATGGTGGCTTGGTAGAATTCTACGGGTTCAAGCCATACATTGATCCTCGAGCTGAGGTATATTTAAAAATAAATAATAAAAAAGATGATATTTTTGCGGAACTTTATAATTTACAATATCGAAAAATTTCCGTTGCGGATTTTCTAGAGAAATACAACTTTACCCATTTATTAGTACAAAATAGTGACGTTTTATATGATAATGTAGCAGTTCAAAGCAAATATTTTGTTATTTATGAAAACTCAAAAGCTGGTTATCGATTATATATGCGTAATGATTTACTAAGTGATGAAGAAAGAAAAGAAGTTGAAAAGCAATATGATAGCGCTGTTGATAAAGCTAAAGAAGAAGCAAATAAAGGAGCGTAATTACCAATAAAAAAGTTATTACGAATGATAGTAATAACTTTTTATTTTGGATTTTCATATTTTTGTAATTTATCTAATAGTTCTAAATGTTTTATGTTACGCTCATAATAATCAAGTTTGGCTTTAGCATTTTTAATAATCTTACCTACATAGCTTTTGGATACGTTTTTATATTCTGCAATTTCACTTAAAGAAAGATTTTCATCAAAATATAGACTAAAAATCTCTCTTTGTTTATCAGTAAGCAAAAAGGAATAGATGTCATAAAGTTCACTGTAATATATAAAGTCTTTCATTTAATAAAGTCCTTAAATAAACCATAAATATAATTTTCTATATCAAAGGTTTCTAAATCAGTCATTTTTTCGCCTAACCCTACAAATTTAACAGGAATACCTACACTTTCTTTAATAGCTAACACAATGCCACCTTTAGCCGTGCTATCCAGTTTGGTAAGAACAATACCCGTTATATTGGTTATTTCTTTAAAGGCTTCCGCTTGCATAATACCATTTTGTCCTGTTGTTGCATCAATTATTAAAAGTGTCTCATGGGGAGCTTCTGGAATAAATTTGCCTATTACCCGGTTCATTTTTTCAAGTTCAGCCATAAGATTAGCCTTATTATGAAGTCTTCCAGCCGTATCAATTAAAACAATATCACTATTAAGTTCTTTAGCTTTAGTTAAACCATCAAAGATTACTCCTGCAGGATCGGCATTTTCTTTACCAAAAAAATCGCATTCTACTTTTTTACTCCAAAGTTCAAGTTGTGATACTGCACCGGCTCTAAAGGTATCAGCAGCAATCATCAAAACTTTTTTGCCCATATTTTTATACTTATTTGCTAGTTTGGCAATTGTTGTAGTTTTGCCTACCCCATTTACACCGACTACCAAAATAACTGTTGGTCCTTCTTCAGCCATATTAATTTTATCAGTTAAACTCTCATTATTAACATAAATTATAAACAATTCATCTACTATTACTTCATTTAAATATGCCGTATCGGTAATATTTTCTTTTTTTACTCTGTCTCTTATACGGTCCATAAAACTAAAAACGGTTTTAACACCAATATCAGCCATTATTAAAAGATTTTCTAGTTCTTCAAAATATTCTTCACTAACTTTGGTATATTTTATGCCAAGCAAACTAAGTTTAGAGACAAACTCTTGACGAGTCTTTTCTAAACCTTTTTCATAAACTTCTACAATTTCTTCGTTATTTGTTTCATCTTTTTTTTGAAACTTTTCTTTTATTTTACTAAATAATCCCATATTACAACTCTACATTATGATAAATATTTGATACATCTTCTATATCATCTAATAATTTTAAAAGAAGTTCAAAGTTTTCTTTATCTTCACCTTCTAAAGTTATTTTATCTTTGGCAAACATACCTACTTCATCATAATCAAATTCTACATTTGGCATAACACTTTCAATAGCATCTTTTAATTTGTTTTCATCAGTGGGGTTTACAGAAATAGTAAGAACACCATCTTCGCTTTCGAAGTCAACAGGTTCAACACCAACTTCAATTAATTTATCAAGGATTGCCTCTTCATTATCACATTTAAAAGATACAACTCCTAAATAATCATAATTATATGATACGCTATTAGTAACTCCTAAAGATTTATGTATTTTATTAAAAGCTGCTCTAACAAGTCCGACAGTCCTATTAACGTTATCAGTTAGACATTTGATTATAAGAGTAGATTGTCCAGGGCCAAAACCTTCATAAGTTACTTCAGAATATTCCTCTTGGCCAGCGCCTTTAGCTTTAGCTATTGCTCTATCAATAATATCACTTGGAACTTGGCTTTTTTTAGCTTTTTCAATCTTTCTTTTTAGCGTAATATTTGCATCTGGATCAGGTAACCCCTTTTTAGCGGCTAAATATATTTCTTTAGCAAATGTTGAATATAATTTAGCTTTTGCCATTCCTGTTTTTTGTATACTGGCTTTTCTTACTTCGTATGCTCTTCCCATACGCTCACTTCCTTTTCTCTATGCCCAATTATATCAAAAATATAATTATTTTCAAAACTATTTCACTATATATTTAATTCATTTCTCATACTTTCTATTATATTTTTGTTTATATTTGTATATTTAGCTATAGTATCTAAAGATAATCCTATGCTTAACATATTTCCTATTATTTCTTTTTGACTTTCTCTTGTGCCTTTTGCTATTCCTTTTTTCATACCGCTCTCTTCACCTTCTTTTCTTGCTGCACTCTTCATTGAATTCATTAACATCATATCATCTTCTTCTGGTGTTACAAAGGATATCCCTCCTGGATTTAATCTTCTTAATCTTTCTGATAAACTCTCCATAAATTCATCTCCTCGTATAATAGTTTTTGTAAGAGATAAATTACATATTTTTTCTTACATCAACTATTTTATTTTTTATTCTAT
>CANQIK010000036.1 GCA_947624085.1 uncultured Bacilli bacterium
AAAAAAAAAAAACAAGATTATTCCTAATCTTGTGTGTCAATTGACGTGAAATAATCCACTATAATAGGGTTATTTTTTACTTTCTTTAAACTTAAAATAGAATGTTGAACCATGGTTAATTTTCGAGTCTACACCATATTCAAATTCATGTTTTTCTAAAATTTCTTTTACTATTGATAATCCTATTCCTGTAGATATTACATTTCTGCGATGATTTTTATCATTTTTATAATATTTAGTCCAAATATTTTTTATATCTTCTTTCTTTATACCTTTACCAGTATCGGTAACTTTAAATACATAGTCTTTATTTTCTTTTTTAAGGCTAATATAGACCTTTTTATCTTTACCAGTATAATTTATAGCATTATTAATTAAATTGTATATAACTTGGTTAATTTTACCCTTATCAGCTTTAATATATACTTTATCAGGCAAATCAGTTATAAAAGTATAATCTTCGGCATTTTTTATAATATCATATTTTTTAATAATATCTTTAATTTGTTCTACAATATCATATCTTTCTGTTGTAAGAACATCAGCATTATTTTCTAATTTAGATAAATCAAGAATATCATTTACTAATAAAGTTAATCGGTCTACTTCATCAGTTATAATATCAATATCATTATCTAAAACTTTTTTATCTTTATAAGATATATCTTTAATTTTCTCTGCATATGCTTTAATCATAGTAAGAGGGGTTTTTAAATCATGAGAAACATTAGCTATCAAATCTTTTTGATAAGCTTGAACTTTACTTAATTCTTTTTGAGCGGTATTCAGTGCTTCCTGCAAATCATCTATTTCTTTAATACCTGTCTGTGTAAATACATTATTATAATTTTCTTTACCAATATTAATAGCATTATTAGTTATCTTTCTAATGGGTTTAGTTATAAGATTAGAAATAAACAAAGATACTGCACAAGATAAGAATATAGCTACAATAATTAAATATAATAATTGATTTTTTAAAACAGTATTTACAATACTATGATCCTCTAAAGGGGTATAAATAAAAATATCAAGATTATTATTCTTAACTCCATACATATACCCTTTATTATCATCAGCAAATTTAATAATTTTTGAAACTTTCTTATCAGAAGAATTCAAAAAACTATATACAACATCATTAGTTTTACTAGTATTAAGCATACAGCCATTCATTTTAGTATTATATTCTTTAATATCGCCAAAGGTATCAAAGACCGAAATACATATATTATTTTCATAAGCCATTTGTTCTATATTATCTGATTCAATATCCTTACTATATAATATTTCATCTGCTATCGAAGTAACTAATTTTTTTTGATAGTTACGATAGCTAACAGAAAAAAAGAAAAGTTCAACAAACCAGACGGTTAAAAGCAAAATAATACAAAAAACAACTAAATAAACTTGGGTTTTAACAAATATACTACTTTTCCACTTTGACTTCAAATTTATATCCCATTCCTCTTACTGTTTTTATTAAATTCCGTTTCTTACCAAGATGATTTCTTAAAGTTTTAATATGCGTATCTATTGTTCTGGCGTCCCCATAAAAATCATAACCCCATATATGATTTAATAAATTATCTCTTGATAAAGCAATATTCTTATTTTGCATAAAATATTTTAGTAAATCATACTCTTTAGGAGTTAATTCTATTTTCTTACCATCAATAAATACTTCATGTGCTAAATTATCTATTTTAATTCCGTTATATTCTATTTGATCAACATCAAAATAAACTCTTTTCATTATAGCTTTAATACGGGCAATAAGTTCTTTAGGACTAAAAGGTTTTGTTAAATAATCATCTACGCCAATATCAAATCCAGCGAGTTTATCATATTCTTCGGTTCTTGCACTAAGCATAATACAAGGTATATTTCTAATTTTACTTATTTCTTTAAAAGCCGTATAACCATCCATATTAGGCATCATTATATCCATAACAATAATAGATATATCTTCATTTTTACGAACTAATTCAACTGCTTCTTCCCCATCACCAGCTTCAAGATAATCCATTTCTTCATTTTTCAAATATTCTATTATTACTTCCCTAATTAGTTTTTCATCATCAACAATAAGAACCTTCAATTAACATCACCATACTAATATTAAAACATATTTATGAAATAAATGTGAAAGGAAATTATAACCAATTAAAAAGTGCCTTATTTAGCACTTTTAGTTCTTTTTTTAGGAGTTTCTTTCTTTGGAGCAATCTTATCAGCCATATTATTTAAAAACTCAGCCGTAGCATTTCTTACTTCTTTAGCAGTTTTTTGTACAGCAGGTGTTCCTTTTTCGACAGCCATCTTAACTAGTTCATCAGCTTTCTTCTTTATCTCTTCAGCTTTTTGTTTAGCTATAGCGGTAACTTTTTCTTTATCTAAAGACGCTAATTCTTCTTTAAGTTCATTAACTTTATTAGAAATATTATCAGCAACTTCTTCTGGATCAAGAGCTTTAACCTTTTCTAATAACTCATTAATCTTTTTCTTTAGTTCTTTTCTTGTCTTATCACCACTTTGAGGAGCAAATAACATACCAAGACCTAAACCTAAGCCTGCCCCTAATAAAAAATTACCTTTCTTTCCCATTAATCATCATTCCTTTCTTTATTTCTTGTAAATATTTTATTTATAACTTTACTTACCGCTTCGGCAACTCTTTCATATACATAATATATTTTCCCCGAAGTATTCTCTAAAAGATTAAAGAAACCATTAAAACTATCTATTTTATCTTTAGCGTCATCAATAACCTTTTGCGCTTTATCAATAGTTATAATGAGCTTTATTCCTAAAACAATACCTACAATAATTAATGCTATTAGTAATATATAAATTACTATTGGTAAAAAATCTGCTAGAAAATCCACAATTATTCACCATCCTCTTTATTATCATACATTGAATCTATTAAATCAAATAGATCATTTTCAAGGGTATTGTCATCTTTATCGGCAAACTTCATTTCTTTAGTATCGCCCTTGTCTTCCACCTTAACACTTTCTTGTTCTTCAATAGTTGGTAATACATCTTCTATTTCATTATCTAAATCTTTATCAATATCCACAATAACATCAGAAGTATCTTCAAGTAATTCATCAATGGTTTTAACTTTTCGTTCTTTTTCTGCTAAAGGAGTAAGGGTAACGGTTTTTTCTTCTTCATAATAGTTACTTTTTTCTTCTTTGGGTTTAATTTCTTTTTTCTTTTCCCCAAAGGCTTTATCTCTTACTTCTTTAATATCAATATTATGTTCTTTAACATCACTTTTTTGGATTATATCATCTTTAGTATAATCTTTATCTAAAATACCATATACCGGAGATATAATTGGTGATGGTTTAAAACGTTTTTTTTCAGTAGTCTCCGTTGTTTCAATTTTTTCATAATGGCCGTAGTCCGTTCTTTTTTCAATCTTTTTACGACGTTCATATTCAAAAACATTAGTGCTTCTTTTAGGTTCTACTGACTTGCCAAGTGATACGGAAGATGTAACCCGCATTGGATCAATTTGTCTTTCAAATTTCTCTTCATCAAACTCAACAAAAGGGAATGTTTTTTCTGATTTATATAATTCTCTTTCGCTTAAAGCTTTACCAGCACTATTATGAACAGCTCTTTCGGTATGAGTTTCTTCACTTCTTGATTTAACTGGCGCATTTTGGACTGGTACTTCCCGGCGAACTTGTTCCCTTTTCACTGGTTCTGGCTGAGGTCTTTCCTCAACTTTAACTGCTGTTGCAACGGGCTTTTTTTCTTCCCTTACTTTAGTTGGTGTTTCTTCATTACGCATTTCCGGAGTTATCTTAATTTGCTCAGTATATTCTTCTTCATCAAATAATATATCTTTTAATTTCTTAAATAATCCCATGACTTCACCCTCCTAGTTAATTAAATCAGGATCTTTGTATCCATCTTCCATTTGCGAAGTATCTTCAGTTGATACCTGAATATAATTACTATCGTTATTTGCTTTACCAAAAATATCATAAATTTCATCATCAAAATTTAAAACATCATCAGAAACTAAGGAAGCTATAACTACATCATTATATGTTATACTCCTTAATATTGATACAGCATTATCCAATGCTAGATTGATATCATCATAATCTACCATTACTTCTATTTTAGCATAATTAAACATAATTTCAATCAAATATTGGCTATTTTCTTTTAAATTTATTTCTATATAGCCTTGTTTACTGCCATCAGATATTAAAGAAGAATAATATGCGTCTTTATTTACTTTATAATCTAAAGGCGTCTTATTATTATAACTTATAACATCAGCATAAAGATAATAATCATATTTACTTGAAGATAAAGTTGCATTATATAAGCTTTCTTTTTTAACTGCCATTTTCGCTGGCAAATAATATTTAAATCCTGTATTGTATGTATTATATTTATTAATGGGCGTATCAATCATAGCTATAATATCATCGATACTTTCATCTTTTATATTTTGACAACCTGTTAATAAAAATAAAACCACTATTAATAAAATATATTTTATTTTCATAGTACACCTATAAATAATTATATCATTGTTTAGATTATTTTTCTACCTTTACATATTTTATTTTAATTCCTTTAGAAGAAAACTTAGCTTCATATTCAGTCATTACATTAGGTATATTTTCTTTATGTAAATCATAGCTTAAATAAATTACTTTATAGCCATAATCTTTAAAACTTTCTAAAGAAAAAGCCATTAAGTCATCATTATCTGTTTTCATTTCAATTAGCTTTTTATCTTTAAATAAATTATCATATATCTTAAGTTGATTTTCATGCGTAAGTCTTCTTTTAGCGTGTCTGGCTTTAGGCCATGGGTCAGAGAAATTTAAATATATCTTAGCTATCTTATGATATAAATATTCAGGAACATCTTTAATATCAATAATCATTATTTTAAGATTAGCTAAACCATATTCTCTTATTTTCTTAATGGCAACACTGGCAACAGAAGAATATTTTTCCACCCCAATAAAATTGATATTAGGGTTATTTAAAGCCATTTGTAAAATAAAGTCTCCTTTACCCATACCTATTTCCATATAAATGGGATTATCATTAGCAAATAAATCTTCAGTTACAAAAAAATTACAATTTTCTATAACTTCATCTTTATCTTTAGGATTTCGCATTCGCATTAGCAACAACTTCTTTCTAAAGCATATATTAACAATATAGGGAGGAATAACTATGCGTAAAAATCGAGGCGCCTTTTTTGAAAATAATGCTAATATGGCAGGCTTTAATCCTGGACCAATGGGATTTCAAGCTAATAACTATTCTTCGTTTTATCAAGGACCTGCAGGGATGAATATGCCAAACTTAGATATTGAAGAAAGACTTGCTAAAATAGAAAGGTCAATTCAAAGACTAGACGCAAGAATATCTAAAATTGAAGGTTTAAATGTTAAATCTACCGATGATTTTGAATCAACAACTAATAATATGTATATGCTTTAGTTATAGATTATCATAGCACTAAAGCAATAAAGCTGGTCTTCTCCACAGACCCCAATAGCAACTTGAAACTTGATTTCTATTATATCATAAGTACCCGAAGATAGAAAATCATTAATATCTTTTTCTAAATCCTTTTCATGGGATTCATCAAAAATTTTTACTTTCATATCATCACCATGATTAATCTATCATATAATACTTAAATATTTTGTCGTTTTATAGAGTATCTTTTTAGATACTTTTTTTAATAACTTCCTCATATTTTGAGGGATAACTAGTACTTATTTCAATATCTTTATGTGTAATAGGATGTTTAAATTTTAAATAGTTAGCACATAAGCATAAGTTTCTAAAGCCATCTTTTTTCTTACTATATTTTTTATCGCCCACTATATAATGCTTAATATGAGCAAGTTGAACTCTTATTTGATGTTTTCGGCCTGTTTTGATTTCAATATTTAAAAGACTATATCCTTTATTTTGGTTCATAACAACATACGTTGTTATAGCTTTTTTACCTTTTTTAACATCCTCGGTTACATAAACTTCATATGTTTTAGATTCCGCTATAAAATTTACTAAAGTAGCTTTTTTATTTTTAACATGACCATGAACTAAAGCTACATATTTTCTTATCACTTTATCCCAGTTATTTTGCATAACATTTTTAGTTTTCATATCTTTAGCAAAAACAACTAAACCCTCGGTATCTTTATCTAGCCGATGAACAATAAATACTTTATTATTTTTGTTTTTCTTCTTTTCATATTCTCTTACTTCATGAAATAAAGTTTTATCTTTTTCTTTATCAGTACTAATCGTCAATAGTCCTGGCTTTTTATAAACAACAATAATATATTTATCTTCATATAATATTTTAAGTTTTTCTTTTTTCATAAGCTCATTTTACAAAAAACAAGGCTATATTTCAAGCCGAGGAAATACTGACTATAATAACTCAAAAACAAGATTTTAAAAGTAAATCTTGTTTTTAACTCAAATACATCGCTAATCATCTAAACTGCTAGCAGTTATACAAAATGCTGCGTAAAGAGGAACAGATTTTATATTATTTTTAAAGCCAAAATTTTTAGGAGAAATTCTAATACCATATTTGGGTTTATATTCTTTCATGTAATTTGCTAAACTTTTAGATTTCGTATGAATACTTGACTTGACTTCCAAAGGAATTATTAATCCCTTTTCAGATTGTAAAATAAAATCTAATTCACTATCAAATTCATTTTTCCAATAATTAATATTTAAGCCATTAAATTTAAGAGAGCTTGCTATATAGTTTTCGGTTAGCATACCAATCATTAATTCATTAACTGCATTACGATTTTTAATTAAATATAGGGGAAATTCACTTAAATTTGTAAGTAGGCCTACATCATTCATATATAACTTAAATGAGTCTAGTTCTTCATACATTTTTAAGGGCAAGCCTATCTTAGTTTTAACGCACTTATTTACTATGCCCGCATTTACTAGCCAATTGATTGAATCGCCAAAAATGGAACTTGTTCCGCCTTTTTGAACTAACTTATATTGGAATTTTTTGTTATCTTTAGCAAGCTGAACAGGAATAGAATCAAATGTTGCTATTATTTTAGGAGCATAGGTTATATCAGTATATTTAGTTATATCACTTTTATATGACTCTATTATTGCACTTTGATAGTCAATGGCATTTAGCATTGAATTAGAATTAATAAACTCTTGAACTACTTCCGGCATACCGCCAATAGCTAAATAATCGTAATATAAGTCTAAAGCTTGCTTATGTAATTGACTCGGCATTTGTTCGTTTGAATGGTAACATTCTTTTATCTTGTTTAATAGCAAATCATTTTGCGTATTAATTAAAAATTCATCAAAGGATAAAGGATAAATAGTTAAAAACTCGACCTTTCCTACTGGGAAAGAAAAATCTTTTCTACTTATTTGCACTCCCAGTAAACTTCCGGCGCCAATAACAAAATATTCTGGTGCTTCTTCATAAAAATATTTTAAAGAAGTAAGAGCCCTTGTATTTTTTTGAATTTCATCAAAAAATATCAAAGTATTATCTTTATCTATTTTCTTATTAAAAATTATTTCTAAATTCTTAATAATATAGCTTGGCGAAATATCTTCATCAATTATTTTACTTACTATATCATTGGTTTCAAAATTTACATAGATAATATCTTTAAAATATTCTTTGCCAAATTCTTTTACTAGGTATGTTTTGCCAACCTGACGTGCGCCATAAAGAAGCAAAGGTTTTCTATTTTTTTTATTTTTCCAAGTGATTAAATCATTCATTGCTTTTCTTTGCATTATCATCACCCATTTATAATATACGCTATAACTCCAAAAAAATCAATTCATTTCGTATTTTTTTGGAGTTATAACACAATTTCCATAAAAATAGCAAGAAATTTAAATAAAAAATCTTGCTATTAATTTTAACCTTTAATTACAATGTTAACTATTTTGCCAGGAATAACAATTGTTTTAACAATTTGTTTACCATCAATATATTTTTTTACATTATCATTTTCTTTAGCTTTTGCTAAAATAGTATCTTCATCATCTGTTACAGCAACTGTAATAGAGCCTCTAATCTTACCATTTATTTGAACCGCAATGGTTTTTTCTTCATCTACCGTTTTAGCTTCATCATATTTTGGCCATTCACTTAAGCATATTGGCTTGTTGCCTAAGTTTTCATTTAATTCCTCAGTAATATGAGGAGCCATAGGATTTAATAAAGTTAAAAGTGTTACATAATCCTTTTTAGATATCATCTTATGGTCTTCATAAGCATTAAGTAAAATCATAAGAGCAGATACTGCAGTATTATAACCCATATGATTTAAATCATATTCTACTTTTTTAATTGTCTTATGAATTAAGCTTTCCAATTCTTTAGTATATTCATCATTATTTAAATCAACCTTATCTTTAAGACGTATTACTCTATCGATAAATCTTTTACAACCCTTTAAAGAATCAGTATTCCATGGAGCGTCTTGTTCATAATCACCCATGAATAATTCATAAACTCTTAAAGTATCAGCACCATATTCTTTAATAATATCATCAGGGTTAATAACATTACCCTTACTCTTACTCATTTTTTCATTATTAGAGCCTAATACCATACCATGACTTACTCTTATATCAATCATTTCTTTATTAGGAACTAAACCTATATTGTATAAGAATTGTACCCAGAATCTTGCATATAACAAATGTCTTGCCGTATGTTCCATACCACCATTATACCAGTTAACTTTATTCCAGTATTTCATAGCGTCCATACTAGCAAATTCATCTTTATTTTGCGAATCCATAAATCTTAAGAAATACCAAC
Source organism: uncultured Bacilli bacterium (assembly GCA_947624085.1). Classification (GTDB taxonomy): domain Bacteria; phylum Bacillota_I; class Bacilli_A; order RF39; family UBA660; genus UBA6448. The sequence continues at coordinate 8,864 of CANQIK010000036.1, forward strand.
TTGAACCAGCCCAGTTAGGCATTGTATCAGTTTCTCTTTTAGCTTTTCCTCCACATTTAGGACAAGTAGTATTAACAAAAGAATCTATTTTAGCCAAAGGGCTCTCCCCATTATCGGTTGGCTCATATTCCGCTACATCGGGAAGAAGAAGTGGTAAATCTTTTTCATCCATTGGGACCCAGCCACATTTTGGACAATTAATCATTGGGATTGGTTCGCCCCAGAATCTTTGTCTTGAGAATATCCAATCACGCATTTTATAATTGACTTTTCTTTCCCCTTTTTTATTTTCTTCAAGCCATTTAATAATTGTATCTATAGCTTCTTTTTTATCTAAACCATCTAAGAATGATGAATTAATATGAATACCATCACCTATCATAGCTCCTGGATTAGATACATATTCAAAAGTTTTTTTATGAAGTTCATCTTTAATTTCATTTAAAGTATTTTTATCTACCCATTCTACATCAAATTTTTCATCATCATCAAGATTTTGTTTACTTTGCTCATCACTATTTAATTTAAACATAAAGCCGGTACATTCAATATTAAAGTACTTATCTTTATTATAAGCATAGTAATGATGATTAATCATTGGGGTTTTACATACTAATTCTAAATCACTATAACCGGTCTCTTCAACAACTTCTCTTAAGGCACACTCAAGAGGAGTTTCATTTTCTTTGATTGTTCCTCCGATAAATAAACGTCCTCCGTTTTCATGCCAATTGATTGTTAAATATTTATCATTTTTCTCATCATATACAACTGCAACAATACTATTTTTCTTAAATTCATTTTCATGGGGAGTACCTGTTACTTCTTCAAGAACTTGAATAATAGGAATGTTAAACTTCTTAGCAAAGTCATAGTCTCTTTCATCATGAGCAGGAACGGCCATAATAGCTCCCGTACCATAACTTGCAAGTACATAATCAGAAATATAAATTGGTATTCTTTCCCCATTTACAGGATTAATAGCATAAGCTCCTGTGAAAACACCAGTCTTTTCTTTATTAAGTTCAGTTCTTTCCATTTCATTTTTTAAAGAACACTCTTCTTGATATTGTTTAACTTTAGCTTCTTGTTCTTTAGTTGTTATTTTAGGAACTAATTCATGTTCAGGCGAAAGTACACAATATGTTACGCCAAATAATGTATCAGGCCGAGTAGTATATACTACAAATTCATATTCACTATCCGCAACTTGAAAAGTTACATTGGCACCCTCACTTCGTCCAATCCAATTAATTTGACCTAATTTTACTTTTTCGGCAAAATGGGTATAATCAAGCCCTTTTAATAAATCCTCGGCATAGTCGCTCATGCGAAGCATCCATTGTGATTTTTCTTTTTGGACAACTTTAGAGCCACATCTTTCACAAACTCCTCCCGCGGCGTCTTCATTTGATAACACTGACTTACATGAAGGGCACCAGTTAACAGGAACCGAAGCTTTATAAGCCATATTATGTTTATAAAATTGTAGAAATTGCCATTGCGTCCATTTATAATATTCAGGGTCAGTTGTTGAAAATTCTCTATCCCAATCAAATGAAAACCCCATAGCTTTCATTTGACTTTTAAATGTTTTAATATTTTCTTTTACAGCTTCCTTAGGATGAATATGATTTTTTATAGCATATTGTTCTGCCGGAGCACCAAAAGCGTCCCAACCCATTGGATATAATACATTATAGCCTTGCATTCTTTTCATTCTCGCTATAGCGTCTTGAGCTGTATAACTTCTTACATGACCAACATGAAGACCTGAACCACTTGGATAAGGGAATTCAACCAAGATATAGTATGGTTCTTTAGTTTTATCGCCGGTTATAGCTTTAAAAGTTTTATTATTATCCCAATAATTTTGCCATTTCTTTTCAATTTCATTAAAATTCATTTCTTTTCACTCCTCTTTTCTAATATATTTCCTAGTATTCCATAAATGCTATATATAAGGGCTAAAGTTAAGACAAAGCCTAACATTAGTTTAAATAAAATATGCCAATGCAGTACTTCAATAAAGAAGAAGACTGCTGAAATTATAAAAGCATTTATAAAAGCTGTTAAAGCAAGAAAGCCTTTATTAAGTAAATACTCTTCCTTAATATTATTTCGTAGCATTAAATACTTAACTTCCGTTATTACTTTTTTCTTCTTGGATTTCAGTCTTCTCATATCTCTAATATAGAAAAATAAAAAGACAAAAATAAAAGCAATAGCTGAAAGCACGATATTAACAATCATTTCTGTACTCATACAAGCCTCCAAAATAAAAAGGTAGCACCAAAGGGCGAAATATCGCGGTACCACCTTTATTTATCACTTTATATTGATAAGGGAATTACCCCATCACATCCAAAAGCAAGTTCAAAAACCCATATTGTTAACTTTCACCAACCGTTAACTCGCTACAAATATTTAAGTTTTCTACTACTCTTTTTTCATCTGCTTAAGGAAAATTATACAACAAACTATCGTTAAAAACAACTATTTTTAATTTACTCTGTAGGGTTTATCTACACTACCGTCAATACCGTCTCCATCACTTAAGGTTATACTAGAGTTTAGATAAAATACTGGACGGACACCGTACGCGGAGGTAACATAGCTACTATATAGATATCCGTGCCAACTGCGCACATGAAATGCGTCACAGTTTAAGTCTCCTTTGCGCGAAATTGTCCATTCATCTACTCCATTAACTAACCAGTTATTTTCAGAATTTTCTTTAGAGGAATATCCAGTACCGTTATATTCTTTACCATCACCATAATTTAGTATTCTTTTCCAATTATCTTGACTACTTGCAAACCCAAGGTCAGATGGATACATTAATCCTATTTTAGCGTTCACTTGTACTGATGCTCCTTGATTTTTATTGTTTTCTACATCGTGCATTTGTTTTGGTGTTAAATCAGGGTTTTTATCATAACCGTCAACGTTCCACTTCACATTCTCTATTTTATTTGCCCAATTACCTAGGCTTTTTATAAAGCTATTATTATTTGTATTTAATGCTTTATATAACGTGCTAGTTTCCCATGTATTATCCCATGTATTATCTACTCTATCATTCCAATGGAACCCATCAATATTTTCTGCATTTTTTACCCTTATTAAGTCTTTATATTCAGAATTAAAAGTCACAGTTCCGTCAGCTGCAGTTTTACCTAAATCACTAGCTGTTGCAAATTCTGATTTTATTACTTTTATCAAATTTGTAGTTGTTCCATCAGGCAATTCTACTGGTATATACCCTATTATCCGATATAAATTTTCATTAGGGCAGGTTGCATTAAGTACACCTTTATTGTAGTTTTCACTGCCTGGCCCAAAACATATAAAATTGTTTGGATTATTTCCTGAATATCTATAGCCATTATCTCCAGCACTATTTGATAATGATGTTGTATGTTGTATTAATTCACCATTACTTACATTTTTAGCAAACGTTGTAAAAAACTCTGTTGCTGTATATGCTTTATCAAAATATAATTTACAATTATTATTTTTATCTGCTGACATTAATACTGTTTTATTTACTAAGTCCCAATTTAATATATCTTTGGGGTTAGTAGTTCCATTACAACTACTTTTACCTACATTTAATACATAACCTGTTGTCCAAGTACTTGATGTCCCTTGTGTATAACCACTTCCATTTTGATAATAATAAGCTATACCATTATCAAGATTTATAGATTTATTATTTTCTTTTTTTGTTAATAATATTGCCAAAATTACTACTATAACTATTACCAATAATACACTTATTATTCCTATTTTCTTTTTCATTTTTCCTCCATGTAAATTGACACTTTTTATACCCTTTATTTTTATCATTGTCTCAAAAAAAAAAAAAAAAAACAAGATTATTCCTAATCTTGTGTGTCAATTGACGTGAAATAATTGTATTAAAACTAGCTTTTATTAGTTTAAAATAATTTTGTTCAACTTACTTTGTATGGATGATTACTACTTCC
>CANQIK010000037.1 GCA_947624085.1 uncultured Bacilli bacterium
AAAAAAAAAAAAAAAAAACAAGATTATTCCTAATCTTGTGTGTCAATTGACGTGAAATGCTTTCTTTATTCTTCGCCTATTTGGCAAGTTGCTAAATTAATGCCCATTTGATTTAGCAATTCATTAATATAGTAAGCAGAACTATCAATATAATAAGTTTCATTATTAATATAATCATTTATAATATAATACTCATTTAAATTACTAACATCGCCAGCTTCAATAAAGAGATTATCAATAATATAATTATATGTTCCTTCAGTAGGTTTTATATAAGTATTACTAGATCCACAGGTAGTATAATATTCATAGCTATTATCATCATATAAATAAACTATTGGTGTTACACAATTAATACCTACATATTTTATCGTATCCATTAATTTAACTTTACTACTTAATAGATAATCTTCTGAATTATTAACTAGGCTATCAATATATTTTTTTTCATCTTTTCTAACAAAGTTTTTATATAACTGCGTAGCATTATTATTTATAAAAAGATTCTTTAAATAATTAATTACCATAGTATTACTTACTTCACTAAAATTAATAACATATGAATCTTCTACTTTAGATACGGCATAATTATTAGATTTTGTTTTTACTTTTTTTACTAAAATTTCATCATTATCTTTTAAATAAATAATATAATTATCATCATTATAAGCTAAATATAAGCAATATTTATAATCTTCAACAGCAACTTCAAACTGTGCCTCAAAGTTATTAAAAGCCGAATACAAAATAATAAATTGTTTATTATCTAAATTATTATAATCAATATTAAGGGTATCTTCTTTCACCTCAAAATTATCATCAAGATATTTAATAAGTTTTTGCACATTATCTTGTGAATAATTTAAGTCATTATCATTTAAAGAGATTTTATTAGCATAGATTTTTAAAACATTATCACTTACATTAATATTATATAAGAAGGTATCATTATTTTTTTCTTTATTATTAGAATAGATATACCATGCAAAAAGGCAGGTTAAAAGTAAAATCAATAGTATCCCTGTTATAATTAGTATGGTAACTTTTTTCTTGGTTTTCTTTTCCATTATAACTCCTATTAGTATATTAATAGTATACACCTTTATTAAAGTAATTCAAATAACAAAATGGATAAATATAAATACATTAATAGAATTTTATTGTATAATAATAAAGGTGATTTAAATTGAAACGAGAAATACAAGAATTTTTAAATAAGATGAAAGATATTGAATATGGTTGGATTGATAAGAACGGCAATAAATATATTAACCATATTGTTAAAAACAAATTTGTAACCGATTACTTTTTACAAAAGCCTAGTGAAGTATGGCAAAATCACATAGGGATATGTTGGGATCAAGTTGAAGTAGAAAGAGAGTTTTTTAAAAAACATAATATTCCTTTTGTAAGTATTTTAATACTTTATAATGATGGGGTTAAATTTCCTAATCATACTTTCATTATTTTTAAACTTGATAATGAATATGGATGGCTAGAAAATACTTATACTAATGTTAAAGAAGAAGTTAGATATTATTCAACTTTAAAAGAAGCTTTAGAAGATGTCAAAAATGAATTTATTCATGAAAATGACTTACAAATTATTGGCGACCAATTATACTTCTTTGCATATGATAAGCCAAAAGCAGGGCTTAACTATGAAGAATTTGCTAAACATTGTCAAAAAGGTATTAAAGCTTATAAAGAATATAATAATATAAATGAATTATTAAAATAATATCAAGGTAATTTTGCCAAAATATTATAAGACATGATATAATATTGCGTGTGCAAAATTATATCGCATAAAGGACGTGATTAATTTGGGTAAGAATACTAAAAAAAAGAAGAAAAAGAAAAAGAAGAATAATAAAAAGAAAAACGTAAAATACGTCACAAAATATGAAAATGGTCAAAAGAAGATATATCGTAAGAAAAAAAGACTTAAAGTAAAATGGCGTAATGTTTTTTTGATTCTAGCATTTACTGTTTTCCTAGGTATCTTTATTTATTGCTTATTTAATATTGGTGAATGGGTTAAAGACTCGCATGATACTTCTGAACAAATCGAAGAACTTCAAAACACTGTTAATGTTAATGAAAAAGAAGATAGTGAAAATACGGAAATTATTGAAAACGATGTTCCTCAGTCAGATCCCTATTGGGACTTTATAAAAATGAGTCTAATTGATGTTGATTTTACAGAGTTAAAAGCCTCTAATAATGATACTATTGGTTGGATTCAAGTAGGAGGAACTAATATTAACTATCCGATAGTTCAAACAGATAATAATGATTATTATTTAACTCATACCTTTAATAAAAGCTTTAATAGTGCGGGTTGGGTATTCATGGATTATCGTAATGACCCAGCAAACTTTGCCCATAATACCATAATTTATGCCCATGGAAGATATGATAATACAATGTTTGGTTCGCTTCGTAATATTCTTTCAAGCGGTTGGTTAAATAATCCAAGTAATTATGTTATAAAATTATCTACCGAAACAGAAAATACTTTATGGCAAGTATTTAGTGTATATCGTATTCCTACTACTAACGATTATATCCAAACACAATTTGGTAGTGATGAACAATTTCAAAACTTTGCTAATTTATTGTTAGAAAGAAGTAGTTATAACTTTGGTACTACCGTAAGTGCCACTGATAAAATTCTAACATTATCTACTTGTTACAATGATGATGAAAAAGTTGTTTTACACGCTAAACTAATTAAAAGAGAATCTAAAGCATAACAAAACCCATTTCAATTTAAGAAATGGGCTTTTTTCCATTAGTTTAATTTAGATAATTTAGCCTTTATAAGTTAAATGATTTCTGTCAAACCAAACAATATAAAAGAATTGCTCTTGTCGATAGCCAATTATTCTAAATTTATCAGATACTCTTAATGAACTTAAAGTAATATCTTTTTCTATATTATCGGGCATTTCTAATTGGGGAATATTTTCAAATTTTAAGCCACTAAATGTTTTTATTGTTCTCCAAGGTAACTTTTCAAATGTTTTTGCAAAAGATATAAAAGCTTTTAATTCTTCTTTCTGTAATTCATGAAGAGGATATTTTTCATTACACTCCGAAAATTTTAGCAATCCTGTTTTATCATCATTATTTTCACGCTTTAAATTATAATTAAAATCTTTGTTATTGCCAAATCTATGCTTCATTAATTACGGTTTTAAAAAATTCTTTCATGCTTTGTTTGGTTATAATAACGTGACATTTTTCCCCAGGGGCATAGCCTTTTCTTGCGTCAATCCATGGTTTTTCTTTATGGGTTTGTTCTTCCAAATATTTACCATCATAAATGCCAAAGGTTTGCCAAATATCATTTAAAAAATCACATATTACATCTTCCATTTCAGGAATTTCTTCGGATGGGCTTGGTATAGAATCAAATCCATATTCTTTATATTTTTCGTATATTTCTTCATTCGCAGGGCCATGAGCCCAAGCTTGAAAATCTTCTGCAAATAATTCTTTATCATAATATGCCAAATGATAACCTTGTGCATAATATAATATTTTTTGAAGTTTCATAGGAGTTATTGTACTGCCTGAATCCCTATCAACAATTTTAAGAAAAAAATTAGCTACATCAAAAATCGTTAAAGTATTCTTCATCTTGCCACCTCCTGTTATTATTTATAATACTCTTTTTTGAAGAACTCTTCAAGATATGTAATACTCATTTTATAATTTTATAAAATATAAGTCAACAAAACCCATTTCAATTTAAGAAATGGGTTTTTAATTTAACTATATTTTTTCACAATTTACTTCATTTTTATAAATAATATTTACAAAACCACTATAAGTTCTAGCCCAAACCTCATCAGGCATAATAAATATTTCAAGGGCGTCAAAAATAGTATCCTTTTTATAAAAAGCTAAATCTTCCGGATTACGGCTTGTAGCATTTTTTTGGCCATCTAAAGTTAAAGCCTTAACTCTTTTTTGAGGGAAGCTAACTCCCGGACCTGTTCTTACTCTAATATTATCAAGAGTTTTATATCTACCGATATTATAGTCCATATTTATAACATCTTTTTCTTTTTTTATATAGTAAGATACATTATCATAAACATCATTTAATACTTTTGTATCGTTAGTTAAAACCAAATATTTAGTGGGTGGTACCGCGTTAATTAAGCCATATGTTTTATAAGTAGTTAAGTAAAAATTGGCTTTAATATCTTCTTTACGGTCATATAAGGCTATTTCAATATCAATATGTTCGCCTGTTGCCATACCTGTTGAACCATCATTCATAAGAAAATCGCCTTGTTTAAACTCATCGCCCTCTTTATAATCTTTGATTTCAACAGGATGGGTTATTTGCATAACTGCATAGTATGCTCTATTATCGGCACATAGCACTTTATCTCGTGATACAAGCCAAATAGTATATGCGTCAGCACCTTGGGCATAAACTCTAGCTACATAGCCCGTAAAAGGGGCATATACTGCTCTAGAGCCACCCATAGCCGCGGATACATCAAGTGCATAACGACCTTGATGAGAATAAGAAAGTGGCCCATAACCTTGGGTTAAATAATATGTTTTTTTAGGAAATAATAAAAATTCCATATACCTCCTTGACTAATTACAGTCAGTATAGTATATGAAATTTTGGAAAAGGGGCTTAATTAGTTAGACTTATTTTCTTCTTCAAGTTCCCGATAATTTACTTTACCAATCATGGTTTTAGGAAGTGATTCTCTAAATTCATATTCTTTAGGGAGCATATATTTGGCTAAATTCTTTTCACAATATTCTTTGATTTCATTTCTTACTTTAGCTGTATCTTTATATTCCGGTTTTAAGACAATATAGGCTTTAGGTACTTGAACTTTATATGGATGAGGAATGCCGATAACGCCACAGTTTAGAACATAAGGATGTTTTAAAATAACATCTTCGATATGCGATGGATATACATTATAACCTGATACAATTAGCATTCTTTTAAGTCTTTGGGCAAAAAACAAAATACCATCATTATTTAAATAACCTAAATCGCCAGTATGAAGCCAAATCTTTCCCTTGGAATCTTTTTCTAATATTTCATTAGTTTCTTTATCATTATCAAGATAACCTTGCATAACGGTAGGACCACTTATACATATTTCGCCCGTTTGACCAATTGGGCATTCTTTTTTAGTTGCAACATCAATTATTTTAAGGTCATTACCCGGTAAAGGGATACCAACACTACCTAGTACATCGGCTTTTAAAGCACTTAAAGTAACAGGGCCTGTTGTCTCAGTCATACCATAACCTTGAATAACATGTGTTACGCAATTGTGTTGAAGTAAAAAGTTATTGACGATTTTATTTTTAGCTTCGGGTAAAGTATCTCCCCCGGATATTATGTATTTAATATCATGTAAATCAACATTATCCATATGTTTATTAGAAACTAGAGCCTCAAACAAAGTTGGCACCCCGGGTAAAACAGTAGGCCGATATTTAGTAAGCAACTTATCAAACCTTTTAGCGTCAAACTGAGGCACAAGAATATCGGTAGCTCCCAAGCATAAAGGACAATGCACACATACAACTAAGCCGAAGCAATGAAAAAGGGGCAAAATCGAAAGCATTTTATCTTCCCTAGTAATATTAGGCACCATTATTTTAACTTGCTCGATTATAGCATTAATATTACCATTAGTTAAAACAATGTTTTTCGGAATGCCGGTGGTTCCTCCACTATGAAGAATAACAGCAGGTTGGTCTTTAGTAGTTTTAACTAACACATCTTCATGATAATTCCTACCTTTAGCCATAAAATCATGCCAGTATAAATATTCTTCACTTTTTTTAGGGGTTAATATCTTCCTATTTTGCATAACATTATAGCCAAGCTTTAATAATTTAGGCATAGAGTCCGAAGCCGAAACAATAATCATTTTATATACTTTCGTATGTTTTAAAATATTTTTTATTTTGGCATAAGTTAAATTTATCGTAATAATCATTACGCTTCCCGTACTATTAAGGGAGTTTTTAATTTCTTCTTCCGCAGATAAGGGATGAATCATATTAGCAATAGCGCCAATTTTACTAATCGCATAAAAACTGATTACTGCTTCGGGAGTATTAGGCATACATATCGTAACAACATCACCAGGTCTAATTCCTTGACTACGTAATGCTTTAGCACAAATATCTATTTGTGCAAATAAGGCATGATAACTCATTTTGTTATTGAAATAATTAAGAGCAATATTGTCTTCATTATTAGCACTACATTTATATAAATATTCATAGATTGAAAGATTAGGAACAGTAATATTATTTTGTTTATCTGGATAATATTTATCCCATAGCCTTTCTTTATTTTTCTTAAATATATTCATTAATGATTTCATTTAATACCTCATATAATACATCTGTTGCATAAATTACAAATGTATTATATAATGACCTAGGCAACTATTCAATCAACAGCTAAGAGTAAGTTGTTAGATATTAAACACATTAAAAGAATTTGTTTAAAAATGAAAGGATAATTATGGACCGAAGAACAAAATATACCCAATCAATCATTAAAGAAAGTTTTATTACCTTATTAAAAAATAAAGATATTAAAAAAATCACGGTTAGTGAAATATGCCAAAAAGCGGATATTAATCGCGCTACTTTTTATCGTTACTATCTTGATGTTTATGACCTATTAGATAAAATCGAAGAAGACTTTGTAAATGAATTAAAATTAGCATCGGTTGATAAAATGAACTATACTGTTGGAACTTTTGCCAAAGATTTACTAACTACTTTTACGAAAAATAAAGATTTAGCTAAGATATTATATTACACAAATAATAATAGTACTTATTTTTTAAATGATATTATGTCTTTAGCTTATGAAAAATGTAAAACCAAATGGCAAAAAGATATTCCTAACTTACCAAGTGAAGATATTGAATATGCCGCGAGTTATATCTTTAATGGGGCTTTAGGCATTATAAACTATTGGATTTTAAATGATTTTGATAAAACTATCGATGAAATTGCTAAAATTATTGAAGAACTTGCTTACTATGGTACATATCGTTTTATATACAAAAAAAATAGCTTTTAGCTACTTTTCCTTATCTTGTTTTACTTTATCTTGTTTAATTTCTGGTTGTTTCTTTTCTTCTTTACCCTTTTTTAAACCCTTAATTAAAAAGAAACCCAAAGCTACGATTGCAACTAAAGCAATAACACTCATTGTTAGATAAATTGGAATACGGTCGCGCGTATTGGGAACTACTAATAAAAGATTATTTAATAAGTTCATTTAGCCTCCTCGTTATAAGATAAATATATCATAATTAATCGGCAAATGAAAGATAAATCACTTTAGTTTATATTCTTGCTAGGCGTGATTTACTATCTTCATATAGGGAAGTTCTTATACATTCACTCATTTTTTTATTAAAACTTTCTTCATCTTTGGTTAAAATATCAGCATACATAACAAAATATTCATCATCATGATGATATATATAAGCGATTCTAGCCAAACTATCATCTTTCTTGCCAATACTTTTTAAAATTGTAAAAGGAATATCATCAAATTTAGCTTCACTACTCTTACTATATTTATAACCATCATGGCTTAAATCTTTTTTAATAAGCTCACAGAATTCTTTCATTTCTAAAGGGCTTTCTTTATAGTAACCCTCGAGATATTCATGATGTTCAAGACTACGTGCCGAAAATAAATATTTACTATTTTTTAGATAAGTATCATTTTGGTAATATTCTCTAAACATTGTCTTAGGGAAATCAATTGTAATATTATATCTACTTAAATAAACATGGTTTTCATCTTCTGGTATTCTTCCCGTCTTAAATTTTAAATCATGTCTTAATAAACAGCGATATAATCTGCGAAAGTTTTCTGAATTAAATGATACATCAAATTGTTCTTTTTTCTTCAATTTAAATACTAACTTAGCATTAGGAATATATGTTACTCTTTCAATAGCATTAAAAGTTGTATTAAGTTCTTTTTTAAATAATCTTTCAACTTTAATCTTATCGCCGGTTATAGTAACACATTTATACTTACATAGCGCATAAGCAATTAATAATATACACTCTAATATTAAGAAAGAATAAGATAAATATAAACTTAATTCAACCGAAAAATAAATACACAGTAAACTAACAATAAGTGTTCCCATGTATAGTAATGTTCCAACCCATTTTTGAAAATAGACGCAAAAATTTTCTTGGTCATTTTTAGCATATGTAAATCTTGGCTTTAAGAACAATATTATGGTGTTAACCATTACGAAAAAAACTGATGTAACAACACATATCGCACCCTTTATTAACATAACATTCTCCTTTTTATTCTAATGTTAAGTAAGCACAATCCGAAGCCTTGAAACATACGGTTGTATATTTATCAAGTTCTACTTTGTATTCACTACCTATTTCTTTACCAGCTTCATCATATAATGGTTCAGCGGTAGCAAGGACAACCATATCATTGGTTTTGGAAACAACTTGAAAACTAATATCACTAATATTTAAAATAGTTGTATCTACTTTTAAATCAGTATATGTTTCATCTTGACCTTGATAACTTATTTTTAAATCATTAAAAACTTTATTTCTAGTTTTTAAATTCCAAAATAACATAATTGCTACCCCTGCTAAAGCAATAGCAACTATGATTAACATTAGCTTCCCCTTATTCATTTAATAATCATACCTCTCTTTAGTATAAATCTCTATTATTTTATACTATCAATATTATAGTAGAAAAAGCTTAAATAGTAAAGGGCTAACCTTTTTTACATTAGGGCATAAAAAAATCCTAAACTTTAGGATTCATAATTATATATGCCATGGATTTTTTCTAAATCAGAGTTTGAAAGTGAACTTATAACCCAGCCATCAGTTGTTTTAACGACATAAAATTCAATGGTATATTCAACTTTATCAGTCATGTTTTTCATTTGTTCTAATTTATAATCAATAAATTTAGCAATATCATACTGACCATCATCATCATTAAATTCATCTTGATGTTCTTTTAAATAACTACTTGCTTCTTTTTGGGCTTTATATAAGTCATAAACTTTAACTGTTACCGTAATGGTAGCTTCATCGCCATCATATTCTTCTTTATCAATTGTATAGGTTAAATCTTGGTATTGCTTTTTAAATATATCTTGATATATTCCTTTTTGCTCATCATTAATATCTTCATCAGTTACAACATCCATCATATCTGTTAAAACATTATCGCTTAATGAAGTATATTGATTTAAATAATCTTCAACAGCCTTGGTTGCACTATCGCCACAACCTGCTAAAGCCATTATAAATAGCAAGCCTAAAATGACACTTAGTATTTTTTTCATCTTTCCTCCACTATTAATAATGTAACCAATTTTAGGTAATATATACGCTATTTTTTACTTGCTAATATTAAATCATAGATATATTTTTCTTTGGAAGTTATTGGTTTTTGTAGTTTATTAAGCATTTTCTTTTTTATTAAAGCTATATTACTTTCTTTTTTATCAAACCACTCATAATATAAATATTTTATTTTATCTTCATCATTATCACTTAATAAACTTACTTCATCAAGTAAGGCTTTTTTAATTACTTCCATATATCTTAAATCTTCACACTTTTCTCTTACCTTTAATTTTTCATAATTAAGTTTAGTATATTTTAAATCCCGATATATTTTCTTAAGTTTATATTCATCATTTAACATAACACTACTTATTTGATAAGCAATATTATTATTGAAAATAAGGGCTATATAAGTAAAAGTATCAGAAAATATATATACAAAGGAAGATCCTGTTTCCATCTTAACAACATAATTTATTAAATCATTTAATGTCTTAGTATCAACTTTATAATACTTAATATGATTATATTCTTGAATATGATCGGTATTAAACCAATCATAAAAAGCATAGTACTTATCTTGAAAATTTAATTTAAATGTATAATTCAAAAAACTATCCCCTTTCATAAATAATAATTAATATTAAAAGACCTATAAAAAAGCATAAGGTTTCTAGATGAGTAAAGATATAAATGAGATATTTGCCGAAGCTATAACCTATAACTAATAAGTTTAAATTTAGGAGAATAAAAAATAATCCCCATATAGATAATATTATTCCCAGAATATACCAAAATATTAATCTCATAATATAAATTTATTTATAAAATATTAAAATTATTATATAATTAACTAGGTGATAAAATGAGCTTAATTCAGTATTTAATTCTAGCCCTTATTCAGGGAATAACTGAACCTTTACCAATTTCTTCCAGTGGACATATGCTTTTATTTAAAAATATATTTAATACTAAATTATTTACTAGTGATTTAAACTTTGAAATTGTATGTAATTTTGGTTCATTTATAGCTATATTAATTATCTTTCGCCAAGATATTATAAAATATGTAACTTCCTTTGTTAAATATATTTTTAGTAAAAAAGAACAAGCTAAATATAAAAAAGGATTTTTATATTGTCTATATGTAGTTATAAGTACCATACCCGTTACAATAAGTGGGTTATTATTAAAAGATAAAATTGAAAATATCTTTGAAAAACATATTATTGTTATTGGCTTTATGTTTTTAATTACAGCAATATCATTATTTATTGTTAGAAAGTTTAAAGGTACTAAAGATGATGATAATATTACCCTTTTAGACGCCCTTATTATAGGATTATTTCAAGCTATAACTATTATCCCGGGCATAAGTAGAAGTGGTACTGTTTTAGTAGCGTGTCTTTTATGCAAACTAAAACGTGATACAGCCTTAAGATATACTTTTATACTTTATTTTCCGGTTAGTATTGGAGCTATGATTTTAGGCGTATCAGATTTAATAAGTAGTCCTAATTTATCTAGTTTATTACTTCCTTATTCAGTGGGTATGATTGTCGCAGGTATTATTACTTACTTTTCTTATGAATGGCTTTCTAATTGGGTTAAAAGAGGTAAACTAGCATATTTTTCCATATATTGTCTTTTACTTGCAACTTTCATATTTATATATTTTCGATAACTAAAAGTCACATTATTGTGGCTTTTTTAAATAACACGTTGTTATAGCTTCAGCTTCATCTATATTTGTTAGTTTAAAATAATTTTATTTAGCTTACTTTATATGGTTTAGACTCACTACCGTCAATACCGTCGCCATCACTTAAGGTTACACTAGAGTTTAGATAAAAGACCGGGCGCACACCCTCCGCGCCGTCAACGTAGTTGTCGTACACATACCCACCGCCGACAAGGAACGCAGCGTCAGTGCCGTCTGAATAGCGCGAAATAGTCCATTCATATACACCATTAAATAACCAGTTATTTTTGCGATTTGAGTCATTACTATAGGAACCTATATTTGTTGCCCAATTACCACTGCTGCTTGCAAAACCATAATCTGATGGATACATTAATCCTATCTTAGCTGACACTTGAGTTTTTGCGCCATATGAGCTACTTCTTTCCCCGTCATAAATTCCTTTTGCAGTTAAGCCAGAATCAATATACCCCCCAACATTCCACTTCACATTTTCTATTTTATTTGCCCAGTTTCCTAGTTTGTTTAAAAAGCTATTACTATTTGCATTTAAAGCTTGATATAATGAGCTACTGCCCCATGTATTGTTTCCATTATTGTCCCACTCAAAACCATTTTCGGGTAATTTTTTTACCCTTTTTAATCCTGTATATGCTGAGTTAGTTGATGGTTTACCATTAGACGATATTCCTAAATCACCTGACGTAGCATACTCTGATTTGATTACTTTGATTAAATTTGTATTTGTACCATTTGCTAAAGTTACTGGCACATAGCCTATTATCCGATATAAATTTTCATCAGGGCATTTTATTGATGTGCCATTGTTATAGTTTTCGCTACCCGGGCCAAAACATATAAAATTATTAGGATTATCTCCTGAATATCTATAGCCATTATCTGCGGCACTATTTGTTAAAGAAGATGTGTGCTTTAATAATACACCTTTGTCACCTGTTCCTGTAAATTTTGTAAAAAACTGTTCTGCTGTGTATGTTTGACCTGGCGTTACTTTATCAAAATATAAAGAACAATTAACATTTTCATTAGCTTTTAATAAAACACTATTACTACTAGGATTCCAATCAATTATATCATCAGGATTTTTTTGATTATTACAACTACTTTTTCCTATATTTAATACATAACCTGTTGTCCAAGTATTGGTTGTCCCTTGTGTATAACTACTACCATTTTGATAATAATATGCTATATCATTATCATTTGTTGCATTATATAATGATT
>CANQIK010000038.1 GCA_947624085.1 uncultured Bacilli bacterium
TCTTTATTAAGAATTAAATATTCACTTGTAAAGTTATTGTAACTCATATATGTTTTAATGGCATTAAGACAAGGAATACCAAAATAAACAATTCTTTCTTTACGGCCTTTACCTAAAACTTTAATACTACGCCCTGCAAAATCAATATCTTTCACTTTTATACTACATAATTCACTAACCCGTACCCCCGTAGCATATAAAATTTCAATAATCATTTTATTACGCGCCGATAAAAAATCCTTAACTTCAATAGTATCAAATATGGTCCGCATATTCTCATATGATAAAAAATTAGGTAGTTTCTTTTCTAGTTTAGGATTTTTAACTAATTTAAAAACATTAAATTCAACTTTTTTTTCATCAAGTAAAAAGTCATAAAAATTTCTTAAACTACTTAAAACATTACAAATACTTTTATTACTATATTTTTTATTATCAAGATATTTCAAAAAATCAATGATATCATCTTTAGTTATTTTTTCGGCTATTAAACTATGAGTTTTAAGGTACGATAAATAATTTTGCAAATGAAAGAAATAATCATCGATGGTATTATCACTATAATTTAACTCATATTTTAAATAATCATGGTATTTATTAAGAATTTCTTCCATATTAACTATTATTATCTTGTTTACACTTAATATTAGTAATAACGATATGGCCTTTAAAGACACCTCTTCTTAATGCATCTTGGTTTATATCTTTTAAATTATAAAATACCGTATTGAAAGTATATTTTCTAACAACTTCTGTATTAAGAGTACTACCATTTTTATTGCATATTTTTTCAGTACTTTTTAAAGTTTTACTTGAGTTTCCGTAATCAGGCAATTGTTGAGTAAAACTATTATTTGCTTCACTACTATTGGATACCACACTACCATTATTTTTGTATGTGGTTTGATAAGTACTTTTAAGAACATACTCATTTGTTGCATTAGTTGATTTATGATATTGATTATTAGTATTATTATCTGTTTCCCATTCCCAATTTATATCATAAGTACAACAAATTGCTTTTTGGCCATCCGTAGCAAGGGTAATATTAATATTATCACTTGTATTTACAACTTCCGTATTACCTTCATTAGGCACTTCCATATTATTAACCGATACGTTAGTATTAAAATTATTCCCTAAATCGACCGTAAAAGCTAAACCATTTGAAGTTTGCGCAAAGATATTATAATTTTCAAGCGTAGTTCCCATTGCTATAATAGCATAAGAGGAATAGCCTAATAAAGCTGCTATAGAAACCAAAGTAATTATTAGTAAAGTAGTATTTTTCTTTTTCATTACCATTCTCCTACTTAATATAATAATGTATTATGCCAAAAAAAACAACCTCTAAAGGTTGATTTTTTATTTAACATTGACAATTTTTAGATCGTAACTACCTGTTGGCGCCTCGACCGTAACTGTATCACCTTTTTTATGACCAATTAAAGCTTGACCAAGAGGAGATTCATTACTTATTTTATTTTTAAATGAATCAGCTTCAGCAGAACCGACAATTTTATAAGTATCTTCATCGCCATCTTCATCTTCAACGGTTACATCACAGCCAACACTAACTAATCCTTTATTATCATTTTTAGCGATTTCGGAATGCTCTAGACGATATTCAAGTTCTTTGATTCGGGCTTCAACTTGAGCTTGAGCTGCTCGAGCAGCATCATAATCAGCATTTTCTGATAAATCTCCTTGAGCACGCGCATCTTTAATAGCATTAATTATCTCTGGTCTTCTTACTGTCTTTAGTTCATTAAGTTCTTCTTCTATTTCTAAATAACCCTCAGCGGTTAAAATCATTTGTTCTTTTTTCATGTTTCAACAACTCCTTCTTGCATAAATTTTTCCAACTTTCACAAGTATACAAAAATTAATATTAAATGTCAACAAAAAATTGTAGTCATCTTTTCTATTATATGTTTGATAAGTAATATGATGTCTAAAAATTTAGTTTAACGCGCATTAAATCATATTTTTCTAAAGCTAATGCAAAAGGCACTTTAACAATCATTCGCGGTTTATTAGCAACAGAAAGAACATTATTATCTTCATCATAAAGAGCAGTTATTTTACTTTTATACGTTTCATGATTTGGACCTATTATCTCAACTTCATCACCAACTTTAAAATAATTTCGCTCTTCAATCGTTGCTATTTTCTTTTCTTTATCATAATCAAGGATTATGCCTAAGAAATCTTGATTACTTTCTTCATTTTCAAGGTCATAATATTGATCTTGATAATCAGGCAGATGATCATAAAATTGAGGGCTACTCTCTCGATTAGCTACCCTATTTAATACTTTTAAATAATATTTTTTATCTTCCTCTGTTAAAGTATTATTCATAATCTTATCAATTACACGGCGATAACATAGAATAACAGTTGCTATATAGTAAATACCTCGCATTCGGCCTTCAACTTTAAAAGTATTTATTCCCGTGTTAATCATATCAGCAATATAATCAATAAAATTTAAATCTTTAGGGGTCATAGTAAAGGGATATTCTTCTGCAGTATTAAATACCCATCTACATATTTG
The DNA here is from genome assembly GCA_947624085.1 of uncultured Bacilli bacterium. Lineage (GTDB taxonomy): Bacteria > Bacillota_I > Bacilli_A > RF39 > UBA660 > UBA6448. Next base: position 2,558 of record CANQIK010000038.1, read on the forward strand.
GGCACAACCCCCACGATTAGAATCGCGCAATGTCGTATAATTTGACAAAACACATTTACCTGAAAAAGAAGTACACATTGCGCCATGAATAAAGCACTCTATTTCTAAATTAGTAGCATTTTTAATAGCTACAATATCTTCCTTAAGAGCTTCCCGGGCCATTACCACTTGGTCTACCCCTAAATCTTTATAAAAATCTGCAGCATATTCATTTAAGACACTAGCTTGGGTAGATAAAATAACTTTAACATCTAATTTTAACGCTTTAATCAAGTCAAGCACTAAAATATCACTAGCTATAATACCATCAACTTTAATATTATTTAAAAATAATAAATATTCTTTTAAGCCTTCAATATCTTCATTGTGAAATATGATATTAACCGTAACATAGACTTTTTTATGAAGTTTATGAGCATAGTTAGTAGCCTCGATAATATCGTCATTACTAAAGTTTTTGGCATTGGCTCTTAAAGAATAATTTTGGCCCCCAAAGTAGGCGGCATCCGCTCCATATAAGAAAGCATATTGTAATTTTTCTTTATCTCCCGCGGGAGCTAATAACTCTACCATATAAACTCCTTTCTATTTTTTTACTTTATAAATAGTTTTAATATCTAAAAATCCTTTAGAAGATGAAATAGCCTCAATATTACCCATTAAAAGGTTTTTAATCTCTTCATTATTCATAAATAAAGGAAAGTAAAAATAATACTTAGCTTCAATATTAAGTAAAGATAGCCCATTATATAATGGCATATGATATAAAACAGTCCCATATGCATTTTCTACCGCAATGAAATCATTATTATTAACGTTTAGTTTTTTAACATTTTTATAAGCTAAATTATTATGTTTACTATAAGATGTTAATAAAGTTCTTCTTGAATACATACTGCTAGCAGGGCCAAAAACAAAAAAACTAACCTTTTTAGTGGCTTTAGCACTTATTTCTTGTATTTCTTCTTCAGTAATATCATAAGAGACAATTAAAGTATCTACATATCTTAAATAACTATTAATAGACATATAATTAGTTAAACTATGGGGAGCAAATAAAATCTTTTCAATCGCTAAATCTTCCATTATCTTAATTAATCCTAAGTCTTCAAAAATAACCCCTTTAATATTACTAGGTAAATTATGTAAAATCTTATCAAGCTCTTTAATAGCTTTAGTATCTAAAATTCTATTTATAAATAAATAACTATTTTCTTCTTTAATTTCTTCAAGTTCATAAGTATTTAAAATACCAACACAAAAAAAAGAAAAAGGATATACAAACCTTTCAACACCTAATTTTTTTGCAATAGGAATAACATCTAAATTTGTAACCGTTAATAATATCTTATTTTTCATCTTTCTTTTTACTTACGGATATACCATCACCAATATTTAAAAATTCGGTATCAAATTCTTTATTAACTTTTAAGAATTCAATATATTCTTCAATTTTACGTACTAATGCTCTTAAATTCTTGCTTTCAATAGTATCTGATTTACCAACATAACCATGAAAATTTAAATTATCCGTAATAATATAGCCTCCATCATTTAAGAAATATTTAAATTTCTCAAAAAAGTTAATATTTTGCCCTTTAGCAGCATCAATAAATACTAAATCATATTTATTATCATTAGGTAAATTAACTTCTAAAGCATCTTGAAAAACAACGTTAATTTTTTGGTCTAATTCACAAGCTTTAACATTTTTAAGACACTCTAAATATCTTGTTTCATCTCTTTCAATGGTTGTAACACTAACGCCTTCATCACTAGAGGCCATTAATATAGTGGAATAACCAATGGCACTACCTATTTCTAATATTTTTTTAATTTTATGCTCTTTAATAAGTTTCATAATATAGACAATTGTGTCTTTTTCAATTATGGGAACATCATTTTCATTAGCATACTGTTCCATTTCTAATAGTTTCTGTTTCATAAATTAATTATTTTTATCTCCTTACATATATAAATCTTTGTATTGTAAAAATTCCTCATAGCTACTGGCAAAATAAACATTTCCAGTATCAACATCTGCTACAAAATATAAATAGTCAGTGTCGCTAGGATTAAATACGGCATCAATACTATCAAGGGATGGTGAACATACAGCTCCTGCAGGTAACCCTATTAAATTTTCATTCCGTGTATTATAAGGATTATCAGCCATTAAATCAGCAGCATATAAATCTTCTTGTAAATTTTTTTGAGCTCCATAGTATGTTGTAACATCCATTCCTAAATTCATGTTATTATCAAGTCTTTTATATATTACTTGACTTACTGTTTTTCGGTCTTCAGTTTTAACAGCTTCTTTCTCAACGATAGAGGCCATTGTTAAATAATCATGAGCATTATATTTAGAACTTTCGATTTGTTTTTTATATGGTTCAATTTTAAGAGCCATTTGATTAAGAAGAGTTTTAATAATATACTCAATGGAAGCATTTTCAAAAAATTCATAAGTATCAGGGAATAAATATCCCTCTAAAGGGTAATATAGTTTATCACTTAAAATATCTTCATCAATAAACCAATATTCATCAATTAATTCTCTTAAGAATTCCTCATCACTTGTTTTAGCTATTATATCATCATATTCTATAGGAAAATTTTCGGCAATTTGTTCAGCATACTCATTAAATCTTTTGCCCTCTACAAAGGTGATTTTAACAATTGGGGTAGGATTTATTATTTTCCCTTCTGCTATGGTATTAATAATCTTCTTAGCGTCCCAATTTTTTGATAAAGAATACTTGCCGGCTTGAAGATTTAGAGAGGAATTTGTAAATACATAAAGTAATGCAGCATATTTGTTCTTGATAAGTCCGGCATCAGCAAGCTTATTAACAATTTCAATTTTGTTATCGCCAGCTTCAACAGTAAATTCAACAGTTTCAGCTTTGCCAACAGCCTCTAAACCATTACTATAAAAAAAATAAATGCCAATAGCTAAAGCTAAAATAATAACTAAAGTAATTCCTAAGCCAACAATAATACCCTTTTTTTTATTCTTTTCCATTACTTATTTTCTTCTCCATCTATTCTTTCTAGTAATTTTTCAATTTGGGCTAAAATTTTATCGTCTTCTACTGGCAATAGCTTTTCTTCGCCATCTTCTTTTACGTATTCACCAGCATAAGTTTTAATAAAGCCATCATCATCTACATTGTTATCGGTATAGACAATATAATTTTTTCCCTCTTGCTCAAAGCTAAAAACAATTGAGCATTCTTTCTTTTGGCCATTTTCAATTAATTCTATTTTTCCTTCTTTCATATAATACTCCTTAAATAAGACTCAAGAATTAAAGCAGCAGCTTCCATATCAACTTTGTCTTTAAATTCTCGACTTTTTAGATTATTATCATGCAATAATCTTTCTGCCTGAACACTAGTAAGTCTTTCATCAACTGTATAAACATTTACACCTAAATTTTCAAGTTTAGGAATAAAGTTAATAGTTCTTTGGCTGGCAAAACCTTTAGAACCATCCATATTAAGTGGTAAGCCTATAACAATATCAGTTATTTTTTCTTTTTCAATAATAGGTTTTAATAGTTCAATAGCCTCATCATAATCCTCGCGAGCAAAGCGTAAAGTACAACGAGGAAATATTAGGTTATTACTAGGATCCGTAATAGCAACTCCTAACGTTTTGATACCTAAATCTAAACCTAAATACCTTTTCATCGACCTAAATACCCATTTATTACAGCCATTAAAACTTCCTCTCGTGTAAATTTACTTAGCTTTCTTCGGGCATCATCATATGATGTAATATAGCTTAAATCGCCAGATAATAAATAACCGACTAACTGATTTGTAGCATTATAGCCTTTTTGCTCCATGGCATTTATAACCTCATTTAATGTTAACATTATAAGTTCTTGCCTTAATACATTAACATTAAATATGGTGGTATTACTATCGTTCATGAGCTCACCTCTATTATCTATAATAATAACAAATTACTATAGATTTTTCAATAATCACCTCCACCGATATTGGCAGGCCCATATATTGTAACACACTCTTATCATTAACGCAAATTAGGTGCTACACTTTATAATACATATAATTTCACAAAAAACTGAGCTATTAATTAGCTCAGCAAATATTAATAAATAAGTTTTAATCTTTTATCTTTTACGAGTATAAGTACCATTTAACATTTCAATTAATGGCTTACTTTCTTCTTCAGTTGCATATTTTTGAACAATTTCAATTAAAGAACCTTTAATTCCTGATTCAATATCAAAAATTCTAAGGTAATGCATAATATCATATAAATTATTAAAGTCTTCTAAAGTAATATCACCTTTAAAGGTTTTCTTTTCATCAGAATTTGCAACTTTAAATTCTAACTCATACGTACCATTAGGATCAGTTACAAATTCACCTAAAGATATACGCTCACTTGTATCAACAACCAATTTTAACTCTATACGTATTTCTAAGTCTTCTTCATAATTATGAATATAAAAAGTAACATCTTTATTTAATTGATCAAAGCCATATGTGCCACTATCGAAATAAATATTATAGTCACCAAAGTCATAAAAAGTATCTCCTAACTGCCACATTTCACTAAACGAATCCGCGTCATAAAAACTTCTTACAGTGCTAAAACTTCTATTATTATTTATTGGCACGATATAGTTTTTTTCATCATAAGCATAACGAGGCTCTAAATAAATCCATAAATCTTCCCTGTCTTCCCATTTAGTAATGGTTACAGTTGCGATATTACGTTTTGAATTTTTGAAAGTTATTTCGTTTTCTACACGGCCCTTTTCAGCATTATAATCAGTTTCAACAGAATAAGAAACATTTTGAAAGTTACTTAGGAAATCATTTAAAGTCGCAATATTATTTTGGATAGTTTCATCTTGGGAAATATTAAAATCTATTCCTAATTCTTTTAATAAGTCTTCATTAAATTCAACTACACTGCCATCAACAACTTCTGTTAAATTTTCTTCATCAGCAGATATACTTGAAACGTTACTAGCAGTTTCTTCCATTTCAACACTTGAAGTTTCTAAATCTTCAGTTACTTCATTAGCAGGCTCTTCTAAATCTGCAATAGTTTCTACTACACCATCAAGTTCTAGACTAACGGCATCGATTTGTTGACCTAAATCATCAACTTTTTCTTCTACTGGTGCATTAGCCTCTTGAAGTTCTTCAATCACTGCTAAAGTTTCACTATTATCATTTTGTGGTTTTTTACTAGAACATCCTGAGACTAAACCTAATTGTATTAGCGCTAGTAATCCCGCGATATTTCTTTTGATCTTTTCGTTTTTCATTTTTCAAAACCCCTTTTCTTTAAATATTGCTAATTATTATAGCATTTTTTTGAAAATTGTCAACCAATTTACTACTTTTTGTAAATATTAGGTAAATACCTTTCAATTCTAATATAAATGGTATTATTCTTTTTTTAATTTTCGGCCTAATTCTTCCTCATTGCTTTTAATATAAGGCACTTTTTTAATAACCTTGATAGCTTGTTTACTAAATGGACTTTTACTTTCTTTTAGTTTTTTTAATAATTCTTGTAATTCTTCTTTAGTATAGCCTTCAAAATCACTTGTTAGTTGATCAAAAGTTTCTATGGTAGTTTTTTGAACAGGAATGTTTATACCACCATATTGAAGCTCATTTATTAAACTATACACATCCTTCATTTGTTCCGATGATAATAATTTTTCAATTCTATTTTTATTAATTATAAAAATAATCTTTTTACCTGTTAAATTAAAGCCTTTTCTAGCAATTAAAGTTATAATAGCTCCTATAGCAAGTATCCGTATGGCTCCAAGTATTATATTAAGTGGATCATCCTTTTCAGGAGCCTTTGTTGTAGGTGTACTATCATAAATTAAACCATCATAGTCCATGGCCCAAGCATGAGCAGTACCAGTCGTAATATCATGGACATCTTCTTTAGAAGTATCTAAATAATAACCCTCGACAAAAAGAGTATCGTCGCTGGCCTCAACAGTTAAAGTCGCCGCTAAATTACAAACTAAAGAATCTAAAGAAGCAATCGTTTTTAAATACTCTTTTTCATCCATATCTTTAATTTTTGAGGAAAGTTTGGCATCTTTTATAGGAGTTTTTGAATAATATTTACTGCTTATCGCCGATATTATTTCTGAAAATTCGGCATCTTCTTTTAATCCTAGGCTTTCAGTGATTATTTTTTTACTTTCATTAAAAGGTAAATCAAGATAATTAGCTCTTAAACGTTCTAATCGATAGCGATAAGAATCAACAAATGAATTATCATTTGTAAAAATACCGCAGTTATAACAGTAAAGGACCATTGGCTCTGTCATAGCATTTAATTTATCAAGCTCCTCATCAGTAAGCGTTTGATAGGGATAATAAATCACAGCGAAAAGATTAGTATCTATACCATCGCCTATAACAACTCTAGTTAAATAATAACTTTCACCAACAGGATATAAAGGTATTGTAAAATTAATATTCCTTTCTTCATCTATAGCATTTTTAAGCTCTTCTTTAGTAATATCAGTTTTAACACAAAAGAGAGCATCATCAAAAGGGATCATAAAAGCATTTTTAAGCTCGACATTTTCTATATCATATGCAATTTGCCCATTTTGATATTTACTTGCGGTAGCAAAGCCACTGGCATAATATTGGGGAAGTGGCATTTCTTCATTACCCGATGTAGGCCATACTTCAGCTATTTTTTTATCCTCACTAACCGTAGCATCGCCAACATATTCTTTATTATTTTTATTGTCAAGCAAGGAAAGTAAATTTCCAAATTTAGCACTTACTTCATCACCCATTATACTTTGTAGTAAATTAATTTCAAAATTAAAAGACTCATAATAAGTTTCATTTGCCATATGAACGAAATTAATTGCTTTATCACCTATATCAGTGTGTGTAACCACACCCAACGTGTGAAAAGATAATACCGCGGTCCCTAATATGGCTAGAGATAGATAAAATGCAACTATAGAATGACTTAATTCCGTTAGGATTTTATTTCCTTTAGAGGGCAAGAATTTGCTTTTATTTTTTTTATTATTCTTATATTCTAAATAACTATTATATACTTTATCATAATATGTATCAGGACTTGGAGTTTCTAATTGATAAAAATTACCATCATTATATAAATATAAATATAATGAGGCAATAGCCATAAGTTCCTCATTATCTTGGCGTCTTTCAAAATCGTTTATTAAAGCTTCTATGTTCGAATAGCCAAAAAAGTCCCAAATTGTTTTAACCGATGAATCAAGAATTATTCCATCATTTGTGATAGACAAAATTTGCAAATAATTTCCTTGAAGAGTTATGATATCACTTGTTTTACCTAAATCTTTTGTTTTATAAGTACTATCAGAATTAAGAGCAAGGGAAAAACGCGCAGATACCATCGCTTTTAAATTAGTTAAATTATTATCTTTTTCATAGTTTTCAAGGGCTTGTTTAATCGCTTCATCATTTATTTTACTGCCAAAATAAGTGATAGATTTTTTCTCTGCTGCATCGTTTCTAAGTAATTTAACTAATTTAATTAATTCATTGAAATCCATTTTATAGAATCTATCTTCACCTAGTTCCATATTACGAATCTCAAAAATTTCACTACGAAAGCGTATTTTATATTCACTCATATTTATATAGGGAAACAAACTAGTTAGATCTTTTTCAGATAAATAAATACCTTTGATGTTATAAAACTGGCAAAAAGTTAATAATTTGTTCATATTATAGCAAAATTCCTCTTTGCTACTTGCATTTTCATATAGTATGTATGGATCCTTTTTTACAAAGGCCAAAAAAGGGTTTACTATGTTAGCAAAACTGCTATTTATTATATCAGCTTTAAAACCCAAAGCTTTTCTTATCACTTCTTGAGCTTCATGCACCTTATCCACGGGTGCAAAATGAACTACAATTTGATCTTTTAATAAAGCCCCCATATATAATATTCGAGAGAAAAATAACAAATTATAACGCAAAAGCCACATTTTAGTGGGATTATTATTTAAAGCTTTAGCAATCGCTTCATACATATCGCCATTTTTTCTAATTATTTCTAAAGCTTTTTTTACATCATTCTTATTTGCCATAGTTATATACCTTTTCTAGTTCTTAAAGCTAAAATTTGCTCATTTAAAACATCAAAGGTAGTTTTTAAATCGGGATTATCCAGCGATACAACATTTTGATTAACACGGTGTAAATATAAAGATACAATATAATCCGTTAAATCCGAAGGTTTAAGATAATTTCGGCCATCCGCCATAGCATTAATTTTGGCAAGTTTAATAGCAAATTTGTGGGCTCTAATGTTAGAACCACTAAATAAAGGTTTATCAACATACAAAAGCTTATCTACCATTGTAAATGTTTTTATAAGCAAATCTTGTTCTGCAGGACTTAGTTCAAAAGTAGCAACTGCCCCTGTAGTAAAATCAATATCCGCGGGATCAATCTTGCTTTGCGTGCGAGCAACAAAATCACTAAAGAATAGTTCTTTTTTCTCGGCAAAACTTAAATTAGTAAAATAAACTCCCACATCAAAACGATCATACACGGCCTGAGGCACATTAAATATACCTGCTATATCGGCATTATTTTGGGTAGCCATCACATAAAAATCACCAAAATTATATGTCTTACTGCCTAAGCTCATTTTTCTTTCCGAAAATAGTTCTAGAAATGCTGATTGAAGTTTACCACTTGCCCGGTTAAATTCATCAATATGTAAAAAAGAAAAATTACCACTTGTAATAAGTTGCTCTTGAACCTCACTAGGAAGTAAGTCAGAAGTTACAGATATTTTCGTTTTATTAAAAGAACTACCGATAAAATTTGCTAAAGAAGTTTTACCAGTCCCCGTATCTCCTATCAATAAAATTTTACTGTTTTTATCGCATAATAAAGAAGATGTTACAACTTTTTTAACAGCCTTTTGACCTATTAATACACTATCTAAACTAGTATATAAATCACTATATATTTTTACAACTTGTGCAATTACTTTTTCATCAATCATTTTTACCCCTCATCAAAAACACGAAAGCTATTGTAACATAGTTATTATAAAAATGCAAAAAAAATTGCTATTTTGAGTAAAATAAAAAAGAAAATTACCCATTTTCTTATATTTATTATATTTTTACCTGATTAGAAAAAATTTTTAATTTTCATTATTTGTTATATTAAAATCAGTCTTATCAACGCATTTACCTTCACCAGGTTCAGCTCCTTCTTGATATTCTTGGCCAGACCATGAACATGATGATTTTGTAAGGGCATCGGTTAAATAGCCTCCTAAAAAATTGACTAGTGCAATAGCTATCACACTAATAAGGGCAATAATTAATATATATTCAACTAAAGCTTGACCTTTATTATTTTTTATCATCATATCCTATACTCCACCTTTATTGTACATTGAAATAAAAACTTTGTCAATTAGCATAATTTCCTGCACAAAAAAACTCTTGTGCAATTAAAATAGAAGTGTGACAGTTATTCCAATTTGCCATCAAAATTTTAGGAACCGATAATGTGATGATAA
>CANQIK010000039.1 GCA_947624085.1 uncultured Bacilli bacterium
TGCTAATATAATTTTGTAGGTTTTTCGACATTTTTATATTCGCTTTTTCCTACATTTTTATATTAGCACTATCAATTGTAAAGATCGTGATAATAATAAAGATAAAGATGATTACAAGATAGAAATGTAATTTTTTAATAAATTAAATGATGAAAGAATAAAAAAATATGATAAAATATATAGACAAGGAGGTTTAATTTATGAAATATAATTATCCAGTGAAATATGCTGCTATGCCAATTATAGAACAAGTCGGTTGGACTCATGGATTAAATGAATTAGAAAGAGATTATGATGTAGTTTGTTATATAGTATCCAAATGTTATTTAGTAAGTGATAGAACCAACTATAAAGAAAATGGTAAAAATGAAAAAGAGTATCAAGTTGTATTTCCATATCAACCAGGACAATACAATAATTGGGAGAGAGTTACGCCATCATTTAATAATGGATGTACTAATTCAAATTTTGTGGAAAAAGTATTTGATACTTATGAAGAAGCCTTAGAATTTGCTACACATAAAAATGAAGAATTGTGTGAGAAAGCTTGGGTTTATCTACCATATACAAAAGATTTAAATGATCAAATTTCAAAAAAAATACAAGAATTTAATGATAGATTATCTAGGTATAAAATGTTGGAACAACAAATTTTATCTAATACATCTAGTTTAGAACAATCTAATGTAAAAGAATTAGATAAATTAATAATAAATAATAAAGGTAAAATTAAAGTTTTATCTAGCAGTTTATATGAATATTTAAACTACTCAACTTATTTAAGATTTATTGTTTATTCTATATCTCCAGAACAATATAATAGATTGTTAACATTGATTAATAATCAAGATCTACCTGATATTTCAAGTATTATTGAAAATGCTAGTCCAATTTTATATCATGATCATGAATCAAATAATAAAAGCATTATGGTTATTAATAAAAATGGTAATGTCTTATATTATATAAATGAATGGGGATTTTTAATAAGTAATGATAAACAAGAATTACCATCTGTTGATTTAAGAGCTATAGATGATAAAACAGAGAATTTATTTACAACTGAAACGCTTGAAGATATAATATGGAGTTTTAATCAACATAAATATATAACTCCGAATGACGTTCAAGGACTAACTCTAAAGAAAACATTATTTGATGTAAATAAGAAATAAGTGTCAAAGTTATTGCTACTTTTTTCTTTGTTTGTTAAAATATATTTAGTGATTGATTCATAAATCACCTTTGGAAAAAGTTGTAGACAACTTTCTCAACCGCACCATTGACGTTTCTATTCGAACATTTTCGAATATTGATATATAGAAATCAATCGTAAGATTGGTTTTTTTCGTATTTAGAAAAAAACTTTAGTCAGATAAACCGATTAAATATAAAAGAAAAAATGGAATGAATAAACAAGTTGGAAAAATCAGATGTGTTTACAAAAGAATCTCTTCGCAATTTACAAGATAAAATGAGAGAAAATTGTATTAAAGTTTATAATAAAGAGTATGGTTTAGATGATATTTTAAATGAAACTAATAATTCAAAAGACTATCATGCAATAGAAAAAGATGACTTTGAGCGTTAATGCTTAAAATCATCTTTTTTATCATTTGGCTTTAGCTTTTTTACTTTTTTTATTTGATCATCATCGGCTGACGAAAGTGATAATTGTGTGTTACTTCCTATGGTTAAAAGACTATTAAAATCACTTATTTGTTTGAAATCAATTTTACCTGTTTCATCAGTTTGAGCAGTAATACTTAAAGTTCCTATTTCTCCAGTAGTAGTATTTAAAAATTGTGAACCATTATTACCATATATTTGAATTAAATTTCCCATTGGATAACATTCATGCTCAATAGAATCAAGAACAATTTCACCATTTGCTTTTTGAAGTATATATCTATAAAAAGAACGAGGTCCATCAGCAATATGTTTAATAATACATATATAATCGTTAATTATGAAATAACTAAATTCAGTATATCTAAAATCTAAGTCAAACTTTTTATAATCAAATTCAGGAATGACAATATTTAAATTTTCATCAAAAAAATCGATTTTTTCAGTAGAAAAATTAACTCCATATCCGTAAGGTAAGGAATTATGAAAATGAATATAATTATAATCTACTTCTTGTATAGCACCAGTTTCTGCATTAAGTAATAGTTGTTTTTCATCTGATTTAATAATAAACATACACTCTTTATTACTATCAATACTATCATAATAATTAGCTGATACATTTATTATTGGAACAAAATTAGCATTGTAAAAATGAAAATCTGTTACTTCTGTATCAAGGCTATCTTGGCCTATATAAGTAGTTGGAGTCCAATAAGGAAATGCTTCAATACGAATATGTGAGATCGTTTTACCTGTTTTTAAATTAACGAATAAATGCTTCCCAATTTGCTTACCATCTACTGTATGAGGAAGTGCAATTTTTAAAGTATCAGATACAATCTCATAATCTGTAACTTCTTCTAAACCATCAATATTTAATTCACTAATTAATTCAAGACTAGGTGTATATATTTTTATTACACCTTTTTCTATTAAAATTATTTTCCCATCATGGTATGTAGGTTTGGCTATAATGGTTTCATTTTGTTTTATTGTTTTCATATTTAAAGTAGATTGCTCATTTATTCCTACAATACATAGTTCGTCTTGCTTAATAATAATTAAATGATTATTGCAGTAGTAAATCCACCCTTCAATATCTTTTAAAAGAAATTTCCCATCAGCATTAATAACACACCTTTTATAATCATAAAAGTGAGTGTCGGAATTGTGTTGTTCTTTAAAAACATATAAGTTATTTCCTAAAGAATGTTCAAATTCATATTCAGTTGGAGCGGGTAAATATTTTTTTGTTTCTATATCATATATTGTGTTATTTCCGCCTCCAATTTTCATAATTATATGTAAAGTTCTCTCATCATGTTTACTAACATGATAGGCATCTGCATCTTCAAATAATGTTTCCATTTTATTTAAATCTACTACACTTATACTATAAAATTTTGTAAATACTGCACATAGTTTATCACCCATAGTGAAAATATCAGTAAAATGACTATATTCTGAACAATCGTATAACTCTTTTCCGTTAGTTAGAATCTTTTGCCCATTGTCCAATATAATAAATAAGTAATCATTTACTTTATCCATATCTTTAATAGCTATATTTTTATGTCCTAGCTCATTATTTGAATTATTAACTGATAATTGGTTATTAGGCATAGTAATCACCTCTTTTTAATTGAGATTTATTATACTACGAAATTTTTAAAAATACGATAAGTTTAGCAAATTTGTTTATATTTTTTAAGAAATATGGTATTATTACTTTAGAGATTGATATTTATGTATCAAATTGTTTAATTTTTGCAAGAAGTTGTAGATTACTACGTTACTCGCACCAAATTGATAATTTTATTCGAACTTTTTCGAATAGTTATATAAAATGATAGCCCCTTAGGTTATTTTGATACACCTAAGGGGTTAATTATTTTGTTAATCCCAAATATATTTTGAATATATAATAATCATTAGAATTTAATACTATTAAAAAAAAGATGATTTTCAAATAGAAATGTAATCATCTTTTTTTCGTTAATACATAGGATCTTTCTTCATCAGTAGGTCTTATTAAATTTATAGCCGAATATTCTCCTGCAAAAATTCTAAACATCGCACTACTAATAGTATCGTCAAAGACTGTTTTTAAACTTCTTGCACCACTATTTAATGCGGTTGCTTTTTCAGCAATATAATCCAGAAAATCTTCATCATATGAAAATGAAATATTCATTGATTCAAATAATAATCTATAAGTATTTAATGGGCTAAAGTCAGATTCTATTAAAATTTTTTTGATATCATCTTTTGATAAAGGGTTCATAACAACTCGTTTTGAAAATCTTCCCATTAATTCACGCATTATACCATAATTTACAAAATCTTCGGTTGTTATTTTACTATAATCATCACTATTTGTTATTTTAGAGAAAGCTCCAAGTGCAACAACTGATAGTTTTGAAGTATCAAATTTTTGATCTCCAAAGTAAAATGTTGATCCATCTAATAATTTTAATAATGATCTTTGTACACCAATTCTTGAAACATGGTCGTGGGAAGAATTATTTTTTTCGGCTAATTTATCAAATTCATCCATTACTAAAATTCCTCTTTCTGCTAATTCCATATTTTTAGATGCCGCCAAGTATAAATCTTCTAGCATACTAGTTATTTCTCTACCTACATAACCAGTTTCAGAAAAAGATGTTGCATCTTCTATAACTATTGGAATTTTATAAATGCTAGATATTCTTTTAAGAATTTCAGTTTTTCCTGTTCCAGTTGGCCCATATACAATTAAATTTTCTTTTAATTTTCCAATTATATCTGTAGGCAAAGAAGAACTTATTACTTTTTGATTTTTAAATAAAGTTGTAAGTATTTGCATAATTTGTTCATCTTGTGAAATAATTGTCTTTTTTATTTTAGCATACATTTGTGATATATCAGTATCATTATTTAATATTGTATCATCAAAATCTTTTTTCTTTCTTTTAATACAATTTATGAATTTTTCATCGCTTATTGCTGAAAATTTATCATTTAAAGCATTATGTGTAAAACATTCTCCTATGTGGCTACAATATTGTTCCATAAATGTATCAATATCAAATGAATTTCCATTTTCTGCTGTAAGATCCTTAAATGATTTAAAACCAGCTACGGCAGTAATTGAATTGGGAGTAATCGTTGTATTTATTAAACCAAGATGACTTGATAAACAAATAAATTTATATCCAGTGTTTCTAAAGCTGAACTTGAATCCACAGGCACAATCTACTATTTCATAATACGCTCGTTGGCTTCCGTCAATTGTACATTCTTTTTTTTCTAATATATATGCTATCCCAACCTCACTCATTAAAAGGTTCCTCCTCATTTATTAGCTATTATATCATAACAAGATAAAAAGTTAATCTTCTCTTATTCTCCATCGTTTAATTTAGCTTTAATACATCTAACTAATTTTTGGCTTGTTTCGATATCGCTTGGTGTGCAATTGGTTTGATCGACTAAATCTTTAACATTTGAACTTGAAGAAAGGTTATATCTTCCGGCATAAATTATTTTACTAATTGTTATTAAAACCTCATCTTTAAATTGTGAATCAGCAATTACTTCTCTTACGCATTCCCCAACAATCTTTATGACTTTTTCCATTCTTTCAGAAAGTTTAGGAAAATCAGTTATATCAGATATTTCTCCAAAGGGAAATAAGTTATTTACAATTTGCTCAAGATGCATAGATGTAGGCATTCCTGTTTTTTGTTCCATACTAAATGCATAGTCAGTATCAAGCGTTACGCCAAATTGAGCTAAAATAGACATCATAGTTTGAACTCTAACATTTATATTTGGAAGACTAAAATCAGGATTTTCGTTATAAAATAATTTATATATTTCAATTATGCCCATAGAGTCTTTATTTAAACTAACAGGTTTAACATTTTTTAATAAATGAATATGCTCTATTAATTTATTGAATTCTTGGTCTACATCTATTATAACGGGATAATCGACAATATATTTTTGGCCATAATCTGAAAAATGGGTTTTTAATCCCTCGCTTGGATTATAATCTGCAGTCAGTGAATATTTGCCTTTTCCTTGTTTGGTAATAGATTTAAAAAATAAAATTAAATTTCCATTTTCATACTCTACAATTTCTTGAGAATTTTTATCGTCATGTTCAATAATTATCTTTTTTTCTTCTATTCCCTCGAGTATTGTTCTAATAAATGAAATACTACTTAACATATCTGCATGAGATTTTAAATTAATAAAACTATCTAATAATTTATTTATTTTTTCTATATCAATATCAGAATTAATACTAATTCCTTCAAACATAAATGCTAATCTTTCGCCATTCTTTTTTCTAATATTCCTACTAAAATTAATTTGTTCTTTACTCATAGTTACCTCCTGAAATATAGTGTTATTATAGGCTAATTGCGAAACTTTGTAAAGATTTAATGCTTTATGAGATTGAAAAATAAGGTCGTGAAATGAATAAAAAAGACGATTATGATAATCTTTAATCGCCTTTTATTTACTTCTTTCCTTAGTATTTGTAATAGAAATACACTCACAGCACGGTATAAATTCACTTCCCATGGGACAGCAGTCATACATTCTCCAAGTACTTGTGCTCGAGATAGATCATCTATAGCAACATCTAACATTTTTAAAGCGTTGGGATTTGCTTCTATTTCAGCAGGGCTAGTGCATTCTTATGTGCCCGAATCAATTCCGAAATGGGCACTTATCCCAATTGCTCCAACTTCTATATGCGGGTCAAGATTTGCCACAACAAATTCTTTTTCTTTTGGTGGAGCATAAACAGATACCTTAGTTATTGTAAGGGAATTGCTTTCCGGAGAATACGTAAAATGAAGGGCTACGCATCCAGATTGAGGAAATCCATATTGTATTATATATTTATGTTCATCAGTTTGTTGTTCATCAACAGTATTTATTTCTTGAATGCCAAAATGTTGAGCTGAATTTAAGCCAATTCTTTTGCCATAGTATTTCATAGCGGTTTTAAAAAATAAATCTATTCTTTTAAAAGCTTCACCATTTTCAATTGCCATTTTATCTTTTCACCTCATATATCTATTTTAACATCAAATTATATGATTTTATACTTATAAATACTTATTTTACAGAAGCAATTCATTTTTAACTAATTGTTGTGATATGCAAAAACGTGTTATAATAAAGTTAGTTATTTGATGTAATGCACTATGCATATAAGGGAGGTAAAATGGTAAAATTAAAAAGTTTAATTCGGCAAGGCTGTTGTACATCTGGGGAAAAGATGGTAGAAGATTCTAAAGGACAACTCATGAAAAAGACTCCTATTAATCTAGATGATAAAATATCTGAATTTTTAAATTGGTATACTGAAAATGTGCTTATAGGCAGTAATGATGCTGATATTAGGGAACGTATTAATGAAATGAGAGGCTTTATTGAGAAAATGGCTGTTTGGTACGAGCTAAGATATCCGGATTACGAAATTAATAGATTAATGCCTAGTTCTGGCCAAGAGGAAATTGATGTAGATGATATTATGTTTAATAGCAATAGATACATAAATGATCAATTGGATGAAGACTCTGAAATAAGAGTTTTAGACTGGGCTGAATTCTATAATACTAAAGCATTTATTCGCTCTTTGCCTATGAAAGAAAGATGTTTTTTAATGAGACCTAAGTATCAATCAATAGTATATTTTAATGATGGACTTCATTTTGCTCATTTACACTTGACTTCTAGAGGTTTTGTAGAAGATGTTGATAACTTTTCTTATTTTTTCCTGTCTGAAATAAATGATTCAGATTTAATAGGCATGCATATTGAAGAGGTGGTTCAATTATTAAAAGAAAAGGGCATCACTTTGCCAGAGAACAATGCCCTTGAAAATGCAATTAATAATGTAAAACTACGCACTTATCGAAAAGAAGAAATACTTAATTGCGTTATGTATAGAATAATTGAAAGAGGTGGATTAAGAATTGGCCCTCGTAGAGCACTTCTATTTGCTAAGGAATTTGGCAGAAATATAGATATACCTATGATGTATGGTGTTGATTATATATATGATGGATTAAGAATATTTATAAATGAATATCTAAAAGCGGGAGGATCTAAAGACTTAGAGTGTTATTCTAGATATTTCAGTAGAACAAGCAAACATGAACAATGTGGAACCATATCTGTTGAGAGACTGCTTCAACTCACGGCTAATTGGAGTGCTTATACTCCCGAAGAAACGGAATTGCATCAAAGATTGGTAGATACTTTGGCTCGTCAAACAGCAGAGTTATATCAAGGATTAGTAGATAATTTAGCTAGCCATATTGATTTAGATGAATTAGCTAAAGCTAAAAACATCCAAGCTGATGAATTAACCAAAGCTACAAGAATTCAAAGAAAATTAGTAAGAAGTAGAAAAAGATAATTAAATAAGCGATATTATTTTGAATCATTTGCTTTAGAATATTTTGAAAGATATTCAGGAATTTTAAGAAATAAAGCTTTATTATTGTTAAAGATTATAGAAAAAATTGGAAATCGAAATTTGCAATCTATTAGAGATTTGCTTTCTGAACTTG
This sequence comes from uncultured Bacilli bacterium, assembly GCA_947624085.1. Lineage (GTDB taxonomy): Bacteria > Bacillota_I > Bacilli_A > RF39 > UBA660 > UBA6448. The sequence continues at coordinate 8,217 of CANQIK010000039.1, forward strand.
ATATACAATTAGATGAAAATGGTAACGTCTCAAGAGATGATATTATTCGTTTAATAACGCCGGCATTATATAACATTAGTGACTTATTTGAAAAAATTAATAGAACTAATGATTTATCAACCTATTTAACTTTTAAAATGTCAAGAGAGTCTTTATATAAAGCAGGTTGGTCTGAAACAGAAGTATATCCTACTCAATCAATTCAAGTAAGAAGTATATATTATGATAATATTAAGGGAAATGTAGCTTTGTAAGAAAAGCAAAAATCACAGTTGAAAGATGAACAAAGAAGGAGCGTAAGAAAAACGGCAAGAATACTTAATGGAGATATGTTTAAATGGATTCACAAAAAATAGGCACTTAACGGTGCCTATTTAGTTTCATCTTTTTTTCGGCCTCGGGAAAAAGATGATGTTTTTGTCTTTAGCTTCTGCAAGGAACTTTGCTGTTAAATCTTCAGTTTCTTCTTGCTCTATATGATCATTTTCATATTTTTGATAGCCAACAGTTTCATCGACGTCTATTAAAGCAGTATCTTCGGTTAATAATGGCTGTTCTTCGGGAGTAAAAATTTTTACTCTAGCATTTGTTTCATCATAATAATTTGTAAAATTGTCATAATGAACGATCTTGCGCCTTTTAAAGTTTATAAATTGACTATTTGCTACATCATAAACTTCATCACCAATTACTGTCAAAATTGCTACTTGTCTTATAAGAACTAAACTATATATTGTTTGCATTAAAGAATCGCCGGATTCCTTTGCCTTTGGGCTTTTAGAAATAACTTCAGAAAAAATGCCCATGGCTTCTTTAGCATTATCATCATAAACAACATCGCTGTTTTTAATTTTTTCATATTCCTCAGTACTTAAAGATATTTCTCTATTTTCTAAGATTGCAAAATAAAACTCATTTAATTGCTTTGTTAAAATAATTTCATTTAGTTCTTTTTGTGAATAATTCATAGCTAACCTCCTTGTAAATAGTTTAGTATATTTTAATAAAAAAGTAAATTGTGAAAACGTCTATTTAAAAGGGTTTTTGCAATTCTATTTAAATGGTGATATATTTAAAAGTACTATGATGTTAGATTATTATTTAAAACAATTAGGTTATCCTAATATTCCTCAATTTTTAGAAAAATATTTAAAATCGCCAAGTTTATTACGTCTTAAAAAGATAGGCTATTTTTGCGGTATGGATTATGCTTCAAAAGATGTTTACAATTTTAAAGAAAAAATAACAAGATATGATCATTCCTTAACAGTATCTTTGTTAGTTTATAAATTAACTAAAGATAAAAAGATGACTTTAGCAGGCCTTTTTCATGATGTAGGAACGCCTTGCTTTTCCCATGCTATAGATTATATGAATAAAGATTATGAAAATCAAGAAAGTACGGAGGAATATACCGAATATTGTTTAAAAAAAGATACTTATGTATTAAAGTGCTTAAAAGAAGATAATATTGATATTAATGATATTATTAATTTTAAACAATATTCAGTTGTTGATAATAAACGTCCTTTAGTTTGTGCTGATCGAATTGATGGAGTAATTCTCACTGGCATTGCTTGGACTAATAACATATCAAAAAAAGATATTAGGGATATTATTTGTGATTTAACAATTTTTAAAAATGAACAAGGTAAAGATGAAATTGGTTTTAAAACTTTAGAAATAGCTAAGCGAGTTTTAAAAGCAAGTGATACTATAGATTTATATTGCCATTGTGATGAAGATAATTTTATGATGGAGCTATTAGCTAAAATAGCAAAGTTTGCCATAGAAAAGAAATATATATCTTATCAAGATTTATATATTTATGGTGAAGAGGAATTATTTAAAATACTTAAACAAAAAGATGATACTGAATTACAAAATTTAATATCTCAATTTCAAACGCAAAAAAAAGAAGACATTCCTAAAATAAAAATGCCTTTTGTAAAAGCTAGAGATTTAAATCCTTTAGTAAATGGGAAACGTTTAAAATAAAAAAGATGCTATTTTTAGCATCAATTTAAAATAAATACGCCAATGTTTAAATATAAAGCAAAGCATAACCATAGTAAATAAGGAATTTGTAAATAAGCTGATACTTTATTAACTTTATTATAAAGAATGATTAATCTTACGAGGGTTATTATGATAAACACAATCCATATAGCACCTAAGAAATAGAGTTTGAAGTTAAAGAAAATAAAAGGCCATATAAGATTAATCACTAAGCCTAAATAATAGGTTAAATTTATTTGCTTATCATCAGCTTTTCTTTTACTTAAGTAAAATGATAGCCCCATTAAGATGTATAAAATAGACCATACTATAGGAAATACTATTCCCGGAGGACTCAATGGTGGCCGATAAAAAGACTTATATTCACTAGTATTAATGAATATACTACAAATACCTCCGAGTATCAAAGGAAGAAATATTATAAATCCATCTTTTATGATATTTTTAATGTTCATATTATTAATATACGAAAAAAATTTATTATTATGACTTACAAGGTTATAACTATGCAAAAAATTGTATATTTTACTTAATTTAATACATAAAATGTATGGACAAATCTATTTGGTTTTGTTATACTACTTGCGAGTAAATTAATTACTCCTTGCTTCCTTAATTAGGAAGCCGAATAGACCATAAGGAGGTGAAAAAAGATGGACAAATACGAAATCATGTTTATTATTAAAAATACCATTGAAGATGAAAAAGTAGCAAAAGAAGCTGAAAATCTTCAAAATTTAATAACAAATGATAAAGGTAAAATCATCGAATTCAGAGAAATGGGTAAAAGAAAGTTAGCTTATCCTATTAAAAAAGAATTAACAGGTACTTATTTTGTTATGACTGTTGAAGCTAATCATGATACTATTAAAGAATTTGATCGTAAAGTTCTTATTAATGAAAATGTGTTAAGACATTTAATCATTAAAAAAGACGAAGGAGAATAATAATGAATAGAGTTATACTAATAGGAAGATTCACAAGAGATCCTGAATCAAGAATGGGGACAAATAATTCCGAAGTTTCAAGATTTTCTTTAGCTTGTCAAAATGACTTTGCTAATCGTGACGGTCAAAGAGATACTGAGTTTATCAATTGTGTAGCTTTTGGTAGAACAGCTTCTACTATCAACAAATATTGTCATAAAGGTCAACAAATAAGTGCTACCGGAAGAATTAAAAATGGTAGTTATGATGCTCCTGATGGTAGTAGAAGATATACTACAGATGTTATCGTTGACCAATTTGAATTCCTTGGTAGCAAAGATAGTGGTTCTACATCTAATGAAAATACATTTGAAACAAATGAAACTCTAGAAAATAGTTATAATGATAACATCGAAACAACTGATGTATCAGAAGATCCTTATAAGGACTTTGGTGAAGAAATCAATATTAGTAGTGATGACTTACCATTTTAAAAAGGAGGAATAAATAATGGCTGAATTTTATCATAAAAAGAAAAAAATTTGTCAAATGTGTGCTGGTAAATCTGTAGATTATAAAGATACAATGATTATAAATAAATATATAAATGAAAAAGGCAAGATATTACCTCGTCGTATGACAGGAGCTTGTGCTAAACACCAAAGACACATTGCCGAACAAGTTAAATATGCAAGATTTATGGCATTAATACCATATGTTAAAGATTAATTAAAGATAAAAGGCAATACTGCAAAAGTTATTGTCTTTTTTAATATTGAATTAAATTAGAAATTCCCAAAATAAGAAAGAAATATAATTTATAGAATAAGTTCCCAAAAATTTGGGAATT
>CANQIK010000040.1 GCA_947624085.1 uncultured Bacilli bacterium
ATTAAGTCAAAAGAAAAGCCTAATTTCAACAAAAATTAAGTTTTTTTTATTTCATAAACTGTCAAACTCGGGTTATAGCACAAATAGTAATTATATAAAACATTTATTTTCTATAAAGATAGTGATAAAATTAAATTAGGGAAGGTTTTGGTGAAGAAATTGACTAAACAAGAATTAGATAGATTAAAATACTTAATTAATAAAAGAGCTTCTATAGAAGAAATATGTGCCAAATTAAATGTTGAAATAGAAAAGCTTTATGAAATGGTTATGTATTTAAAAAAACAAGGAGGTAATTATGATATTATTGATTCCCAAATATGTAAAATTACCCCAAGTGGGTATGTGAAAAACTTTGTTCATCATTCTATTAATGAAAAAGATTTAGGCAACCTTTATATACCTGAAACATCGCCTTTTACCATTTGCCTTTTATCCGATGTTCATTATGGCTCTACATATGATAGACCAGATATAATGGTTCAAATATATGAAGAATGTAAGAGAAGAGGAGTTACCAAAATCTTTTGTTGTGGCGACCTTACGAACGGTAATTATGTTAATCGACCATTTATATTTAATGCTACGAAAATATGTAAAGCTGAAGAAATGATTGATTATGTAGCTAATATTCATCCTTTATATGAAGATATTACTTTTTATACTATTGCCGGTAATCATGATACATCTTATTTATGTATGGAGGGTATTGATGTTATTGCTAAAATAGCTCAATTAAGACCTGACATAGTTTATCTAGGCAATGATTTAGCAGATATAAATATTGGTGGTTTAAAAATGCGAATGTTTCATGGCTTTTATAAAAAAAGATTAACGGTTAAACAACGGATAACTAAACTTTATGATAAAATGGATGATGAGTTTAAACCTGATATACTTCAACTTGGTCATATCCATCAAAGCCTTTATATGCCAATAGATAGAACCCACATTTTCCAAACAGGAGCTTTACTTGATGATAACCCTCATGATTATCGTAATCCCCATTCCGAAAGAAGTTGTTGGTTTGTAACAATAGAGTGCGATGAACTAGGAAATATTGTTAAAGTAACGCCTGAAATTCAGTTCTTTGGCTTTACCAAAACCTTGAAAAAAACTAAATAAACACAAATTTACAATGCTCTAGCCTTATTTATTGATAAAAAAAAGAGATTTTGCTATAATAAAAATATAATAAGGAGGAGATTAATAAATGAAAGAAGCAACAGGTGAATTAAGTACAACTGTAATCGCTATAGTTGCTATTGCAGCTGTATTAGCAATATTCACAGCATTTTTATTACCAAGTTTGAGGGCTTCTATAAGAGCGAGAACTTATTGTGCTGAGGCAATTCAATGTAGTAATACTTGTGAAAACGGCAAAAGGACGTGCCATTATTATGAAGATGACATGAGTCTATCAAATGATACTATTGAATGCGATTGCTCAACCGGAACTAACAATACGGTACAATAAGAAAGGTAATATATGAAAGAAGCTACAGCCGATTTAACAAGTGCAATAGTTGTCGCTATTTCGGTAACAGCATTAGTAGCTTTTTTTTACTTTACAGTTTGGCCAATGATTAAAACAAATTTTGCTTCACAAACAGCTTGTGAACAGGCTAAGTGTGGTACTAGGCCTAATGCTGAGGGTATGGTTGATTGTGTCTATAAAGAAAAAGACGGAACAGAGCATAACATAACTTGCAGTTATAAAGGATAAAAAGATGAAAGAAAGTATTGGTGGAACACAACTATTTGTTATTGTTGTAACATTAGTTCTTTTATTCACGGCAATTATGGCATTTACAGTTAATCATTCAAATGCTTTCGCAGTTAAAGACCAAGTAGTTTCAATAATTGAAAGTGCTGGTGGTTTTGATATGTCTGCAGAAATTGTCGAGGGTTCTGGTATAACCCCAGATGAAACATTAACCCAAATTGTTGAGGCCTTAGCAGATGGCTCATACCGTCAAACAGGTCGGTGTCCTGCTTCCGATGGAAAGATTACAGTTGAGGCATATCAAAGAAATGGTGCCAAAGTAATAGGAAATAATAGAGCTGCTTTTTGTATTGCTAGAATTCCTAGTTATACTGGGGAAGATGAAAATATTAAAAGATATTATTATCAAGTTATTTTATTTTATAGTTTAGATATTCCTCTTGTTAATGAATTATTTAATTTTAAAGCAATAGGAGAAACTAAACCACTATATAATTAGAAGGGGTACGATATGAACGTTATAGTATCAAATAAATATCAAACATTATTATCAAATTTAAACATTGATGTTATTAAAAATATTAATGGTGTTTTTACTGTTGATGATTTAGCAGTTCAATTTAAAAATTTCTTTTTTAATAAGATGATATTAGATATTACCGCTTTAGAAGACTATGAAAAAATCAATACTATGCAAAGATTATCTGTAGCTCTTGATATGAGTAAAGTAATATTATTACTTGATGACTCGCCCGTTGTAAATTCCGCGATGTATTTATCCCAATTAGTATCGATGGGAATTTATAATTTTACTAAGAATATCGACGCTATTACTTTTTTAATGGATAATCCTAATACCTATAAAGATGTAGCACGTTTTCATCAGTTAGGAGGCGTTAGTGAAGAAAATCCAAAACATCATTTTAATGATAATAATACCTCTAAAAAAGAGGGCTTTATAGGGCAACGAATTTTAGGGGTTAGAAATGTTACGGAACACGCTGGGTCAACAACATTAACTTATGTATTAAAAAAGCATTTAGATAGATTATATAAAGCTAAAGCTGTCGAAACAACTAAAAGGGATTTTGAGTTCTTTGCCGATGAACAATGTACATCAATTACCGAATCAGAACTAGATAATTATTTAAAAAGAAATAGTGACGCTGAAGTAATATTAATTGATGTTCCTAATGATGAAATAGAGTCTTATTGTCATGATGTTATTTATTTAATTGAACCGGGTATTATTCAACTTAATAGACTTATTAGAGATGATAATCGTATTTTTGATAAATTAAAAGATAAAAAGATAATTTTAAATAAAAGTGTTTTAACCGCTAATGATGTAAGTGATTTTGAAAGAGAGTCGGGAAGTAAAGTATTTTATAATATACCTCCTATCGATGATAAACAAGATAATATAAAAGCTATTACGGATTTTCTTCTTGCCTTAGGCTTTACACGTTTTAATGATGATGAAGATAAAGGTAGATTTGGGATTTTTCGTTAAATAAATGTAATTTAGTTGACATATTTAGTTAAATAATTTAAAATAAGAACTAGAAAAGAGGAGTGTTTATATTATGCAAATTGGTACTGCAAAAGGATTTTGCTATACTACTGCTGCAATATTTCAATTTATAGGTTATATTGTATTAGTATTAAAAATTATTGTTCCGGCGATATTAATTGTTATAGGAGTAGTTGCTTTAGGAAAAGCAGTTATCGCTGATGATGACAAAGAAATTAAAACTGCTGTTAATTCTTTAATTAAAAAGTTTATTACAGCTGTATTTATCTTCTTTATTCCTACTATTGTTTCAGCATTATTTAGTGTTGTTAATGGTTTTAGTGATGTTGAAGCCGATTACAATATTTGTGTTAAGTGTATAACTAGTCCAAATAATTCAACTTGTACAAACGCTGCCAAAGCCAAATAATATCAATAATATGAAGAGTAATTTTTAAAAAGTTACTCTTTTATTGTGCAATAAATTATTTAAGTGTGATATAATATCTTGGCAAATATTTGTTCACTTTTAATAAAAAGCGACCATAATAATAAAGAGGTATGATATGGATAAAATAATTGTTAAAGGGGCAAGAGAAAATAATTTAAAAAATATTAATATAACTCTTCCTAAAAATAAATTAATTGTTATGACTGGGGTATCGGGAAGTGGCAAAAGTAGTTTAGCTTTTGACACTATTTTTGCTGAAGGCCAACGTAGGTATGTAGAAAGCTTATCAGCTTATGCTAGACAATTTATTGGTAATATGGAAAAACCTGATGTTGATTCAATTGAAGGCTTATCTCCCTCAATATCGATTGACCAAAAATCAACGAATAAAAACCCTAGGTCAACGGTCGGAACCATTACGGAAATCTATGATTATTTACGATTATTATTTTCGCGGATAGGCGTTCCTTATTGTCCAAATCATAAAATTCCTATTAAAAGTCAAAGCATTGAAGAAATGACCAATAAAATCATGGATTTTGCCGGGGAAAAGATTACTATTTTAGCGCCTATTATCCATGGGGAAAAAGGTACTCATAAAGATGAAATTGAAGAATTAAAAAGAAATGGTTATACTAAATTAAGAGTAAATGGCGAAATTAAAAGTATTGATGATGATTTAAAATTGACAAAGAATATTAAAGATATGATTGATGTTGTCATTGATAAATTAACAGTCTCTGATGAAGAAAGAAGTCGTATCTTTGAGGATTTAGAAACTTCATGCAATTTAGCAAATGGTAAGGTTGTTATTGTTCATAATGATGAAGAACTTGTTATGAGTGAGCATTATGCCTGTGTTAAATGTAATTATTCTATACCTGAACTTGAGCCGCGGTTATTTTCTTTTAATTCACCTTATGGAGCTTGTGAAGATTGTAAAGGAATAGGTACTAAACTTAGAATAAGTGAAGATTTAATAATGCCTGATAAAGACCGGAGTTTAAATAAAGGCGCTATTTTACCTATTAATGCCGAAAACAACATATATTCAACGGCCCTTAAAACAGTGTGTCAACATTATAATATTGATATGGATATTCCGGTTAAAAAATTATCACGTAAAGAGCTTGATATTATCTTTTATGGAACGAAAGAAAAAATTGATTTTAAATATGTAGCTAAAAATGGTAATACACGCTATGTACATGATTATTATGAGGGTATTATTAATATTTTACAAAGAAGATATATGGAAACTACCTCTTCTTGGATAAGAGAATGGCTTGCTAATTACATGGTAGAATCTACTTGTGAAACTTGTCATGGTACTAGGTTACAAGAATCAGTTTTAAATGTTTTTATAAACAAGAAAAATATTTATGATTTAACAGAACTTAATATTGTTGAATTAAAAGAATTCTTAGAAAATTTAAAACTTACCAAAGAACAAGCTAGTATTAGTAATTTGATATTAAAAGAGATTATTTCCCGTTTAGAGTTTTTAAATAATGTTGGTCTTTCTTATTTATCCTTAAGTAGAACAGCTGCTACCTTATCAGGAGGCGAAGCCCAAAGAATTAGATTAGCAACGCAAATAGGTAGTAAATTATCAGGTATTCTATATGTTTTAGATGAGCCTTCGATTGGCCTTCATCAAAAGGATAATCAAAAACTTATTGATTCTTTAAAACAAATGCGGGATTTAGGCAATACCTTAATTGTTGTCGAGCATGATACCGATACAATGCTCCAAAGCGATTATTTAGTCGATATTGGCCCAGGAGCAGGTGAAAATGGTGGTTATGTTGTCTGTAGTGGTACACCAGAAGAGGTTAAAAATTGTCAAGATAGTATTACAGGTGGTTATCTTTCAGGCCGTCTTAAAATAGAGGTGCCTAAAAAAAGAAGAAAGGGTAATGGTAAATTTTTAGAGGTTTTAAAAGCTGAAGAAAATAATTTGAAGAAAATTGATGTTAAATTTCCTTTAGGTAAGTTTGTCGCTGTAACCGGGGTATCGGGTTCTGGTAAATCAACTTTAGTAAATGAAATTCTTTATAAAAGTCTTCAAGCCAAAGTATATAAATCAAAAGTTATACCAGGTAAATGTGAAAAGATTAAGGGTATGAATTATATAGATAAAGTTGTTATGATTACCCAAGATGCTATAGGTAGAACGCCAAGAAGTAATCCTGCTACCTATGTTGGCGTCTTTGATGATATTCGGGACTTATTTGCGCAAACTAAGGACGCCAAGATTAAGGCTTATGATAAGAGTAAGTTTTCCTTCAACGTTAAAGGGGGAAGATGTGAAGCTTGTTATGGTGATGGCGTTAAAAAGATTGAAATGCATTTTTTACCTGATGTTTATGTTCCTTGTGATGTCTGCGGTGGTAAAAGATATAATAGAGAGACTCTTGATATTAAGTATAAAGGTAAGAATATTGCCGATGTGCTTGATATGCGGGTTAGTGAAGCTTTGGAATTCTTTGCGAATGTCCCTAAAATATACAATAAATTAAAGGTAATGGCTGAAGTTGGTTTATCTTATGTTAAACTTGGCCAAAGCGCTCCTACTTTATCAGGAGGCGAAGCGGGAAGAGTAAAACTTGCTAAAGAATTACAAAAAAAACCAACAGGAAAAAGTGTCTTTATTCTTGATGAACCTACGACTGGTCTTCATCAAGATGATATTAAAAAGCTTTTAATAATTTTAAATCGCATTGTTGATAATGGTGATACAGTAATAGTTATTGAACATAATTTAGATGTTATTAAAGTTGCTGATTACATAATTGACTTAGGTCCTGATGGTGGTAAATTTGGCGGTGAAGTTATCGCTACCGGTACGCCAGAAGAATTAGCTAAAATATCTAACTCATATACTGGTCAATATCTTAAGAACATGCTATAATGTCTTTTATAGAGAGTTGATAGTATGAAAGAATATTGGAATATGTTTATTAAAGAGCTTACTGATGGTGATGCCTACTTCTTACAAATTAAGAATGTTAGCATTCGTTGGTATTCTGTTTTAATCCTTATAGGTGCATTAATATCTATTGGTATGCTATTAAAAGAAGCTAAAAGAATAGGTATTAGTAAAGATTTTATTTTCAATTTAGCTTTTTGGACAATAATCATGGGCTTTATTGGCGCGCGAATTTATTATGTTATTTTTAAATTTAGTTTATTTAAAGATGATTTATTAAGTATTTTTAAGATATGGGAAGGTGGCCTTGCTATTCATGGAGGCATAATTGCCGGTGCTATAACCATGTTTGTTTACTGTAAAAAATATCATGTGCAGTTCTTTAGAGTTACGGATATGGCTGTCCCATGCTTAATATTAGCTCAAGCAATAGGGCGCTGGGGCAACTTCTTTAATGGCGAAGCTCACGGTGTAGCAGTTAGTTTAGCCCATTTACAAAAACTTCATTTACCGCAGTTTATTATTAATGGCATGAAAATTGGCGGTATTTACTATGAGCCAACCTTTCTTTATGAGTCTCTTGCCTGTTTACTAGGGTTTATTATTCTTATTATCATAAGACGTTTAAAATATATTAAAGTAGGTACTTGTACAGCTGTATATTTAATGTATTATGCTGTTGTTCGCTTTATTATCGAGGGAATGCGTACTGATGCTTTATTACTTGGCGAGTTAAAAGTTGCCAGAGTTATATCAATTATAATGTTTATCTTTGGCTTGCTCATGTTAATGCTCATATCCCGTAAAGGCCGTTTTGAAAATTTATATAATGAAATGCCGGAAGAAAAAATCCGTTTTTGATAACTAGCAATTGCTAGTTTTTTTATAGTCTTTATGGTACAATTTAAGGGAGGTGAATGAAAGATGAAAGTTAGAACGCGTTTTGCTCCTTCGCCAACCGGGTATATGCATATTGGTAATTTAAGATCGGCTTTATTTGCCTATCTAACTGCCAAGAGTATGGGTGGCGATTTTATCCTAAGAATAGAGGATACTGACCAAGAACGTAAAGTTGAAGGGGCAGTAGATTTCATCTGTCAAACATTAGATTTAGTAGGTCTTAAAGTTGATGAAGGGGTAGGAGTAGGAGGCGAATATGGCCCTTATTTTCAAAGCGAAAGACTAGATATTTATCAAAAATATGCGGAAATGTTAGTTGAAAAGGGCGATGCCTATTATTGTTTTTGTGATGAAGAAAGACTTGATAAACTAAGAGAAATAGCAAGTGCAAGAAAAGTACCTTTTACTTATGATGGCCACTGCTCAAACATTCCTTTTGAAGAAGCTCGTAAAAGAATAGCGGCCGGGGAAAAATATGTTATAAGACAAAGAATGCCTAAAGAGGGGGTAACTTCTTATGTTGACACGGTTTATGGCGAAATTAAAATAGAAAATAATACTTTAGAAGATCAAATTTTGATTAAAAGTGATGGTTATCCTACCTATAATTTTGCTAATGTTATTGATGATCACTTAATGAATATTACCCACGTTAATCGTGGTAATGAATATTTATCATCTACCCCTAAATATTTGCTTTTATATAAAGCATTGGGCTGGGAATCACCAGTGTATGTTCATCAACCTTTAGTAATTAAAGCTGATGGCAGTAAAATAAGTAAGAGAAATAAAGATGATAATTTAATGGATTTACTTCAAAGAGGTTTTTTACCTGAGGCCATTATTAATTATTTAGCTTTAATAGGCTGGGCTCCTAAAGATAATCAAGAATTTTTTACTTTAAAAGAGTTAGAAAAAGCTTTTGATATTAAAAGAATATCTACGGCACCAGGATGTTATGATATTAAAAAACTTGAATGGTTTAATGCTCATTATATAAAAGAACTTGAGGATGAAGAATATCTTGCTTGGATTAAACAATATTTAACTTTAGATATTAGTAACAAATCCGAAGAATGGGTAAATAAACTATTATTAACTTATAAAGATCATATTAGCTATGGAGAACAAATTAATGATGAAGTTAAAAATTTCTTTTCTGATGAATATAATTTATCACAAGAGTGTCAAGATTTTTTAGCAAGTGATCCGGTAATTGATTTGGTAATTGAAAAATTTATAAGTGAAATAGAATTAATTGAAGATTGGACTTGTGAAAATATCAATATTGCTATTGATAATGTTAAAAACTCTTTAAATGTAAAGGGCAAATTACTATATATGCCATTAAGAATTAAAGCCAGTGGTTATATGCATGGGCCTGGTCTAGATGCTTGTATTTACTTACTTGGCAAAGAAAAGACGCTAAAAAATTTAAGAAAGTAGGCAATGATGAAAATATATAATACTTTAACCAAAAAAACTGATGAATTTATTCCTTGGGAAGAGGGCAAAGTTAAAATGTACACCTGTGGCCCAACGGTATATCATTATGCTCATATTGGTAATTTAAGATCTTATATCATGGAAGATGTGTTGGAAAAAACTTTAAGATTTATTGGCTATGATGTTAAAAGATGTATGAATATAACGGATATAGGTCATTTATCCTCTGACAGTGATACGGGTGTTGATAAAATGGTTAAAAGTGCCCAAGAGTCACACAAGACTGTTTTAGATATTGCTAAATTTTATACTGATGCTTTTTTCAAGGATATGGAAAGATTAAATATTAAAACTCCCGAGATTGTTTCACCCGCAACTAGTAATATAGATGAATATATTAAGATTATTACGAAGTTACTTGATACCGGATATGCTTATAAAGCAGGAGGTAATGTTTATTTTGATACTTCTAAAGTTAAGAATTATTTTGTTTTAACCGGTGGTGATACTTCCGATGTTATAACGGGCGTAAGAGATACCGTTGAAGAAGATACTAATAAAAGAAATAAAAATGATTTTGTTTTATGGTTTACGAAATCTAAATTTGAAGATCAAGAACTAAAATGGGAAACCCCATTTGGTTTAGGTTATCCGGGTTGGCATATTGAATGTAGTGGTATATCCTTAAAATATTTAGGCGAGTATCTTGATATCCATTGTGGGGGCGTTGATAATATTTTCCCACATCATACTAATGAGATAGCGCAAAGTGAAAGCTATATTGGACATGATTGGTGCCACTTTTGGGTTCATGGAGCTCATTTAATTGATAAAGCTGGTAAGATGAGTAAATCTAAAGGTGATTCTTTAACATTAGATACCTTAGTGGATAAAGGTTATAATCCGTTGTCATATCGCTTTATGTGTCTAAACTCGCATTACCGTAGTCAATTAGTATTTTCTTATGAAGCTTTAGATAATGCTGAAAATGCTTATAAAAAGCTAAAGAATAGAGTACTTAGTTTAAAAAATGATAATGATATAGATAAAACTAAGTATGAAGAATATCTAAATAAATTTAAAGAATGTATTGAAGATGATTTAAATACTTCCAATGCGATAACTTTAATCTATGATATTTTAAAAGACAGTATATCTGACGCCACTAAATTAGCTTTAATTAATAAATTTGATGAAGTATTATCTCTTGATTTAACAAAAAAGGATAATAATGTCGATGAAGAGTATATTAATAATATGATTGAAAAAAGATTAGAAGCTAAGAAGAATAAAGATTTTGCTTTAGCAGATCAAATTAGAGATGAATTAGCAAAGCAAGGTATTATTTTAAAAGATACAAGAGAAAAAACAATATATGAGGTGAAGTGAAATGCCAGATAGTTTAGAAATAGTATTAATTTTATTAATTATAGCTATACCTTTAATAGCTCAAGCTTATGTTTCTTCTTCATTTAATAGGTATACTAAAGTAAAAAATAAAAAGGGTATAACAGGCCAAGAAGTAGCGAGAAAAATTTTAGATAAACATGGCCTTGATAAAGTTTATGTAGTTGAAACGCAAGGGACTTTAACAGATCATTATGATCCGCGAAGAAAAGTAGTAAGATTATCCCATGATGTATACGAAGGAACTAGTGTTTCAGCCTTAGCTGTAGCAGCTCATGAGTGTGGACACGCTATTCAAGATAAAGAAGGCTATGCTTATATGCGGTTTAGAAGCTTAATTTATCCTCCGGTAAGAATAGCGACCTCAGTATCTTATTGGATTATCTTATTAGGATTTTTATTTGAAATGTTAGATTTGATTTATTTAGGTATTGCGCTTACCTGTTTTGGATTATTGTTTCAAATTGTAACTTTACCGGTAGAGTTTAATGCTTCAAGTAGGGCTAAAAAAGAAGTTATGGCCTTGTCTATTGCCGATCAAAGCGAAGTACAGGGAGTTAGTAAGGTTTTGACAAGTGCAGCTTTAACTTATGTAGCAGGCGTTTTAGCTAGTGCATTGCAAGTTCTAAGATTAATTATTATTGCAAGTAATGATCGAAGATAAACAAAAGAAATATTTGATAAGAGTTTCATAATAAAAGAAGCTCTTTTTTGTTTGAATAATGTCAAACATATGTCAAATAGGTAAAATAAAAGCCAAAAAATAAAAATAAAAAAAGGAAATAAGCAAGGGAGTCGGTATATATAAATGTAGAAGGGAGGAAAAGTACTACTAAAGATAGTTAAACCAAATAGATGAAACAACCAAGAGAAATTAAAGCAGTATATGATAGAGTATTCAAAACAATATTTACAGCAAAAGAAGATAGCTATATGCTAGAAACCCTATTAAAGGATATATTAAAAAGAGAAGTAGTAATAAAAGAATATAATAATCAAGAGTTAGAGATAGATAAAGTAAACTCAAAAGGACAAACGGTAGATATTGATAGTGCTAATATAAAAATGTAGGAAAAAGCGAATATAAAAATGTCGAAAAACCTACAAAATTATATTAGCAC
>CANQIK010000041.1 GCA_947624085.1 uncultured Bacilli bacterium
AAAAGAAAATATATAGAAAAATATAGATAAATAAAGGAAAAAACAGGTAGTTTGTGTATAAACTATGCACACTACCAAAACGTTTTAGGAGATATTTTATGGCATATACAAGAAGTTATTTAAGAGAAAAAGCAATGATTATTCTTTATCAAATTAGTATTGATAAAGAAAATAATATTAGTTTTAATCTCGATAATAAAATTAAAGAAAATTTAGAAGTAGATAACGAGTTTGTTAAAGAACTTGTTTATGGGGTGGAAACATATCGCGATGAACTTGATAAAATAGCCAATGATTATATGGTTGATTGGGATATTAATCGGATTGACAAAACCGGCAAAGCAATTTTAGAAATCGCCTTATTTGAGCTTAAATATACTGATACTCCTGAGGTTGTTGTTATTAATGAAGCTATTGAACTTGCTAAAAAATATAGTGATGATGCTGTTAGGAAAATTATTAATGCTGTATTAGATAAAGTAATAAAAGAGATGTAATTAGATATGGAACACGAATATTTAAAAGTTAGTGAAATTAATAATTATATAAAGATGGTTTTAGATAACGATCCTTTTTTAGGTAAAGTATTTATCAGTGGAGAAATATCTAATTTTAAAAATCATACTCGCGGGCATTTATATTTTTCTTTAAAAGATGAGGGCGGGCGAATTAATGCTGTTATGTTTGCTTCGGCTGCTAAGAATTTAAGTTTTGTCCCAGAAGATGGCATGAATGTTTTAGTCGAGGGACGAATTAGTGCGTATCCTGCTACGGGTAGTTATCAAATTTATGTTGATAAAATGGAAATGGACGGCATTGGTAAGTTATTTATTGAATATGAAAAACTTAAGAAGAAACTTGAAAAAGAAGGTTTATTTGCTCCTGAACATAAAAAGAAAATCCCGAGATATCCAAATAAAATAGGGGTTATAACGGCTTCAACTGGGGCGGCTGTTAGAGATATTATTTCTACTATTAAAAGAAGATATCCGATTTGTGAAGTTATATTATTTCCAAGTCTTGTTCAAGGCGAAGGGGCTAAAGATAATATTGTCAAACAAATTAAAGTGGCCGACACCTATAATTTAGATACCTTAATCGTAGGAAGAGGGGGAGGCTCAATCGAGGATTTATGGGCATTTAATGAAGAATGTGTCGCTAGAGCAATATATGAGTGTAATACGCCTATTATTAGTTCCGTAGGTCATGAAATAGACTTTACAATTGCTGATTTTGTGGCTGATTTAAGAGCCCCAACTCCTACAGGAGCCGCGGAAATGGCCGTACCAACTATTATGGATGTTAATGCTTTAGTCGAAAACTATACCATCCGGCTTAATAAATTTATCAAAAATATGATTAATGAAAAGTTTATAAAACTAGAAAGATTTAAAAGATCATATATCTTAAAAAAACCGATGAGTATATATGAAATTAAAGAACAAAAAGTAGATAATTTAATTGATAATGCCAAGAATAATATTTTAAATATTATCTATAGTAAAGAAAAACAAGCTAGAGAAATTATGAGTAGTACAATACTGCAAAAACCACTGTCTTTAATTGAAAAAAAGGAAAATAAATTATCATTAATGATTAATAGTTTAAAACATTTAAATCCTTTAGGAATACTCGAAAAAGGCTATAGTATTGTCAAAAGTAATGGCGAAGTTATAAAAGATTCTGAACATCTTAAAAAAGGCACAAATATTGAAATAAAAATGTTTGCCGGCGAGGTTAGCGCCGAAGTTATGGAGGTTAGAAAATGAAAGAAGAACAAACTTTTGAAACAGCTCTTGATAATTTAGAAAAGATAGTTAAAGAGCTTGAAAACGGCAATATTGATTTAGATAATGCTATTAAAAAATATACAGAAGCTATGCAATTATCTAAATTTTGTTCCGAAAAATTAAAGGATGCTACTGACAAGGTTAATAAGATTTTAACCGAGAATGGCGAACTTAAAGATTTTGATGTCGAAAATAGCTGAAATATGCTATTTTTTTGTAACCTTTTAATTGTACTTTCCCTTAAATTTTGGTAAAATGTTTATAGTAGGAGTATGGTTAATATGAGTAAGCATATCAAATACTTATTTTTTTGTGTAGCTATATTGTTTATTATTGGCCCTAGTATCTCAAAAGCTGAGGAGATAAATATTAATAATACTCTTGTAACGGAAAATGAAGAAATTGGTATCTTAAATCCTAAGTGGGAATATTATAATAGTTTAAGTGATGAAGAAAAAGCTAAGTGGGATGTTGTACCTGAAAAATATATTGTTTCTAATGATAAAGAACAAGCAGTTGATTACTATGTTAAAAAAGGCGTTTATGAACCAATTGCGTATGCCTCTTTAGTACCTTCAGCTTATGATTTACGAAATGTTAACGGTAGTAATTATGTTACCGCTGTTAAAAATCAAGGTAGTACCAGTTTATGTTGGGCTTTTGCAGCTAATGCGTCTGTTGAAACATATTTATTACGAAAAAATAATATAAGAACGACTTTATCAGAAAGACAATTAGATTATGCGTCTAGTAGTAATGCTAGTTCCTTTAGTGAGGGTTATAACCCTTATCCGGCCAAACGTAATCTTTTAGCAGGGGGATCTTTTAGTAGCGCTGCTTATTTTTATGCCATTGGTCTTTCACCTGTTCAGATGACCGGCGAGTGGAGTTCATGGAATGAATCAACAAGAGCTATTAGTCTTCGAGATATTTTTAATTTAAATAATAGTAATTATCTAGTAACAAGTTATTATAAATTTCCGGATATAAGTCGCAATGCCAGTGAATCAGCGAAAACAACATGGCGAAATAAGATTAAAAATTATATCATGAATTATGGGTCTGCGTATATTTCCACGGTATCGCCTCAAAGCACAAGTAAAGCTTGTTATATAGCTCAAGCTAGTAATGGGCAATCCGGTGTAATAAATTGGACAGATGCTTGTGAAAAAAGTTTTACTAATGAAACTTATAATGGAACTCATGCTATGGCAATAATTGGCTGGGATGATAATTATGCTCTTTCTTACTGCGCTTATAAAAATGGGACAACAAATGTTAATAAAGATGCAAATGCCTGTGCTAGCGAAGGTGGTAAATATTATAATATCAAAGGGGCTTGGATATTAAAAAATTCTTGGGGAAATACTAGTCCTTATGTTTACTTAGCATATTCTTCTGATTACCTTGAAGTTGCCGGTATAACTGGAGTTGTCCAAAAAGATTATGATAATACTTATAATTCTTTAAGCCCTCAGGAAAATATTGAAACATCGTATAAAGTAAAGAATGTCTTTTATAAACCAACTCCAGCCGAAGAACTTAAAAGAGTAACTTTTGAAACCAATACAACCTCAAGTGTTAGCTATCAAATCTATTATGGTGATAAGACCGCTCAAAATGATAGCGATTATACGCTTTTAGGTAGTGTAACTGCTAATACACCGGGAAGATATAGCCTTGATGTTAAAAGTGGTATTATTCTTGATAAAGAAGATTTTGTTATTTATATTAAACCAAGTATAGGAACATCTTATACTAAACCTACTAATATATATGCTTTTACTAAAAATATCGAAAATACGGTGTCTGCTACAACAATTGCCTATCCATCTTCAATTAAATATAATAATAATGCTTATGAAATTAGTATAAGCAGTAAAACAGCCAATTTAGATACCGGAGTTAGATTAACTTTTAAAATTAAAGATATTTATGATAGAACAATTGTAACTTATACCGATAATAAATCTTATGTTATTGCCGGTTCATATCAAGGCATTATAGCTTTACCTACTAATTTAAATAAAAATGCTATTTATTATATTGAAACTTATGCTAATAATATGTTAATTGGTAAAAATTCTTTTGCAACAGGTATCTCTTTAGCAAGTACTTCTTTATCTGGCAACTTAACTTATATAATTGATAGTGAAGATGATTTACAATACCTTACAACTATGCAATATAAATTTAGTAATTTTGCCCTAAGCAAAGATATAACTCTAACAAGTCAAAATTTTACACCTTTAGGTAAAGATATAGTTGATAATTTTCGGGGCTCTTTAGATGGCCAAGGCTATAGTATATTAAATCTTAAACAAAATAGTGCCAATACAGGATTATTTCATAAAATAGAGGCAACTATTAGCAATTTAAAAATTAAAAATGTTGCTTTAACTGCAGGAGAAACCTCAGGCGTACTTGCAAGTGAAGCCTATAATTCTACGATTACCAATGTTCTTACCGAGGGTAGTTTAGTATCGTCTAATGCAAGTGCCTTTATAGGAGGTATCGTTGGCTCGGCAGTTAGCACAGACTTTAAAAATGTTGTAAATGATACCAATTTAGCAGGAGGTAAAGCTGGTGAGATTATTGGTTATCTAGGTCAAGGTTCGACAATTACTAATGCTTTGAATCAAGGTTTAATCTCCGGCAATAAATCGGCTATGTCAACATTTTTTCATAGTACGGCCTTTGTAAATAATAGGATAACTAATGCGGTTGATTTAAGAGTTGAAAATAGCTCCTCATGTACAACCCCTTATAATTATAGTGCTAATCAATTGCTGGTAGCTAATGTTATTTATCTTGATGAAGATAATTGCAACTATTTAGGAACTCGAGCTTCACGTGTTCAACTAAAAGAAGGTAGTACTTATTCCCAATTTGGTTCAGATTGGACTCTAGCAAGTAATGGGTTACCACTTATTAAAGATAATCCAGTTACTTATATTAGTGACTTTGAGCCGATAGGAGCTAAAAATCTTTTTACAAACGTTAATGCACAAGTTGAAATTACTACTTCTCCTAGTAATGCATCGTATAAAGGTGTAAGTCTAAAAAGTGAGAATGATAATATAGTAAAAATTATAAATGGTACTGAAGTCCAGGGTGTGGCACCGGGTAAGGCAACAATCAGTGTTACAACAGCAGATGGTACTTATCTTACTAAAGAGGTTGATGTCTATGTTTTAGATGACTCACTAGCCTCGAGGTATGATAATGGCTATTTAATTGTGGGCGAGGGCGTTACCGAAAATGATTTACAAAAAGAGGATATGACTTTAAAAGTTTCCAATAAATATAACTCCCGGATAGCTACAGGTTCTACCATTGAATATCGCATAGATAATAAAGTAGTCGGCTTATTTACAGCCGTTATAAAAGGCGATTTAAATGGCGATGGCCTAATTCAAGCTAATGATATGTTAATGATGAAACGGCATATTTTAGAGCTTGACCGAAATGCTAATGACCAGTTAACTGATATCCAACTAAAAGCAGGTGATATCACAGGTAATGGTATTTCTAGTACTGGTGTTTTAAAAGTTCAAAGACATATTTTAAAACTGGATAATGGAGGCGAATTACAATGAAAAAGAAGATTAAAATTTTATTAAGTATTATGGTTTTAATAGCTATGATATTTTTCCCACTTAATGCTAGGGCAACTAATAATGGTATTAGCATAAATTATAATATTAATGCCTCTAGTTCTAGTGTTTATGTGGGTTCAACTTTTAATGTATATGTTAATGTTTCCGGCGCTAGTAATGGGATAGCTAGTAATACTATAACCTTAAATTATGATACTAATAAATTTGCATTTGTCTCTGCTTCAGCACCAAGTCCTTCCCGGGCTAGTGATGTAACTATCAACAATAAGGGGGGAGAAATTATCTTCTTATATGTTGATGGGGCAGGAGGAACAAATGCTTTATATTCTTCAAATGTAGCAGTTTTCACTTTTAAAGCTCTTAATACTACAGGAACAGGTAGTTTTAGCTTTACGGCCTCAGGAAGTGGCGACAATGAGGGTAATGATTATAATATTGCGGGAGCTTCCGGTTCAACAAATGTTACAGTTACTAACGCACCTGCTACAAGTTCTAACAATAACTTAAGTTCCTTAAGTGTAACGGGAGGTATTTTAAATCCAAGTTTTAATAAAAATACAACTACTTATAATGTTACCGTAGACGCTCAAGGAACTAACATAAGTGCAACGGCCGAAGATAGTACCGCTTCTATTCAAGGTACTGGATATGCTAATTTAAACTTTGGCGTAAATACTTATTACATTACCGTTACTGCTCAAAATGGCGCTGTTAAAAGATATACCTTAAACATAACAAGACCGGTTAAAGGCTCTACTAATGTAGCTTTAGAATCACTATCAGTTAGTAATACAACTATTAAATATAATGGAGGATATTCTTATTCTTATACGGTAGCTAATAATGTTAAGAAAATTACCATAACAGCTAAAGCAAGTGATAGTAAAACCAAAATAACCGGAACGGGCGATTTTTACTTAAGTGTTGGGGAAAATAACTTTACCGTTGAGGCTATATCTGAAAGTGGTATTTCAGCTTCTTACAATATTGTAATTACGAGAAATAATAAAAGTTCATTTTTAAGTGGGGTAGATGAAAATCCAAAACCAAATAACCCTGACCCTGAACCTACACCTGAACCCGAGCCTTCTGTTGAAACCGATATTAAAGCTAACAACTATTTGAAGTCAGCTGGTGTAACCGGAGGAGAATTTAATTTTACTAAAGACAAACTTAATTATTTAGTAACGGTTCCTTATACGCAAGAAGTTCTTGAACTTACTTATGAGACTGAAAATCCCAATGCCAAGGTTAGAGTTATCGCAGATGATACCTTAAAAGTTGGAAGTAATAATGCCTTTATTGAAGTTGTTGCCGAAAATGGCGAAACAAGAACCTATCAAATTATAATTACTCGTAATGATGAAACGCCAATTACCGACTTTAATACCGAAGCTTTAATAACCGCTTTAGATACTCAAGAGATGGTTGCTACGAAAGTTATGCAAACGGCTGATACTATGCTTTTAGATCAAGCTGTTGTCATTAAACTAAAAGAAACGCAAAAAACTTTAATGGTTAAAATTGTTGATGAATTTGATAATATTATCGGTGAGCTTATACTTGATGGTCATAATATATCCGATACCTCTAGCATAAATTTCTCTTTAAAAAATGCGATAACTGATGAAAAACTTTTACAAAATTTAAAAGGCGATTATACCGGATTTAATACTACAGAAACCAATATACCTGCACAAACAATCTATCGTCATTATATTAATTCGATTAAAGATTTATATACTCTTTATTATATTAAAGATAATAAAGTTGTTAATGAAGATTTAGCTATTACAAATGGTTATGTTGAATTTACCATTGATAATAATGCAAGTTATGCCATTATTCAGACTCTTGATAGTGCTCCAAGCAAAGAAGAAGATACTACAATTGCCAAAGAAACTAAATCTAATAAAAAACTTAGCAAATGGGTTTTGGTTGGAGGTGGCTCCCTTGCGTTAGCTTCAGGAGCAGTTTTAGGTATAGCTTCGGCTATTAAAAAGAAGAAAAAATCTGGCATGGTAGCTTCCGAAGTTGAATATTTAGATTTAATGCCTCAAACCGATGTTTATACGGCCCCAGCAGTTAGTAACACGCCAATTGAAACCATCCCGGCCATGGATACTTTAAATATTGAAGAAGAAGTCTTATCATCCGAACCTCAAATAGAGATTCTAGCTATTCCTAATCCAAGTGAAGAAGCAAAAGATAATACCACCGGAGCAGTTGAAAATTATCATTATGAATGGCAAAAAGAGTATTTTAATACGAGCCAAGATGATGAACTTTTACAAGACCCTAAATATGAAATTCGCCCTATTTTAAGTGCCGAAGCAATCGCTGAAACCTTTATAGACGCTAAAATAGAGTTTGATTTTGAACCAATTTATCCTAAAGAGCAAGTAACGGTTCAAGATAACCAAAATTTGGTAATGCCAAACGGCCAAATTACTAATGATTAGGAAATATTTCCAATATACTTAATTAATAATAGTTAATAATAATTAATGTGATGAATATGAAAAGAATATTGTTATTATTAACTATTTTATTTTGGCCTATTAATGTTTTAGCGTATTCTAATTATATTATACCCGGAGGTCAAAGCATTGGTGTGGAAGTTGATACCAAAGGAGTTATGGTAATTGGCTTTTATAAAATCGATGGTAAATATAATGAGTCAGAACTTGAAGTCGGCGATTATATTATTAAAATAAATGATATAAATATAAATTCCTTAGATGATTTAACTACTAGTATAGAAAAATATGCCGGTAGTAAAAATGTCCAAATAACTTATTTAAGAAATAATAAAGAAAATACTTGTGATTTTAATATCATTAAGTCAGAGGGTAAATATAAAACAGGTTTATATGTAAAAGATGGTATTAAGGGTATTGGAACACTTTCTTATATCGACCCTGAAACAAAAATTTATGGCGCTTTAGGTCATGAAATAATTGAAAGTAATACAAGTATTAAAGTTGAATTAGCAACAGGTTATATTTTCCCTAGTTATATCACGGGGATTGATAAAAGTTCGCCGGGTAGGGCAGGAAGTAAAATAGCTACTTTTGATTATAATATTCATTTTGGTAATGTCCAAAAAAATACTGATTATGGTATATTTGGAACTTATGATGAACCTGACGGTGAAGTAATGGAAATAGGTTCTCCTAAAATAGGTACAGCTTATATAAGAACTGTATTAAAACAAGATAATGTTGAAGAATATCCTATTGAAATAACTAAAATTAATGAAACATCAAAAACGAAAAATATAACTTTTAAAATTGAAAGTAATGATTTATTAAGTAAAACTGGAGGTGTAGTTCAAGGCATGAGCGGTTCGCCTATCATCCAAGACAATAAAATAGTAGGTGTATTAACTCATGTTATTGTAGACAATCCTACGACAGGATATGGTATATTTATAACAACTATGCTTGAAGAGGGGGATAAAAGCAAATAATAAAGACTAGGGCTTAGTCTTTATTTTTTTCGTCTTTAACAATATATATTTTAACTTTATGAGCTTTCTATCTAAAGTCTAATGTAATGTTATCTGGAGGCGAAAAAATAGATGGTAGTGCAGACCATCCATATAAAATAAGTTAATATTAGTTTTATAAAGTATTAATGATATTATTAACAAGATTTAAATATTCATCTTGAATGCTTTTTAAATCTTCTTCATTTTTCTTTTCAAATCTTAATGTTAAACAAGGCGTTGTATTACTTTGTCTTATTAAAGCAAAACCATCATCAAAATCAATACGGACACCGTCAATGTCATTAAAATTAATGCCTTTTGCTTTAACATATTCTTTTACTTTAGCGATAACTTCTTTTTTCTTTTCATCAGGGCAATCAATTTTGATTTCTGGGGTATTATAATATTTAGGTATTGAACTTAAAATATCTACTAAACTTTCCGTTGTATTACTTAACATTTCCATAATTCGTAGAGAAGCATAAATACCATCATCTATACCAGGCCATTTATCAGTAAACCAAAGATGACCGGAAAATTCTCCACCAAAATCGTAATTTTCCGTATTTATAGTATAATTTTGATAACTATTACCTGTTCGATTTACAAAAACAGGTAAGTTTAATTTTTGCATTTCATCAATAACGGCTTTAGAGCATTTAACGTCCATAAGGGCCTTTTTATTTTTTAAATTAGGATATAAATATTTATACATCATAATTATTATTTTATCAACACTAATAAAGTTACCTTGATTATCAATTAAACCAACGCGGTCGGCGTCACCATCAATACCAATACCTAAATCACAGTGGTGGCTAACAACATATTTCTTTAATGCCTCCATGTTTTCTTCGACATTAGGGTCGGGATGATGATTTGGAAAGTTTCCATCACTTTCGCCATAAATGATTTCATACTCAATATTATCTTTAAACATATCAAGAATATCTTTTAAAATAACACAGCCCGTTCCATTAGCAGGGTCATAAGCAACTTTTATTTTACGTGGGCCAAAATTAATACCATCTTTAATAGTTTTAAGATAAATCTCTTTCATATTTTCAAAAGGGGTAATAAAGCCCTCACCCGCGGTGAAATTACCTGCCATAACGAAATTACGAAAATCGATGATAGCTTGGCCATATGCTGGACCAATCTTACTAAAGGAAATCTTTAAGCCGTTATACTCTTTAGGGTTATGGGAAGCTGTTACCATAATTCCATTTGTCATATTTAAATGTTTTTTAATAACGTAATACATGGGGGTTGTACAAAGGCCAAGGTCAATAACATGAACACCTGAACTAATTAAACCTTTTATTAAATTTTCATGAATTTCAGGCGAAGATAAACGATTATCATGTCCTACTATAACTTCTTTTTCCCTAATGTAAGAACCAAAAGCTTTACCAATAACTTCGGCTACATTACCGTTAATATCTTCGGGATATATTCCGCGAATATCATATTCTCTAAACATATTTTTATTCATTTAAATCACCTATTATAATTTTAACACACTTTAACTTAATCTTTTATTTTTAGTACTTACTTTATGTAAAACTCTATTGTCTTATAGACAAATATTATGGTTAATATGTCTTACTTATTATATAATAAAAATAGGTGAGTTCATATGAAAAAGCTAAAGATAACAGGATAAACGCATGAGAAATTGTGTGTTTTTTGTGTTATTATATATATAAAGGGGAATAAAAAAGGTGGTAAGGCA
>CANQIK010000042.1 GCA_947624085.1 uncultured Bacilli bacterium
GATTATTCCTAATCTTGTGTGTCAATTGACGTGAAGTTTTATACTATTTTAAAGCTTTTAATAATTCATCTTTTTTCATTGTTGAGTAACCTTTGATGCCTTTATCTTTAGCTAAAGCTTTAAGTTCTGCTAAAGTTTTAGTAGATAAATCTTCCTTGTTAGTTTCTTTTACAGTTTCTTTCTTTGCAGTAGGAGTTTCTTCTTTTTTAGCAGTTGCTTTTGGAGCTTCAATTTTAATAGCTTCCTTTTCAGTCTTTGCTACTTTTTCAGGAGCTTTAGCAGGAGCATTTTTAGCAGTTTCAACTAATGCTGCAAAAGCTTTAGGATCATCAATAGCAAGTTCAGATAACATCTTACGATTGATTTCAATTCCACATTTATTTAGACCATTAATGAATTTAGAATAACTGATATCATTTAAACGACACGCAGCATTAATTCTTGTAATCCATAATTTTCTAAAGTTTCTCTTATTTTGTTTACGATCACGATAAGCATAAGCACCACTATGGAATAATTGTTCTTGAGCAGTCTTATATAATCTATGCTTACTACCAAAATATCCTTTAGCGGCTTTTAATACTTTTCTTCTTCTGTTTTTAGAAACAGTTCCACCTTTAACTCTTGTCATAATCTACCCCCTATATAACTTGTGAAAGTCTTTTGCTTTCACCCTTTGCTAAAGTGCCTTTATTTCTTCTTTGTCTAACTGCTTTAGCACTATCTTTGGCAGTTTTATGATTTCCATTGCCTTTTTTGTAAGTCAATGTACCATTTTTCTTTTTCTTTAATACTTTGCTAGATGCTTTATGTGTTTTTTGTTTTGTTTTTCCCATCTTTATTACTTCCTTTCTGTTTTTTTAGGCGATAACATCATATAGACTTGACGGCCATCAATTGTTGGTTTTGTTTCAATGTCTGCTACAGCGGATAAGGCCTCGGCAAAGCGCATTAAAACATCAATTCCTAATTCTGGGTGGGCAATTTGTCTTCCTTTGAAACGAATAAACGCTTTAATTTTATGTCCTTTTATAAGATAACTTTCAGCATTTCTTCTACGGGTTTCAAAATCCCCAACATCAATTGTGACAGATAAACGATATTCTTTAACTTCTTTACTAGTTTCTCTTTGTCTTTTTTGTTGTTCCTTTAGTTTCTTTTGCTTTTCATAACGATATTTATTATAATCCATTACTTTAGCCACAGCAGGTGTTGCACTGCCACTCATTAAAACTAAATCCAAACCTGCATAACTAGCAAGGGTTAATGCATCGTTTAAATTTTTCATTCCTAACTTTTCTCCGTTAGGACCAATTACCATTAATTCAGGAACTTTTATCTGATTATTAATTGGTAGCTCATCATTCTTTGCTATTTTTACTCGCCTCCATACAATTTAAAAGGTGGATATAATATCCACCTAAAAGCTCTAAGAATAATACTTGGCTCTTTACCTATTGACCATTTTGTCAATCAGGTGGATATACATCGCTTTCCTTTTAACAACAATCATATTTTATAATACTAATATACGATTGTCAAGCAAAATTATTCTTTTGTTTTTTCTTTGCTATTTTTCGTTTTATTTACCTTAAAGCCGTAATGCTCTCTTATCTTATTTTCTAGTTCATCGGCAAAATCAGGATTTTGTTTCAAAAGTAAACGCACATTCTCCTTACCTTGGCCAATTTTTTCACCATTATAAGAGTACCAAGCCCCACTTTTTTCTAATATATCAATATCGGCTGCTAGATCAACAATTTCACCCTCCCGCGAAATTCCTTCACCATAAAGGATATCAACAGTTGCCGTTTTAAACGGAGGCGCCACTTTGTTTTTAACAACTTTTATATTCGCCTTGTTACCACTTATTTGGTCAGCTACTTTAATTTGTTCTCCTTTACGAACATCAAGTCTTATACTCGAATAAAATTTTAAAGCTCTACCTCCAGGAGTAGTTTCGGGATTACCAAACATAATTCCTACTTTTTCTCTTAATTGGTTAATGAAGATAGCTGTTGTTTTGGTTTTATTCATATTACCTGATAATTTTCTTAAAGCTTGTGACATAAGTCGAGCTTGAAGACCAACATGACTATCACCCATTTCACCATCAATTTCAGCCTGAGGTACTAATGCTGCTACAGAATCGATAACGATTAAATCAACAGCTTCACTTTTAACTAAAGCATCACATATTTCTAAGGCTTGTTCACCCGTATCTGGTTGAGATAATAATAATTCATTAATATCAACCCCCAAATTTCTAGCATATACAGGATCAAGAGCATGTTCCGCGTCAATAAAGGCTGCTCTTCCGCCATTTTTTTGAACCGAAGCTATAGCGTGTAAAGCAATAGTTGTTTTACCACTAGACTCGGGACCAAATATTTCAATAATACGTCCTTTGGGATACCCACCAACACCTAAAGCTATATCAAGGGTTAAACTTCCTGATGATGTTGTATCAATTTCCATATGTTCTTCAGAACCTAAACGCATAATAGATTCTTCACCAAATTGTTTTTTTATGTCGGCAAGGACTTGTTCTAAAGCTTTATCCTTGTCTTTATTTTCTTTATTAATTTTCATTTTGTCTCCTTAATCTAACTCTGACAATTTAATTGTATCTTAATATTTTTTAAAAGTCAATAAAAAAATGCAAATATTTGTTTGCATATGTTTTTTAAAAAATTATTAGCCTTTTACTAATAATTTTCTTGATTATATATTTGCATAAATTCTGTATATAGCTTTGCACATTTATCTTTATCCATAGCAGGCATATTTTCATAAGGATTATAAATATTTAAGGCAATATATTTTTCTGAACCAAGTTTATGATATGGTAAAAAATCTATTCTAGTAACATTTTTTATTTGTTTAATAAATTTATTTAAACTAATTAAATATGCATAATTATCATGCACACCCGGAACGATAACTTGTCTTATCCATACTTGTTTACCACTTTTATTTAAATCATCGATAAATTTTAAAGCCTCAGTTATATCTCCTCCTGTTAGTTCATGATAATCATGAGCATTCGTATGTTTTACATCAAGTAAAACTAAATCAACCATTTTTAAAACTTCTTCATAATCATTAAGCCCAATACCCGCGGTATCTAAAGCAATATTTATTTGTTCTTTTTTTAGTATTTTACCCACTTCGATTATAAATTTACTTTGTAATAAAGGTTCTCCTCCCGAAAAAGTAACACCGCCTTTATTACCAAAATAATTTTTATTTCTTAATATTTTTTCGGCTAATTCTTCAGGGGTATAATTATCTTTACCTTTTTGCCACATTTCAGGATTATGACAGTATTTACATCTTAATTTACAGCCTGAAAGAAAGACAACTGTTCTAATACCAGGGCCATCAACTAAGCCAAAAGTTTCAATTGAATCAACAGCACCTTTCATTACATCTTCTCGTGAAATGTTCTTGCTATTACTTCTTCTTGTTGTTTTCTTGTTAAACGATTAAATCTTACTGCATAGCCAGATACTCTTATTGTAAGTAGCGGATACTTTTCAGGGTTATTCATAGCAGATATTAAAGTTTCCCTTTTTAAAACATTAACATTTAAGTGATGGGCTTTTTGTTTAAAATAACCATCAAGTAAGGCTACTAAGTTTTCTATTTGATTTTCTTCATCCATTCCTAAAGCTGTCGGTACAATAGAAAAAGTATTAGAAATTCCATCTTTACAACAAGTAGCATATTCTAATTTAGCAACACTATTTAAACTTGCTATAGCCCCGTTTTCATCACGGCCATGCATAGGATTAGCTCCCGGAGCAAATGGTTCGCCCCTTTTTCTGCCATCCGGAGTTGCACCAGTCTTAGCCCCATACACCACATTAGAGGTTATTGTTAAAACTGACATAGTAGGTTCAGCTTTACGATAGCAATAATATCTTTTAAGCTCACTAAAAAATTTGTCAAGAACTTCTTTAGCAAGATTATCAACTCGGTCATCATCATTACCATATTTAGGGAAATCTCCTTCGATAACAAAATCAGTCGTTATACCCTGTTCATTCCTAATAGGCTTTACTTTGGCATATTTTATGGCTGATAAAGAATCCGCTACAACGGAAAGTCCTGCTACGCCATAGGCCATATAGCGATGAACATCCGTATCGTGTAATGCCATTTGCCCTGCTTCATAAGCATATTTATCATGCATATAATGAATAATATTCATAGCATCACTATATATTTGGGCAACTTTTTCAAGAACTTTAAAATAAGCTTCTTTAACTTTAGCATAATCAAGATATTCATCTGTAATACTTAAAAAGCCCTCGAGAACTTTATCACCCGTTATTTCATCAACACCCCCATTTATAGCATACAAAAGAGATTTAGCAAGATTACAGCGTGCGCCAAAAAATTGCATATCTTTGCCAATTCTCATTGCAGATACACAACAAGCTATAGCATAATCATCACCATAAATAGGCCTCATTAAATCATCACTTTCATACTGAATTGAATCGGTTTTTATACTCATGCTAGCACAGTATTTTTTCCAAGGCTCGGGTAACTCCGTGCTCCACAAAACGGTCATATTAGGCTCAGGTGCTGGATCAAGATTAGTAAGAGTGTTTAAGATACGATATGAAGTTTTAGTAACCATACTTTTATTTTCACTAGTCATACCACCAATTGAACAAGTTACCCAGGTAGGATCACCAGAGAATAATTCATCATATTCAGGGGTTCTTAAATGCCTTACTAAACGAAGTTTAATTACAAATTGATCTATTAATTCTTGAGCTTCTTTTTCCGTAATAATTCCTTTTTTTAAATCTCTTTCAATATAAATGTCGAAAAAGGCATCAACTCGGCCTAAACTCATTGCTGCGCCATTATTTTCTTTAACAGCTGCAAGATAAGCAAAATATGTCCATTGGACAGCTTCCTTCGCATTAACAGCAGGTCTAGCTATATCAAAACCATAAGTTTTAGCCATTTGCTTAATTTTTTCTAAAGCTCTATATTGTTCAGATAACTCTTCTCTTTGCCTAATCAAACCATTATTCATTCGGCCAGTTAAAGAGGAAAAATCTTTTTTCTTTTGCTCCATTAAATAGTCAATGCCATATAAAGCAACTCGACGATAATCGCCAATAATTCGACCACGACCATAAGCATCAGGAAGTCCTGTTAATAAACCTACGTGTCTAGCCTTTTTTATTTCATCAGTATATACATCAAATACCCCTTGATTATGGGTTTTGCGAAATTCATTAAAATAGTGATCAACCGTAGGATTTAATTTATAATTATATGCTTCTAAAGAAGAATAAACCATTCTTATTCCCCCATAGGGATTTACCATCCTTTTAAGGGGCTTATTAGTTTGTAAACCTACTATAACATTATCTTCTTCACATATATAGCCTGGAGCAAAGTTATTAATACCAGCCATATGATCAGTATCAATATCTAATACTCTTTTTTGTAGTTCTTCTTTTAAAAGTTCAGTACATTTTTGCCAAACTTTTGTAGTTTTATCGGTAGGCCCTGTTAAAAATGTTTCATCAGCAGGATAAGGAGTATAATTACTTTTAATAAAGTCTGATACATTTATTTCTTGGCACCATAATCCTTCTTTAAAACCATTCCATTGTTCTTTCATTTCATCACCTACTACTTTAATAATTTTAGCATATTTAAATCTAAAAAATATTAAATTAAAGGTGCTTAACAAATGTTTTACTAAAAAAAAATTTTAGTTTATATACCAAGATTCTATAGTTTAACTACCCTCTTCGATTAACACTTACAAGTTCCATATCTTCAGTAAGCTGTTTAATTCTTTCAATTATTCTTCTTGCCTTAACATGATCAGAACTTTCTTTAGATAAAGCTAAATGAGCTTCAAGTTCATCAATAGTTAAATTACTTGTAAAAAATGTTGTTAATTTGTTATTCATTCTTGCTTGAAGAAGGGTACCTAATATTTCATCTCTAGACCAATCAGTTACTTTTTCAGCACCGATATCATCAATAAGCAAAATATCGACACTACATAAATAATTTACTTTAGAAGCAAGTAAATCAAAATTGTCTTTTAATTCTCTTAATAAATCTTGAAAATAGATTATTTCAGCATTAATATTTTTCTCAATTTTAAGTTCATTTAATAAAGCTGCAAGTAAGAAAGTTTTACCACTGCCAAAACTACCATGCAAATATAGCCCTTTGCAAGATTTAGAAACATCATAATTATCATAAAAAGCTTTTAGCCATTTAATTAGTGAAACGCGATTTTTATCGGTTATATCGATATCTTTCATACGAGCTCCTAAAATTTCGTGTTCAGATTTTCTTTCTTCAATTTTGGCTTCATAATCTTTAAGTTTCTTACACGCTACATAATTAAAAGTTACAATACTTTCTTCTTTTTGAGGATAATATACATAGCCCTTAATATGATTTGGACATTTAGCAAGGCCGGGGCATTTAGCACAATTATTAAGTTCTGATAATGTATCTTGTAAAGAAGATAAATTTTGTTTAGCTTCTTCCTCGGTTATATTTGTCTTTTTTATAAGATTAACAAGTTTAGGATTCATATGCTCAGAAGCATAATTTTTATCTATCATAGCTTTAGCATTTTTCTTTACTTTTTCATCAATATTTATCATTTAAACTCCTTTAGTAAATTACTAAGTTCTTCTTGCTCTTCCGTAGATGCTTCTTCTTCCTTTATTTGTTTATCAAACCATGCAGGTTTTAATGATTCCTTTTTTTCTTTAGCATTCATGTTTTTAGTAGCTTTTTTATGTTCTTTTTCGGCAAAAAGCATAGCTTCTTCCGCCGTTTTTAAGTCAGCACGTTTCCACTGTGCCGCTATCGTTTCAACATATGAATTAGTAAGTTTATTATTATTTTTTCGTAAGCAAAAATCAAGTAGAACATTAACAACTGCAGGGGTTAATTTTAAATCTACTAAAAGGTGTTCAACAAGTCTTAAATCTTTATTCGCCGGAGCTGCGCCTTTATTTTTAGCTTTCAAAAAATCATAGGGAGATATATTTTCAAACATCGTAATAATCTTACCTCGTAAAGTTGTATCACCAGTGGCTTTTTTTAAATACTCTGGTTGGGTACGATATACTATAGTCGGAAGTGATCCTTTAGCAAGTTCATAATATTTTTGGGCAGATACTCTTAGTTCATCTTTATCTATCATGCCAAATTCATTTAAACTTTTGCGAATAAGTTCAATCATTTTTAAAGTATCTAAATTATAAATAAATGATAAATTATCAATAAGTTCTTTAGTTTTTTTATTAAAAGCTTTATCGGATAAAGCATTTTTAGGTATACTTGAGGCAATCATATCATAATCAATAGAACTAGTTAGTTTTATTTCACTATTGACTTTTTCTTTGATATTTGGCGAAGAAACCATATTTTCAACTTTGAAAACTTCATCCATCTTTCTTGTTATCTCAACAAAACCATCATAGTTATATTTTTTCTTGGCATACTTTTTTTCTAATATTTTATATTCTTCATCACCTAAAGCATTATATAAGACTGTGTTTAGAATTGGGTGTGTTAAAAATTCAGAGGCTGATAAAGGCGAATATAATTCATAAATATATATTAAAACATTTTCTTCTTTAACATAAGTTTTAACAAGGCCAACAGCCTCTAAAGCTTCTCTAGCTTCTTTTAATGTTTTAGCATTACATTTTAAAATGTTCATAAGACGATGGTGTAAATAATATTCACTTTCACTATTTTTTTGTAAGTCTTGCCACAACAATAGATATAAATACACTGCAAGAGGACCAATTACAGGCGCATAAAAATATAGCAGATTTTCTTTATCTACTTCGGATAATATAGTTCTATTAACTACTTTATAGCGATCCGCGGGTAAAACACCATAACTCATAAACACCACTTAAAACTATTATAAAATATAGTTGAGATTTTAGCAATTTAAAACAAGAATTATTAATAGTTTTAATTTACTCTATAGGGGTGACTAGCACTACCATCAATATTATTATCATTAACTAGTTTAACATCTGATTTTAGATAGAAGACAGGACGAACAGCACTAATGTAACTATCACTAAAAACTTCACCACTATTTAGAGATCCAGCAAAATCAACAAAATAAGCCAACATGCCATCTTCAAGAAATGAAAAAATCGTCCATTCATCTACACCATTAAATAACCAGTTATTTTCACGATTTGAGTCATTATCATAATTCCATAAATTTAATGTCCAACTATCTCTATAACTCGCAAAGCCATAATCTGACGGATATATTAGCCCTATTTTAGCTGACACTTTAGAACTCGCTCCATATTGTATATCATTTTCTATATCGTACATTCTTCTAGCTGAGATTTCAGTACTGTTATAGCCTCCCACATTCCATATAACTGTTTCTATTTTATCCGTCCATGTTGTTTTCAATTTATACATAAAACCATTTTTACTAGTATTCAAAGCATTATATAGACTACTTATCGTCCAATTATTATTTTCTTTTTTATTCCAGTTGAACCCTTGAACACTTTCTACATTTTTCACTCTTTTTGATACTGTATATTCCAAATCGTAGTAAACATTTCCACCTGAAGATATTCCCAATTCATTTGATGTTACATATTCTGATTTTATTACTTTAATTCTATTTTCTTTTGTTCCGTCAGACAATTCTACTGGTACATATCCTATTATACGATATAAATTTCCATCTTCACACTTTGCTCCACTTATTCCATTATTATAGTCACTGCTTCCTGGGCCAAAACATATGAAATTATTTGGATTATTTCCTGAATATCTATATCCATCATCTCCGGCACTATTTGGTAATGATGTTGTATGTTTCAATAATTCGCCATCACTTATAGATTGAGTAAATGATGTAAAAAACTGTTCTGCTGTATAAGTTTGCCCTGACGTTACTTTATCAAAATATAATGTACAATTATTAGTTTCATTTGAAGTCATTAATACAGTTTTACTTGTTGAATCCCAGTCTAATATATCTTTGGGATTTTCTTGATTATTACAACTACTTTTTCCTATATTTAATACATAACCTGTTGTCCAAGTATTAGAAGATCCTTCGCTATAGCCACTACCATTTTGATAATAATACGCTATAGTACTTTCATTACTATTTAATGCTTTATTATCATCTTTATTTGTTAATAATATTGTTGAAATTATTACTATAACTATTACCAATAATATACTTATTATTTCTATTTTCTTTTTCATCTTTAGCTCCTGTAAATTGACACTTTTTATACCCTTTATTTTTATCA
>CANQIK010000043.1 GCA_947624085.1 uncultured Bacilli bacterium
GGGCGAAAAAGGAAAAGAGCGAAGGAAAAGGGAAATAAAAATGAAAGGAAAAAAAGAATATATAAAAAAGGAAAGAAGAATGTTGAAAGAGAGGTAAAAAGGGATAAAAGAAGCAAAGAAAATAAAAAGAAGGAAAAGGAAGAAAAGGACATAAATCTCGTAGCGGGGCAAAATAAAGGTAAGGAAAGGAAAATAAAGTAGAAAAAGAAAAGAGAAAGAAAAAAAATAAAGTTGAAAAGTAAGTAAAGGGAGGAGAAAAAAAGGAAAGAAAAAAAGAAGGGAATAAAAAAAAGGCATTAATTGAAAGGAAGGTCAATTAATGCGGGGGTCCACCCACCGCGCGAACGCGCGTTTGCTAATTTAATAATTTATAGTTGTTTCATCTAATAAAAAGTTGTAAATGCCTACAATTGTAATACCATTATCGTCCTTACGGGGTTTTATATCGTCTTTAACGACTATAATTTTTTTAAAGGAGTCATTAATGTTAATTAATGATCTCTTTTCTTGAGTTTTCTTATTATCGTTATCTATATTGAGTGCTGACTGAATATAAAATTTATTATCTCCTTGAGTAGCTATAAAATCGACTTCATAGTTTTTACGTACAGAAGAGCCATTTTTGTTCTTTTCAATAGTTTCTACAACACCAACATCAACGTTAAATCCCCTCGCCTTTAGTTCATTATAAATTATATTTTCCATAATATGATTTTCTTCAGTTTGGCGAAAGTTTAATCTCGCATTTCGAAGTCCTACATCTTCAAAATAATACTTAAATGGAGAATTAATATAATTTCTACCCTTTATATCGTATCTTTGAGCCTTGCTGATGAGAAAAGAATCTTGGAAGTAATCTATATACTTACTAATAGTTTTATCGCTTAAAACCTTGTTTTTAGCACTTTTAAATGTATTAGATAATTTAGTAGGATTGGAAAGCGATCCTACTGAAGAAGATAATACATCCAAAAGTTCATTAAGTTCATCTATATTCTTTATTCTTTTATGTCTTTCTAAAATATCTGAAAGATATACTTTTTCAAATAATGAT
Source organism: uncultured Bacilli bacterium (assembly GCA_947624085.1). Lineage (GTDB taxonomy): Bacteria > Bacillota_I > Bacilli_A > RF39 > UBA660 > UBA6448. The sequence continues at coordinate 1,055 of CANQIK010000043.1, forward strand.
TTTAAATAATCTTCTTTTTTCTTTTTAGTATCGCAGGATAATATAAATGGCATACCACCATAATTAAAATAATCATCCCAAGCTTCATAAATAGTACCATTATAAGCTGAAAAGTATTCTTTAAAGGTTAAGGGGTATACATGAATTTCATCTCCCCTACCCCTAAATTCAGTTATTACATCGGTTGATAAGAATTTAGAATTACTACCTGTAACGTAAACATCAACATTCTTAATATGTAATAAACTATTTAAAACGTCTTCAAACTCATCCATTAATTGAACTTCATCTATCAAAATATAATATAATTTATCATCTTTAATTTTATTTTTTATATAGTTTAACATATTATCAGGATTACGTAATTCTTTATATGTTCTATCATCAAGAGCAATATCAATTATATGCGATTTATTAATGCCTTTATCAAGCAAATAAGTATAAAATAAATTAAATAATAAATAAGTTTTACCTGATCTTCTTAAACCGGTTATTATTTTTATTAGACCATTTTGCTCTCTTGATTTTAATTCATTAATATAATAATCTCTTTTTATTATCATAATATCTATTCTCCATCCATAATTAGATTATATCTAATTACAAATAGATGTCAATATTATTATTCCGAATTTTTGCACCTTTTTACGTTATTTCGAACTTTAATATTGCACAAAAAAACTCACGAAATGTGAGTCTTTTTTAATATAGAATACTAATAATTAATTAGTCTTCCATTCTTTTTTTAATTGAAAATCCTAATAAAGCAATTCCTATAATAGATACTGCTCCAGCAGCTAAGTATGTTGGAATGCTATCTACTGTATTTGGAGTTTCTGTATCATCGGCTACAGTGTTATCTGGATTTTCTGGAGTTACTGCAGGATCTCCAGATTCACCAGGATCTTTTTCTGGTTCTGGATTTAATGATACAACTAATTTATATGGATCTTCTACTTTAACAGTATATCCTTCTGCAATTAATTGATCAGATACATCTACTGTAGCACCATCAGAATTTGTAGTAACACCGGCAATTATATTATTTAAATACTTACCACCAGTTAGAATTCCAGCAATAGCCTTAGCAACAGTAGTATTACCTTCTGCATCAGTAGTAGTAGCTAAATATGTACTACCCTTTGTAGTAGAATCAACGATTATGGCAGGAAGCTTACTATCACCCTTAGCTTCAAAAACTCCACCGCTTATAGCATAAGTCATTCGAGCACGGCCAATATGTAAAACATATTTATTATTAGTAACAAAATTACCACCTGTAATTGTTAAGCTAGCATTTGCAGCTTTATCATCATCACTAGCTTTAATAGTATCGAATACATAACCTTTTACAGTAGTAATTGTACCACCATTAACAACTACGTCAGCACAATAAATTTTAACAGCCGTTCCACTTTTGACAGTAATAGTACCACCATCTATAGTTGCTTTTATACCATGATCAAAGTAAAGCGCTTGGTTTTCAGTAGTATAAGTACCATCGCTAATATTAACTTCTGCTGCAACTTCATCAATTAAATCATTTGGAGCAGCAGTTAAACTTTCTTTAACAATGGTTTTAAGCTTATAAGTACCGCTCACTAAATTTGTTTGTGTATTATGTGAAGCAACATTAACTAAAGTAGCAGTTTTAGCATTAACATCAAGGCCAGTTAAAGTAACTACCCCTTTGTTATCTACTACAGCACCTGTAGCCTTAGCTGCAACAACTTTAGCATCAGTCATACTTAATGTACCAAAGTTATTAAATAATGCACTACTAGCAGCACTAGAAGTATAAGTACCTCCTGTTACAGTGACAGTACCATGGTTATTTAAAACAGTCGTAGCCGTAGTAGCTGTAACATTATCTAATACTAGAGTTCCTCCTAATTGAACATCAAAAGGCACTGTAACAGAACTAGCAACAACTTCAGCATCTCTAATAGTTAAAGAACCTTTATCAGCAATAGTTAGAGCAACATTATTGAAAATAACTTTATGACCATTACCAACGATTTCTACATCTTTTGTAAATGTTCTAGCAGTATTTAAAGTTAAATCTTGATAAAGTTCAATGGTTTTTCCAGTATTGTTATGTATCTTTGTCCAAGCATCATTAATTGAATCGTAACCTAAACCATCTACAGCGGCAGCACATGCTTTTGTAACACCCTCTAATTGTTGTCCAGGCTTATTACAAGTGCTAACGGCATTAACGCCAGTGATAGCAACGAACATAGCCAAAGTAGCGAATAAAAATAATTTCAAATTTTTCATAATATCAATCTTCCTTTCTAAAAACAAAAAATTTTTTATGAATACAGCAAAAATTTTAAGCCCTTTACCTCCTTTCGAAGGGAAAAAGGAAGATACCATCAGGGAAATAAAAAAGCAAGAGGAAAGGCGCAGAAAAGTGTCATAGAAGTGTCGCATGGAGGAAAAGGAGGAAAAAAGCGGAGGAAGTACGGGAAGAAAGGGTAAAAAGTGCAGAAGAGGAAAAAAAGGAAGCGAAGGATAGAGGCGGAAAAAGACGGGTGAAAAAGGAAGAAGATAAAAGGAATGCAAAAAAAGAAGAAAAAGAAAAAGAAGAATAAAAGAAAAAAGAACCAGCGGGCGAAGAAGAAAAAAAGAAAGAAAAAGAAGAATAAAAGAAAAGGAAAGAAGAATGTTGAAAGAGAGGTAAAAAGGGATAAAAGAAGGAAGTGGGAGAAAGAAGATAAGGATATTATCGTAGCGGGCAAAATAAGGGTAAGGAAAGGAAAATAAAGAAGAAAAAGAAAAGAGAAAGAAAAAAAATAAAGTTGAAAAGTAAGTAAAGGAAGGGGAAGAATAAAAAGGAGGAAAAAGAGGGAAAGGAAAATAAGGCAAAAAAAGGCATTAATTGAAAGGAAGGTCAATTAATGCGGGGGTCGCCCCACCGCGCGAACGCGCGTTTGCTAATTTAAGGGTTATCTACCTTTTTCATTAAATTATGATATATCAATGTTTATCATATAAGTCCCTACCCTATTTTTTACTATTAATTATAGTAATTTTATATAAATTACATATAATAATTATTGACATATTATATTTATAATGATATTTTTTAATATGAAAGAGGTGGATTATGGAAAATATTAATACAGCTATAAGTGTTCAAATAAATAAAAAAGATAAAGAATTAGCAACAGTTATATTAAACAACTTAGGATTAAATATGAGTACTTATATAAACATGGCTATTAAACAACTAATTAATAAAGATGGTGTTCCTTTTGAAGTAGTAAATTCAAAGCCTAGCAAAGAATTATTAGATGCTTTAAGTGAAGGAGATCAAATAATAAAGGATTTAGAAAGCGGAAAAAGAAAAGGATATACTAATATGAACGATCTTATTTCTTCCCTAAAAGAGGACTAAGATTGTGAAATGTATAGTTGATTATACTAATAATTTTAAAAAACAATATAAAAAAATCGAAAAACAAGGAAAAGATTTAAGAAAACTATATGATGTAATTGAAAAATTAGCAAATCAAGAAGAATTAGATTTAAAATACAAAGATCATTTTCTAATTGATAATAAGTATTTTAAAAATTGTAGAGAATGTCATATTGAACCTGATTGGTTATTAGTTTATAAATACGTTGATAAAAAATTAATATTATTACTTTTTGCAACTGGAAGCCAGAGAGTGTAAAAATTTCTGTGTAAAATCTATCTATCCATGATAGATTAAGTTTTATAGGAATCTTAGAAAGTTTGAATAATTAGGTTGAAAAGTTAGTCAGTTAGTTTGCCTTTTTTAGCTACTATAATAATAGAGGCTAAAGATAATACTGTTATTGATGCTATAGCTAAATAGACAGGTACATTATCTAGTGTATTAGCTACTTCTTCGTTATTTTCAGTAATATTAGATTCAGCTTTTATAAGTTTATCTTCATAAGCTAAAGCATATGTTGAGAATAAATCTGATGTAAATGATAATGCTGTACCCTTCTCTACTATATTTGCAGGTAAAATATCGACTTTACCATTATGTTCTCTTAAAATATAATAAGTTCGTTCATATCCCTTGCTTACTTGCGGTATATCTTCAGGAATGTTTATTATAAGTTCTATTTTTTCCTCAAGTTCAGTTATAGACGCTAAATCTTCATCAGTTATAGCATCTTTTACTAATATGGCGATATCGAAATAATTTGCTATAGTAGCACTAACCTTATTTTCTTTTAAAGTTTCTTTAAATTGAGTAGCAACTTCTTCTTTGGCTTCTAAAGCAGTTGCCTTTATATCAAAATTAACTGCAGTATCCTCACTAAGGCCTTCGATAGCAAGATTTTCTAGGGCTTTTTTAAGAATATCATTAACTTTTTCTTTATCAGGAATATTTAAGCCAGAATCAGTTGAACTTGTTAGTGTGGCATTTTCAGCTCCTGGTAATTTAGAATAAACAGTAATGTCCCCACTTCCTAGGCCATCAGTTTGAATATTACAAAACCATAGGTATTTTACTGATACATCCTCTTGCTCTGCTACTGGTGATTTAGTATCTGGTCCTTTAGCTTCTTCCGAATCTAGACTAACTTCGCCAGTACTTCCTATAGTTTTATCACCCTCTAAAATGGTAAATACTACATAGGCTATACCATCACTTTTAACGTACATATCCCAGCGATAGGTATAAATGCCACTTTCAGTAACTTCGGCTTTAAACTCTGGTGCCCATCCAGCAGTTACAACAACTTTATCTCCTACTCTTTGGCTTATAACTACTGCTTCAGTTACATATTCATTTTTAGCATTTTGTAATCCTAAAGTTACTTCAAAAAAACCATCATTAGCGATATTATCAAAATTTAAATCAATATAGGTTTCCTCGGTAATACCATCACTAAGTTTTTCTTTACTAGCCTTACTAAACGGTCCATAATTAGATGCACCGCTTAATTTAACACTGTTTTCCGAAATTACTTCGGCACTTCCTAAATCGCCATTTGGCACCCAATCACTAGGCTTATGTGTGGTAAGTGCACTAACCGGATAAACAAAACCGATAGCTAAGGCTAATCCTAATAAGAATTTTTTCATAAACACTCCTTCTATTCTATTTAATTTTATCTTGTTAACGCATATAGTGTCAACAAATTGTAATGTTCATTGTTTAGTTTACGTTAATCTAGACATATATTAACTTATACATATTTACATTGAAAAAAGAATAAATTTAGATATATGAAATATAATGTTACAAATATTATTTCTAAAAATATATCTAATTCTATGTTAAAAGCAATTATAAATAAGAAGTTATATACCATTATTGAATTAACAGAATTTAATGAAAGTAATCTATAGGAGATAATAGTTTATGGAAAAAACAAATACTTTTAATAGTAAAACTCTATTAAAAGTAGGAATTTATCTAAGACTTTCAAATGAAGATAAAGATAAACTTAGTAAAAGTGATTCAAGTGAGTCAATTAAAAATCAAAGAAATATGCTTATGCAATATATTGCTAAACATCCGGAATTTACTTTAGCAGGTGAATATTGCGATGAAGATTTATCAGGAGCAGGAACTTATCGACCGGCTTTTGAAAGATTAATTAAAGATTGTGAAGATAAGAAACTTGACATTGTCTTATGTAAAAGCCAGTCAAGATTTTCTCGTGATATGGAAATCGTTGAAAAATATATTAACAATAAATTCAAAGAATGGAATATAAGATTTATCGGTTTATCGGATAATGCTGATACAGAAAATCGCGGTAATAAAAAAGCAAGACAAATAAATGGTCTTGTAAATGAATGGTACTTAGAAGATGTTTCTAATAATATTAGAAGTGCTTTTTATTCTAAAATGAAGCAAGGTGAGCTTATTTCCCCTTTTGCGCCATTTGGCTATGATATATCGCCTGAAAACAATAATAAATTAATTATTGATCCAATTGCCGCGACTACTGTTAAGGATATTTATAATTTATACTTAACCGGCATGGGCTTTACTGGAATAGCAAAATATTTAAATCGCAAAAATATCCCCTCTCCTTCCCTTTATAAGTATCATAAAGGGATTAAACTAAATGTTATTAGTAAAAGACCGCGAGAAATGATAAAATGGAATCCTAATCAAGTTAAAACTATTTTGACTAATGAAGTTTATTTAGGCCATTTAATTCAAGGTAAAAGAACGACTATTAGTTATAAAAATCATAAAATTATATATAAAGATAAAAGTAAGTGGATAAGAAAAGAAAATACGCACGAAAGTATTATCGATGAGAATCTATTTAATAAAGTTCAAGAACTTATTAAAAAGCGATCTAAGCCCCTTAAATCATCAGGTATGGTACATACCTTAGCAGGTAAAGTTGTTTGCCTTGAATGTGGCCATAATATGCGTAAAAAAAGCACTAGAAAGCATGATTATCTTACCTGCTATAGTAATAATAGTGGCTATGATGATTGTATTAATAAAGCCTCTATTAGATATGATGTGGTAGAAGAAATTGTTTTAAAGGCTTTAAATGACTTACTTATAAAATATTATGATAAAGATATATTAATAGATTTAAAATCTCAAAATTTAAAAGATCAATATACCAAAAAAATTGCGGAACTACAAAACCAAAAGATTGCTCTGGAAAAAGAAATAGCTAAAACAAGAAACTATTTAAAAAATCTTTATGAAGATAAAGTAAATGGTATTATCCCTGTTAAAGAGTTTAATACACTAATTAAAGAATATAGTGAAAATGATAATAACTATAATAAGCAGATTAAAGCTATTAATAGTAGTATTAAAAATTTAAACATTAAAAAACAAGATTTAAATAATAATCTATTAAATAAATATCTGCATATAAATAAGCTTACCCGAATTATTGTTCAAGAATTTATTGATAAAATTTATGTTGGTAAAATAAATAAAGAAAAAAATACCAGAGATATTCAAATCAAATGGAATATAAAATAGTAACTTAGAAACAAAAAAGCAATCGGTCACAAAATGTGACCAATTGAAATTTAAAGCGCAAATTAAAAACGAAAGCTATAATTGATAAAAATATTTTAAAAAATTACAAAATAAAAAAGGAAATTAGACCTCTATCCGGTATATATAAATATAAAGGGATAAATACACCCCTAATAATGGAGGTTTTGATTATGAATAGTTAAGATAAAATGTATTTAGTAAATAAAATATTTAATAACGAAACAATTAGAACTGTTTGGGATAAGGAAGAGGAAAAATATTTTATTAGTGTGGTTGATATTGTAGATGATAAAATAACTGATACTAAAGGAGTTTAATGTCAATACAGCCGAGTAAGTGGTATAATAGTATTGGTTATAAGTTTAACTTAAAACTTAATTGTTACCTTATGTTAAGAGGTAATGATTATGAATGAAATGGACTCATAAATGAATGATATTTAGAAGATGTTTCAAATAATATAAGAAGTGCTTTTCATTCTAAAATGAAGCAAGGAGAATTTATTTCTCCTTCGGATATTTCATAACCAAATGAGGCGAAAATGCTATTAAAACAATTTTATTTCTTATCCATTCACTTTTTCTTTGTGTTTTATTTTGTGATTTTTATAAATCTATACTTAACAGGATTAGGGTTTACAGGTATAGCAAAATACTTAAATAGTAAAAATATACCTTCTCCTTCTTATGAAAGCAACAGGTATTGTTCATATCTTCTCTGGCAAAGTATTTTGTCTTGAATGTGGGCATTATATGAGAAAAAAGAACTCTAAAAAACACGAATATCTTTTATGTTCGGG
>CANQIK010000044.1 GCA_947624085.1 uncultured Bacilli bacterium
ATTTATATTAAAATTTTCATTTTAATATCTTTTTTGTTTAGTGTGATCATTTTTCCATAAAACTTTTCACACTATCTATATAAAAAAACTCCATATCTTAAGGACGAGATATTCCCGCGGTACCACCTTAATTTATGAAGTTTTCATACACTCTTTTGTCTTAACGTGACTAATTCGTTTATACTCCTTATTTGAATTTCGTTTTAGTTTTGTGTAATAATTTCAGCATAATTTATTACTCTCTAACAGTTTTCTAAAACTACTTTAATAATTCATCGTATATTAATAATTAACAGCTTTAAGTTCCATAAAGCTTTCAGCGTGCTTACATACTGGACAAACCTTTAATGCGTCTTTACCATAGTAAACATGACCACAATTACGGCATATCCAAATTACTTCTTCATCTTTATGGAAGACTTGGTCTTTTTCGACATTATCTAATAATTTTAAATATCTTTCTTCATGATGTTTTTCAATTTCGCCTACTTTTTCAAAAAGGAAAGCTATTTGGTCAAAGCCCTCTTCTCTAGCAGTTTCAGCAAATTCTTTGTACATTTCTGTCCATTCATAATTTTCGCCATGAGCAGCATCTTTTAAATTTTCTTCTGTTGAGGGAACTGCTCCTCCGTTTAATTCTTTAAACCATAATTTAGCGTGCTCTTTTTCATTATTAGCAGTTTCTTCAAATATAGCGGCTATTTGTTCATAACCATCTTTTCTTGCTTGTGAAGCATAATATGTATATTTGTTTCTAGCTTGGCTTTCTCCTGCGAAAGCAGCCATTAAATTAGCTTCGGTTTTACTTCCTTTTAATTCCATACTTCCTCCTTAAATTTCAATTTTAATATTAACATATTTACTATAAGTAGTCAAACGCTAACGAAAAAATTTTTAATAAAATTTAGGCACATATCCCAAACATTTAGAATATATATGTTATAGGTGATGTAATGAAATTTTTAAAACAGTGGAAAACAACATTGTGGCTTTTACTCGGAATGATAACAGGTGTTGTAATAGGCTTAATATTTAAAGAAAAAGCATCTTACATAGCTCCTTTAGGAGAATTATTCATTAATCTTTTATCAGTAGTAATTGTTCCTCTTATATTTGTAACAGTAACGCTGGCAATAGCCAAAATAAAACCGAAAAAAGCCTTTAAATTAATCAAAAGAATATTTATTGTCTTCATTATTATGGCAATAGTAGCAGTAGGCGTAGGTGTCATTGCAACATATGCTTTCAACTTTGTATCTTCATCAGCACTCAATTCCATGGAAAGTGGTATTGCAAGTGAAAGTATGAACTACTTAGAAAAGTTTGTCTCTATGTTCAGTGTAGCTGATTTTACGGATTTAATTTCTAAAAATAATATTATAGCTTTAATTACCTTTAGTATTATTACCGGTATAGCAATTAATAGTCTATCTAATAAAGATAAAGTAATTAAAGGGTTAGAGACCACTAACGAAATAATTATGAATGTCATTAAAATAATTATGTACTATGCGCCAATAGGAATATGTGCTTACTTTGCTTCTATGGTTGGTTCTTTTGGTGCTAATGTAGCCACTAGTTATTTAAAAGTATTTATCTACTATACTGTAATATCTATTGTCTTTGCGATAGTAGTATATTCCTTAATTGCTCTATTTTGTGGTAAAAGTCTTAAAACGTTTTGGAAAGAAAGTCTACCAGTTATATTATGCTCTTTAGGAACTTGCTCTTCCGCAGCTACTTTGCCTGTTAACGTTAAAGCGATTAATAATATGGGCGTAAATGAAGATGTTTGTAATACCACTTTATCTTTAGGAACAAGTTTTCATAAAGATGGTTCTGTTATCGATAGTGTTTTCAAGATTATGTTCCTTGTATATTTATTTGGTAGTCCAATAAGTGTTTTCAAAGTATGTATTGTTGCTATTGTAGCAAGCCTTTTGATTACCGCAGTTCCCGTGGGGGGAGGCACGATATCTGAAATGTTAATTTTAACACTTTTAGGCTTTCCAATATCAGCCTTACCAATTTTAACAATTATAGCGACAATAACCGACGCCCCTGCGACAATGCTTAATTCCTTAGGCGATACGGCTGCTTCCCTTTGGATAAATAGACTCATGCAAAAAGATGCTAGTTAGTAGCATCTTTTTCTTTAGCTTCATTAACGTCAGTTGCTAATTTTTGACTTAGCTCATAAATAACTTTTTCGCTGGTTATTAAATCTACAAATTGTTCATTATCTTCTTCTTCAACTCTAAAGTATACAATTTTCTTTTTATCGACTAAATCATCATCTTTAACAAAAGCTGCCATAAAATAAGTATCATCATTTAAAGTTATTTTTTTTAATAATGAATATCTTTCATCATTATCAAGAACAATTAAATCTCCCTCAGTCATCGTCATTATTCCTTTCATTATTTTCTATTATATCATCATTTTCTTCTTCATCATAATCTTTTTTATCATCGTAAATAATTTTTTCTTTTTCTAACTTAGAAGCCTTTTGTAATTTACCAATTCTAATAAGTTTAATTACATCTTTAAGGATTATATATAAAGCAGGAAGAATAACGATAACAAGCCAGCCAAATTTACTAGCAATAAAGGCTTGAATACGCCCTAACTGTGGAAGACGTAAGACCGCTTTACCAATTACTTTCTCAAATGTCGCTGGAGCAGAGTCTTGAACAATATTATTATCCCCTTTAGTTGTATATTGATATTCACCGTTTACAACTTGAATGTCTTTAACCCGATGGGTAACGGTTAAATCTTTTGATATTGAGCTTTCTGATATAAAAGTAATTATATCCCCCTCTTTAATATCTTGAGGTTTATCAATTTTAATATTAATTACAACATCATAAACATCTATCGTGGGAATCATTGACCCACTTATAATTGTATAAATAGATATTGGTTGACTAATTTTATCTTTATTAATAATTTTAATATTTACAAAATAAAAAATAAGAAAGACCGCGATAAGGAAAAGATATATAAAAAGGGTCCACGAACAAATCGTAGACAAATATTTAAAAATATACTTGCGATTATATTTTTTCTTCATCCCTTTTTATTCCTCTCTCTTATTTTTTCGTTGTCACCGTTAGCTTTCCTTGGAATTTTTTGCCACTATCAATGTTTTGGTCTTCACCCGTTTCAGGCCATTTTATTTTCATAATATATTTAACACTAGCTTTTGGTCTTATAAGTATTTCTTCATCTAAAACGGTATCACTATATGGGGTTTTCATATCTGTTAAATAATAACCACCATTTTTAATAATTTCATATTGTAAATTATTAGCTTCCGTAAATTCATTTATAATATCTTGCCATGCAAACTGATATGCCATAGCATAGTTAGTATTATTAACTATTTTTAAAACATAAATATCTTCCCAGCCAGGTTCAATATCTTGACCAACTATATCAATTGGATTTAGAACATAGAATGTTCCATCGTTATTTTTATCAATAACCATATCTTTAGTATGGTCCTCTTCATCTATAAAGTAATCATGATTATTATCGATATTAGTATTATCATCACAGTTTATATCACAAATACCATCATAATTTAAATCAACGTTTTTATCTGGCCAGCCATCATTATTAGTATCACAATTAACTGTACAACTATCAGCTTCATCAACTATTGTTTCGACTTGATTTGTACAACGGAAATTACAGGTTCCATCTAAGCGAGCTGATAAGTTACCATCTGCTTTATGGTCATTATCAGTATCAATGTTATAATCAGGGATACCATCACCGTCAACATCTATATTAATATCCGGAATGCTATCGCCATTAATATCAATATTTAAATCTGGATATAAATCATAGTTTGTATCACAATTAATATCACATTTAGTATCAAAATCTACATCAATATTGGCATTATAAATACTTATAGAATTACCATTAGCTTTATCATAATCAATTAAATAATCCGCTATACCATCATAATTAGTATCACAATTTTTAACACATACATGGCTATTTTCTTCTGTTATATTTAAATCAGGAGTGCCATCATTATTTATATCAATATTGTAATCAGGAAATCCATCATTATCAGCATCTTCATTTAATGTAATATTTTTACCATTATATGTTCCTTGTTTATTAAGAGGATTAGTAACATTTGCCCCCTTATCGCTTGAAACATTAATATCAGCTGTGCCATTTCCATCAACATCAATATTTATATACTTATTATTCGCAGTCTTACTATTTGTTTCACAACTAGGTAAATTATTAGAAATAAAGCATTTCCAATCTACTGTTTTACCAAGATTATAATCAATCGAAGTATCTCCTGGAGTAACTAATTCATTTAATAAACTATCATTTTCTGGTAACTTAATATTATAGTCAGGGAATCCATCACCGTCGATATCACAGTTACTTTCGCATACTGCTCCCGGTGTTACCCTATTAACGGCATTTGTTATAGAGCCATCTTCATTTTTAATATTAAACTCCGGTTTTCTATTTCCTTTATAATCAATATTATAAAGAGGAATAGTATTATCTAAAGCATCAGTTATATTAACATCAGGATTACCATCGCCGTCAGTATCAATATTTGTATCCGGTATTGTATCATGATTTAAATCACAATTTAAATCACAAGTATTACTATTTGCATAGTCTTTAACAATATTAACATCTGCTATCCCATCACCGTTTAAGTCAATATTATAATCAGGCCAATTATCACCGTTACTATCACAATTTAACTTACAGTATCCGTTTTCATCTTTTTGATTAGTAGGATTAAAGATTTTTGACTTATCACCAAATAAATCAATATTAAAAGTAGCTTTACGATTATTGTAGTAATCAATATTATACTCAGGGGCACAATTTTCTGAACCTGTAACATTAATATTTTTAAAGTCCGTTCCCTCGGTATTAATATTTACATTTAAACATACATCATTACTAAAAAAATTATATTCTTTATATAAATCAAGGGTTACATAAGCTGTAACAACAATTATAATCATCAAACAAAATATACATCCTATATGTACATAAAACTTTCTCAACTTCTTTTGAGCAATTTTCTCCTCGTTTATTATTTCTCTTTGTGTCTCAAAATCAGGAGATTCATTAATAATGGCTTTTTCATTTTCTATCTCATTCAATTTTAACTCTCCTCATTATACTAAATTATAGCATAACCTCTATTTTATAACAATAATTTAATTATCATAAATTGTTACTTGATATAAACTTTTACCTCGATAATTATTATTTTCATCAAAGTCATTTTCATCATCATAAGAAAAAACAGTTAAAGTAATAGGGCCCTTTATTTGTTCATAGTTTTCACCTGCAGTCAACTTTATAGCGTCCATTATTGTTTCATCTGTTACTTGTTCATCTAAAAGATGAGAATGCCACTGGCCAATAGGTACATTTACATCATCATATAAATAAACCTCTAAATAATCATAATAGTCTGCTGTATCACTAGGCATAGTAATCGTGGAATTAATCTTTTCGCCATTTATAAGTTCAAAACTTACATTCCAACCAATTTTATAACTTATATCACCATACATAGCACTATATTTAGGCCATAAATTAGGCATATAATCATATTCAGGATGTTCTATATCAGTAGGTAAAGTTGCTAATACAACTATATCTTTTTTCTTTTCCCATGTAGTTTCATATTTATCTATAATTTTATCTAAAGCTCCAGTTTCATTTTCTTTATAAATACTTACTATAACAGGATTATTATCAACATACTCTTCTTCTATCTCTACTACCTCTGTATTATTATTAGTAGTTGTACTTTGATTTTCATTTGGCTTATCTTTATCACAACCACAAACCATTAAAAGCAATATTATTATAATTACAATCTTCTTCATAATATTATTATACCTTTTTAAGATAATTATTTAAATATTTTTATAAAAAAAGATAACTTTCGCTATCCTTTATGAGTTAATATAATACATTTTTTAATTTACTCTGTAGGGATGGTCACTACTTCCATCAATTTCATTACCTTTACTTAAGGTTACACTAGAGTTTAGATAAAAGACCGGGCGCACACCATTCGCGTCGTGAACGTCGTAGCCAACGATGTAGTTGTAGCCCACGTGCCCATATTTGGTGACACCGAACGCATCGCTAGTGCTGCCTGAACCGCGCGAAATAGTCCATTCATCTATCGCATTAAATAACCAATTGTTTTCACGGTTTTGGTTATTTTCAGTTTCGTCATCTTTACTATCATTATACTTATAAAGACTATATTCCCAACTTTTTGGTTCACTTGCAAAGCCATAGTCTGACGGATACATTAGGCCTATTTTTGCTGATACTTTTGTTTGTGCTCCATATGATTCATTCCATTCATCATCATATACTTCTTTCGCATTTGGAGGCTGATTTTTATTACTTCCTCCAACATTCCATTGAACTTGCTCAATTTTATCTGACCATTCATTTAGCTTATGCAAATAACTATTTGAAGTGTCATTTAATGCTTTATATAATGAACCACTGCCCCATATATTTTTGCGACCTTCGTCCCAATAAAAACCGTCTATACGATTTTCTGCTTTTACTCTTTTTAATTCTTTATATGTAGAATAAAATGACTGCGTTCCATCACTACTTTCTTTTTCTAAATCTTCTTTTGTTGCATATTCTGATTTTATAACTTTGACTCTAAACTCAGTTTGTCCGCCTGATAATGTTACCGGCACATACCCTATTATCCGATATAAGTTTCCATCTGGACATGTTTCATTAAGTACACCTTTATTGTAGTTTTCACTGCCTGGCCCAAAACATATAAAATTGTTTGGATTATTTCCTGAATATCTATAACCATCATCTCCGGCACTATTTGCTAAAGAAGATGTATGCTTTATTAATTCACCATTACTTACATTTTTAGCAAACGTTGTAAAAAACTCTTCTGCTGTATATGCTTTATCAAAATATAATTTACAGTTATTATTTTTATCTGCTGACATTAATACCGTTTTATTTACTGAGTCCCAATTTAATATATCTTTGGGGTTAGTTACATTATTACAACTACTTTTACCTACATTTAATACATAACCTGTTGTCCAAGTGCTTGATGTCCCTTGTGTATAACCACTACCATTTTGATAATAATATGCTATACCACTATCTTCTATTGCAATATCTAATGGTTTCTTTTCTTTTTTATTTGTTAATAATATCACCAAAATTACTAACAAAATCATTACTATTAATGTGCTGATTATTCCTATTTTTCTCTTCATTTTTAACTCCTGTAAATTTACACTTTTTATACCCTTTATTTTTATCATTGTCTCAAAAAAAAAAA
>CANQIK010000045.1 GCA_947624085.1 uncultured Bacilli bacterium
TGCAACTAGATAATGGTATGTTATTGTTTTTACCAAAAGATTGTAAGGAGGAAGCATTACTTGAGGATGATTCAATAATAATCTCATGGAAACATAATGAGAGTTAAATAATATGCAATAATATGTTGACTTTTTATTTTAATTAAGTGATTAATAAGATGTTATTAGACAACATCGAGAACTAGCTATTCTCGTGAAGATACATAGTATGGTTTGAATCCGTTTTAAACTATGGAAGGTTTATGGAGTGAACGATTTGTACCTAGTGCAGTAAACAAATCGCCACCCTTTGTCTGTAAGTCCGGTTATGAAGTATGAGGTTTGGTTCAACTCACATTACTGGCTTTTAATGAGAATAATATATACTTTATTCTCTTTTTTATTTGACTAATATTAGAGGACACGTTAAAACAAACACGAGGTGATTTTTATGTTGGATTGTAATATTGTTGTTTGTGATGAACGCAAGGACATTGATCCTATACTAACGACTAAAATGATCATTGAGGATTATGCCAATTCATTAGATGTTAATAAAGGGACAAGTTATAATTATTTGTCTAGTATCCGGTATTTTTTGAATTGGCTTATCAATAATGATATAAAGTCAGTTAATAGACAGGTTATTCTGGATTATAAGCGGTATCTAGTTAGTAAGTATTCATCTGCTTCTACTGTGAATCAATATTTAGCTGGGGTGCGTTCGTTATTCCGATATTTAGAAACTATTGGAATACCTAATGTTATGGCAACAATAAAAAGTGTTAAGCAAAGTAAGAATCATAAAAAGCTTCCATTAACTAGGGAACAGGCATTGACTATACAGAATAATATTAAAAGAGAAACACTTCAAGAAAAGCGAGATTATGCAATTTTTGAGTTATGTCTTCGTAATGGTTTGAGGGAGTGTGAGCTAGAACGTGCAAATGTAGAAGATATCAGCACACGTGATAATGAGAATATCTTGTATATTCAAGGTAAATTTCAGAACGAGAAGAATAGCTTTATTGTTCTTTGTCCAACTGTTATGGCGGCTTTAAATGATTATTTAGTGGCTCGTAGTGATTACAAATTTACTGATCCTCTATTTGTCGGTCTTGCTTACAATAAACCGAATACAAGGCTAACAACGAGGAGTATAAGGCGTATTATTACTAAATTATTGGTAGCAAATAATGTTAAGAATAAGAGAGTCACACCTCATAGTTTAAGGCATACTGCCATAACTTCCGTTACAAAAGCAAGTAATGATGATCTTCTGCAGGCACAAATATTTGCAAGGCATAGTGATATTAACACAACCACAATATATGTACATGAAGATCAGCGCATTTCTAATGCACCTGAAAAACTACTTGAAGCTTATTTTAATGTTAACAACTCTGATAAATAGGGTTTGAAAAAGAGGCAATTATAGCCCCTTTTTTAATGCTTAATTTTGTGTCCTATATCTCAAATTATAGGACACAAATCAATATAGCGAAGTATTCTTTTTTAGCCAATCTACCATTTCTTTATCAGTTTTATTTAAATGGAATTTTTCTTTAAGTCTTTTTGCTATAGTAAATTCATTATAGTTACAAGAACTTGCAATTTGATAGGCATACTCTTCCATTTCATTTTTATTTTCTTCTGTAAAGAAGGTATGATTCGCCATTTCATTTTTTTGATCAATTATTCGCTTAATGGTTCTAGTATATTTGCATTTAAGATAACCATTTGCATCTTTTTTAAAGTAATTATTGTTTAAGAATGCTCGGATTTGTGTTCTTCCTCGTTTAATGCCTGTCAGATTTTCAATTATTTCTTGAGCCTGTTTATATGTTTTTACTTTTCCATTGTTGATTTCTTCTCTTATTACTCCAAAATAATTTTGAAGTTCTGAAACTCTTATTTTTTTCCTTTTCCTCATGAAGTTGGGATTTTTAGCATAAGTTTCTAGATAATAATATATTGTTCTTCTACTTAAGTTCATTTGCTTTGCTACTTCATTGACATCTTGAAGTTTATCAAATAAGCAAAGTGTTCTACATATTCTTTGAATTCTTTCATCGTTAAAAGGATGATCTTTTTCTTTTATATCATCAAAATAAGGACTAGATGTATATCTTACCTCATATATCCCTTCCATGAATGTTCTTTGTGAGTTTGTTAGATGTGTTCTTTTTCTTCTTTTCATTTTATGGACTCCTTTACAACATTATAACATTATTCCTTTTTTGTGCAAAGTTATACCGACATTTTTCAAATATAAAAACCATGTTTTGGCCAGTATTTATAAGGGTTTGCAAAGTTTTAGAAAAATTTCGCTTAGTAACATAGAACCAAAAAGAGGTTCTATAGCGAGTGCTACATGTACTTTTCTTCAAGAAAGAATTTGAACTAATTTAGTTTTTATCATATGAAGATATAAAGTTTCAATGTGCTTATACGCTAGTTTTAGATTTCTTGCAAGAAAATCATATTTAAATGACAAGAAAGGAGAAATTAAGGTGTGAAGATAAGAAATCGTTTTGTTGATGGAAGATTCATCACAGTACATGATCAACTGTTATTGGATTTATACAAGCTTAATTTAGGGTACCCTTTAGATTCAATAACTATAAAAACAATTAATGGTGAAAAGTATTTAGCTAATGCTTTTTATAAAAGAGCTGGTAATGGCTATCAGATTGAACTTTTGACAAAAATACCTAGTCAGGTTCAAGAAGAACAGCTTGATGTTGAAAGACTATTCGAAAACAAGCCTGATGAAAGTGCAATATACTATGATTACATGAAAGAAAGATTAATATTTTCATCAGAAGAAGTTTTAATAGCAGATATATTATTCAGTGATTTTTTGAATAAGTCATCTAATATCAGGAGAATTTCTTTTAAAGAAATTGAAGCATATAGATGTAAGGCCTCATCTTATGCCAATATTGTTTTAAATGACAAGACTGCAGAGAAATATAAGGAAATACTAAAAAGTCTTTGTAGTAAATTAATTCTTTTACAAACTAATTCCACTTTTAGGAAAGAGCGATATGGGGTAAATGATAAGGATATATTTCAACCATTCTTAGAGATTTCTAATGTTACAGAAATTAGTAAGAATAATTGGCAATTTGACTATTCATTTGGTTTCTATGGAGAAATTATTAAACGCTCAAGAAGATATTCGAATATTTTACCAGATGTTTTTTATCAATGTAGTTTAAAACAAGCAGCCAAACATCGTATGGCAATTTATATAGCACAGGGAGTGTTTTGTGCTAAATATCATCCTAATCGGAAGTACTTGATGCCTATGATTAATGAATATTGTGAGTGGTGCTATGGAGATTATAATTACACAACAAGACAATTTAATAACATCTATAGCTATTCCAATGAAATATTAGAAGTTTTAAAAGATTGTAATGAAGTATCTCAGTATGGAATAGGTACTCATATTAGCAGGCATAAAGGTTCAAGAGCAAAATATAACAAATCAGTTACGAGTAAAATTGGTTATGTTTTGATTTTAGCGACAACACATAAAGATGAGCAATTGATTACATAAAGATGAGTATGTTTTATGAGTTTAAAGTTAAGATTTTAAAGGGGTTTAGTTCTTTATATAAGAGATTGGAGAAAGGAATGATAATATGTCTAATTATAAAGAATCAGAAGAGAGACTTATAGATGATAAGTTAATAGGATTATTAGGAACTAAAACTTGGCCAAATAATTATATGGTAAAGAGTTTTATTGAAATGTTATTCAGATGCAAAGTTTTAAATAAAATGGAGATTCAGTTGTGTAAAGCTGTGTTAGAAAAAATAGAACTACTGAATACATATGATATACAACAAGTTTTAGATGAACTAGGTCATAGTATAACAGTAAAGGATAATATAGAGATTAAAGATGTACAGTATGAGGCAAATAAATATATTGACAAGAGGTTTAATCAACATAAGAGGGAAGAACTTGCCCAAATAGGTCAATTATTGAATGATAAGGTGGTTAATAGAGTCTATACTAAATTACTTTTAGATCGATATGCGCAGACAATTCAAATTAATAAAGAATCAACATTGGAGGATTATTTAAATTCATTTGATGAAACAGCAAAGAATGATCTGGATAAGATGATTTCAACCTCATGTGAGTGTATTGATAGGTTTCTTAATGGAGGTCTTAAAGGTGGACAACTAACAACAATCTTAGGGGATGATTCACCTGCTAGAAGTTTGTGGTGTCTGAACATTGCCTACAAAGCTATTACAACTGGTAAAAATGTACTATATTTAACCTTAGGTACATTAGAAAAAGAACTCATGAAGAAACTAATGTTAAGACATTCATTTGATACAAAGTTTGAAAAAGAACTGACATTAAACGAGGATGCAGAAGAAACTTATGATGCTGAATTGATAAAGATAGTTTGTAACGATTTTTATGATAATTTAGCTAAGCATTTAAGAATTTTTGATGATAGTTTTTTTGATATTTGCACTACCTATAGTCTTCAGAAATTGTTAGTCGATGCCGAATATAAATTTAAGGATAGTACAGGTAGAGGTATTGACTTAATAATCATTGACAGTTTCAATTACATGAAGCTGGATAATGGAGTCAAGAAAGTTACAAGTATGAAGACTATTAGTGATGAATATTACACTTTCCTTAGAGAAAATAGTAAAGATTTCTTAAAAACCAATAAGATGATACCAATAGTAGTTTCAATGGCAATTAATGAAAAGTATAAT
Source organism: uncultured Bacilli bacterium (assembly GCA_947624085.1). Lineage (GTDB taxonomy): Bacteria > Bacillota_I > Bacilli_A > RF39 > UBA660 > UBA6448. The sequence goes on from CANQIK010000045.1 coordinate 4,740, forward strand.
GATTCATTTCATGAAGGAAGCAAAATGCTTAGATATTGTATTCCAGATAGAATAGATATCTTGAGTGACAACATATTGGCTGTTCGTTCAAATAATAGGTTATTAGATGTTATGGTAGTTCAAACTAATGATGGTGAAGTTATGGATTATTATGATAAGGTTTATGGATATCCTGAAAATTGGTTTATAGCTTACAATAAGGAAGATATTGTTTTCAAGACTAGATTAACTGGCTTGTCACCGGAAGAAATTTCTGAAGATAGTAAAATGATTGTAGATAAATTACTTAATTCAAAACAGGATTTTTTTGATACCCAATTGCCTAAATATGTTTTTAAAGATCGTTATACTAAAGAAGAAATGCTGAATGGCTAAATTCATAAGTTGATAAAAATATTAATGTACGGTTAAATGGAACAAAGTTAAGGAGGAAATACAATGAATGATTATGTACAATTAAATATAATGAAAGATATGAACTATGTTGAGATGAGAGAATTAGTATCTAAGGTATGGTTAGATGTTGATGATATTATGAGGTTAGCTCAATGTGGGAAACATAGTGCAACGAATATTCGAAATGAAATAGAGGCACAGATACTAGAGAGTGGTAAAAAGGTACCAACCTCTAATCGTAAATGTGTTCCATCCAAAATGGTTATTGAGTATTTAGGATTGGATATTGATTTTATTTGCAATATGGCAGAGAAATTAGCGTAAGAGGGTGTTAGTATGGCTGTAAGGCAAGTTTCGGAAAAGGAATGGACAAAAGATGGTCGCAAATGGGTGTATGAAGTCAGAATACCATTATATGATGGTAAATATAAATATCATAAATCGCCTAAGTTCCTAACTAAAAAGGAAGCAACGGCTGCTGAAAGAAAATATCTAACAAATATTGAAAATAATGGTGTAAGTAGTGATATGACATTCGCTGAATTATGTGATTTGCATTTTGAATATCAAAAGGATAAAGTTAAAGTTACAACATTACATAATTATAAGAAGCGTAGGGATCATTTAAAACTGTTTGACAATATAAAAGTAAGAGAGTTAAATATAAATCATTTCGAAGATTGGAAGAAAGAAATGAATTCATTGGATTTAGCAACTAGAACTAAAAATGATTTATATAAATACCTGAAGAGTATTCTTAATTATGGGAGTAAGTGGCATGATTTTCACTACAATAATATGTATTGCAAAATGACTAATTTTGACAATCCTAATGAAATGCCAAAAGAAATGGAATTTTGGACTTATGAAGAGTTTACACAATTTATTAATGTTGAAACTGATATTATGTTTAAGACTTTATTCGAAACATTATACTATTGTGGATTACGATCTGGGGAAGTTAGAGGACTAACTTGGAGAGACATTGATTTTAAAATTAAAGAGTTATCTATTAAACGTAATATAGTATCAAATATTGATAACCATAAATTTTTAGTTGTTCCACCTAAGACAAAACTTAGTGCTAGAACATTGCCTATGCCTGATGTTTTAGTTAATGATTTGAAGATTTTACATGGATATCAAGAAAATTTTTATGGATTTAACGAGGATTGGTATGTTTTTGGTAATTTTGAACCAATAAGTAAAAGTATGATGCGTGAGAGAAAGAATAGAGATTGTAAGTTAGCTGGAGTTAAGCAAATTAGAATTCACGATTTTAGACACAGCTGTGCCTCTTTGTTAATAAATAATGGTGCTAATATCACTATGGTAGCAAAATATTTAGGTCATAGTAAGATTGATGAAACATTAAATACTTATTCCCATATGTTTAAAGGGAAACTAGATAACATAGTGGATACTATAAACAAATTAAATGAGTAGATTTTCTATTCATTTTTTATTGAGTGTGTTATAATTAATATATTAGAAATCTTATGAAAATTTAGGCGATTTGCTAGGCGATATTTCAGGCGACAAATTTTCTAAAATTAAATGATATTATATGAAATTAGGCGACATTTGATGTTGATTAATTGCTTAAAGTAAACGGTAAAATCAAATGGCTGGAGTTCATAGCAGCCACCCCCTGAAGGAGCGCAATAGCGCTCCATTTTTGTTGAAACCCTTTATTTATAAGGGTTTGCAAGGCAACCAAATT
>CANQIK010000046.1 GCA_947624085.1 uncultured Bacilli bacterium
TTATCATCACATTATCGGTTCCTAAAATTTTGATGGCAAATTGGAATAACTGTCACACTTCTATTTTAATTGCACAAAGTTTCATGAGTGAAAAATAAATTGCTTTTTATTATTAACTACTTTAAAAGGCCATTATGGATAGCTTTGGTTTCATTAATCATTATAAAAGCATCAGGATAGCTAGTTTTAATTATATCAATAACATTTTTACTATTTTTCTTATTTGTTTCAATAATAAGCATTTCTTTAGCAGTTTCATCTAATTCATGTTTTAAAGGGACAATTGATAAGCCATAACCAGCATTTCTAATTTCCTTTATTAATTTTTTATCATCTTTTTTAATAATAGCTTGTAACATAACAAAGCCATTTACAAATAAATTAGAAATAATCGTCCCGATCATTGTACCTGTAGCATAACCAGCAGAATAAGAAATGGCAATCAAAACCGGGTGCTTTAAAGGACCACATAAAGCCTGTCTTGCAACTACAAACCAAATAAGTACTTCAATAAAAGCAATAAACGCAGCGATAAACTGTTTACCTTTAACAGTATAAACAGTTCTTAAAGTTCCAAAAGTTACATCTAAAATTCGGGCAAAAAAGATACCTATACAAGTTAAAATCATAATATTCTCCCTACTTAATCATTTTGCGAATTTTTTCCATCGCTGATTTTTCTATTCTTGATACTTGAGCTTGTGATATAGCTAGTTCTTCTGCTATCTCTGATTGGGTTTTACCTACAACATATCGGTCAAGTAAAACATTTCTTTCTCTAGCACTTATCTTTTTTAAGGCTTTATGCATAGAAATAAGCATATCTTTATCTTTATTTTGTTCTTTAACATCTGCTAGCTGATCTTCAAGATAAATGGTATCCCCACCATCATTATAAATAGGTTCAAAAATACTCATAGGCTCTTTTAAAGAATCTAAGGCATAACCAATTTCATATTCTTTAATACCTAAAGCTTTAGCTATCTCATCATTAGACGGATCTTTTCCCATTACATTCATATAATTTTCTTTAAATTTTAAAATTTGATAAGCCATATCTTTTACACTACGTGATACTCTTACCATTGAGTTGTCCCGCAGGTATTTTTTCACTTCCCCCATGATAAGTGGCACTCCATATGTTGATAATTTCAAATTAAAAGATAAATCAAAGTTATCTATAGCTTTAATTAGACCAACAACTCCTACTTGAAATAAATCGTCCATATTAACGCCTTTATGATTAAAATTTCTTAAAACTGATAGCACTAATTTTAAATTACCATTTACTAACTTATCTTTAGCACTTTGATCTCCATCTTGTAAAGCTTTAAAAAGAGCAATATTTTCTTTATGAGTTAAGCTTTTTAATTTACTAGTATTAATACCTGTTATATCTACTTTATAATTACTCATTTTCTTCCTTTCAAGCTTTATAATGCTTTAGGAAGCCACTTTTTATTCATAAATCAACAAAAAAACGCCCTAAGGCGTCAGGCTACATCGTTATTGTTTGAATTGAATTAATTACTTTCTTTTCGATTCGAGAAATATATGATTGGGATATACCTAGTATTTTAGCTACCTCTTTTTGTGTATATTCACGAGAATTATTAAGGCCATATCTTAGAATCATTATTTGTCTATCGCGTTTGGAAAGCTTAGAGATTTCTTTATTTAATATTTCTTTATTTAAATTATGCTCAAATTCTTTAGGAACGATATCGTCATCAGTACCAAGTATATCCTCAAGATGTAGTTCATTACCCTCAGCATCAAAGTTAAGGGATTCTTCTAAAGATACTTCGGCTTTACGATTTTTATTCTTTCTAATAAACATTAAGATTTCATTTGATATACATCTACTTGCATAAGTAGCTAATTTAATATTTTTTGATAATTTATAGGTATTAATTCCTTTGATAAGTCCTATTGAACCAATAGATACTAAATCTTCAATATCATAGCCAGTAGACTCATATTTTTTAGCCAAAAAGACAACTAATCTAAGGTTATGTTCAATAAGTTTATCTTTAGCTCTAGTATCACCATTCTCTGCTAAAATAACGTATTTTGTTTCTTCTTCTTTACTAAGGGGAGGTGGAAGTTTATCGGTTGCTCCCACGAAAAATACTTCCTTATACTTCTTTCTTAACTTATCAAGTAATTTTCTAAACATAATTATCCTCCATTAATTTAACATTTAATAAACAATCAACTCCATCAGCAAACTTAGTTACACTTTCGCCAATTAAATAATTATATATTTTATGATTATTTAAAAGAATATAACTAGGTTTAAAACACTTCATTAATCCTTCATCATGGATTGTTTTATAAACTACATATACAGGACTGCGAATATTATAAACATTTTTTAAGATTTTTTTATTTACAATAATAACACCTTTTTTGGTAAGGGGATCTATTAAATGATTACCCGTATCCATTAAGGATAAGGCTTTAATATGGATATTATCAAAGACAATTTCAATATGATAATACTGATTATATGTACTTTTTAATTTTTTAGAAGTATAGATATATATTCCCAGTATGACAGGAGCTATAATTAAAAGTAAAAGATAGTTAATAGAAAAGCCTTTAAAAAAGAAAATTAAACCCTCATGTTTATAAGAAAATTCATTACTTAAAAAATATAGAAAACCCGCGAGAATAGTACTTGTCATATATAAATAAATTAAATTATTAATAGTATAATTAAAACTAATAAAGCCAAAGGCAATTAAACACATAATTATACTAGTTAAGACTTTAAGAATAAATAAAAGTCCTTCATTAAGATCTATAAAAAGAAGAAAAATAGATAAAGCGCCAATAAATGCGGATGTTAAATAATATCTTAGTTTCCTTCTTCTTTTCAAAATAATGCTTACCGTAAGAAGTAAAAGAAAATCATAAGCAAAATTAATAAAAAAAATTAGGTCAACATATATTGTCATACATATCACCTAATTTTAATTTTATAATACTTAATATAAAAATTTTGTCAGATTATGAATTAATCATTGTTTCTTAAAAATGGAGGTATTTCATAATCATTGTCAGTTAATTCAGGAGTGCTTCGTTTAGGAATATCATCGCCTCCGAATAGTGCTTCATTAGCGGTTGCATCATCAAAGCCTGTCGCAATAACCGTTACAATAACTTCATCTTGAAGATTTTCGTTTTTGATAGCTCCAAAGATAATATTAACATCGCTATTAGCAGCCTCTCTAACCGTTTCAACAGCATCCTCAATTTCAAATAAAGTTAAATTATTTCCTCCGGTAACATTGACAATGGCATTCTTAGCGCCCTCAATAGTTTCCTCAAGCAAAGAGTTAGATACAGCTTGTCTTGCCGCTTCAATAGAACGATTCTCACCTGCTGCACAACCAATACCAATAATTGCTGTACCGCTTTTTTCCATAACGGTTTTAACATCCGCAAAGTCTAGGTTAATAACTCCCGTAACAGCAATTAAATCAGAAATTGATTGAACACCACGATGAAGAACATTATCTACTTCTTTAAAGGCATCATCAAAGAATGTTGTTTTATCAATAATATCTCTTAAACGGTCATTAGGGATAACTATTAAACTATCTACGTGCTTACGAAGTTCTTCTAAACCTACTAAAGCATTCTCCATTCTTTGTTTACCTTCAAACTTAAATGGCTTAGTAACTATAGCAACAGTTAAAGAACCTAACTCTTGAGCTATCTCGGCAATAATAGGTGCAGCCCCAGTTCCAGTTCCTCCACCAAGACCACAAGCTACAAACACCATATCGGCACCTGTTAAAGCTTCCTCTAATTCGGATTTGCTTTCTAAAGCAGCAGCCCGTCCTACTTCAGGATTAGCACCTGCTCCTCGTCCTCCGGTAATATTTTTACCTATTTGAATTTTGTTTTCACAATAGGAATTATTTAAAACTTGTAGGTCTGTATTTACTACATAGAATTCAACGCTTTGTACGCCTTCTTCAATCATTCGGTTAACAGCATTACAACCGCCACCGCCGACTCCTACAACCTTAATTTTTGCAATTTGATCCATCATTAAATCTGACATATACCCTCCTTAATTATCAAAAAAGTATCCATATATTTTTCCAAGCAACGAATTATCAGATATATTTACTCTTCTGTGAGCCCCTCCAAATTCTTCTTGTTCTTCTAATGAGAAAATGGAATATTCAGCATCTCTCATTTTTAAGCGACTATTATAGTATTTCATCATACCAAGTGCTACGGAATATTTATTATGCCTTGCTCCAATTTCTGATACGTTTCCGACTCTTCCTTTAGAGCCAAAGACATTTTCTACAAAACTAGAAAATGAGCCTAGTTCACTTATTCCTCCTGTAACTATTATATAACTAATTTCTTTCTTTGTTAAGAGGTTAATTTGTTTTTTAACTAAATTAAAAATTTCGTTTAAGCGCGAAAGGGCTACAGCACTCGCATCATATTGACTAACTTTAATACTATTACCATTTACATCTTCAAGCATAATACTTTCTGATGGCTCGGCTATATGTAAGTCAGCAACAACTAGCTTTTCTTTTAAATAGTTAGCATCTTTCTTTGATACTTTAAAAATATAAGCGATATCATTATCAATTGTATTAGAGCCAATATCAATTACTTCACTCGCTGTTAATATTCCCTTATTGAATATTGAAACGGTTGTACTGCTACTGCCAACATTAACTATAGCTCCTACTTCTTTGGCCATGCTTTCATTACGAAATTCGTAATAATCCGCTAAAGGAGAAACTACAACATCAATAACTTTAATCTTTAGCTTTTCCAAGCATTTAATTATTGCTTCGGTATTCTTCTTAGGAATAATAACTGCGACATCATTAACCGTAAGTTTATTAGCAACCATATTAATAGGACTAGTTACAGCTTCCTCATCATTGATAAGATATTTTGTAGGTAGTATTGAAACTAATTCTTGATTATCATTAATTTTATTATAAACACTACCTTGCATAGCATGAATAACATCACTATGTTTTATTACTTTATCATCACTGGTTATTGTCGTAGAACCACTCGAAATAAAACAATTTAAATTATAACAAGGAACATTTACGAGAACCTCTTTAATAGGTAGACCTATCATTTCTTCTGTTTTAGCAAAAGCATCTTTTAAGGCTAATTCCGCACTTTCATTGTTAACAATAAAGCCTTTCTTTATGCCTCCTGATAAAACATCAACACATGATAAAATATTAAGCTTGTTTCTTTGAATTTCTCCAACAATAAGTTTAATTGAACAAGAACCAATATCTAAACTAGCAAATATCTTTCTCATATCTCACCTATTCTTTTCTAATTATATCTAAAAACCCTTTTGATATCAAGCAATCACTTAAAAATCACCCATTAAAGGTGATTATCTAAAAATTAAATGTCAAATAGTTTCTATAACTTTACACTATAATATGACAACCAAAATTATTTTAGCGTACTTTATAGGGATGGCCACTACTTCCATCTATACCATTATCACCACTTAAGGTTACGTTAGAGTTCAGATAGAAAACTGGGCGGACACCGCTCGAGCACCCAACATCGTTTGAAGAGTCCACATCTCCTTGGCCTTTGACTCCAAACGCAACATCCTCATAGCTCGAATCTCGCGAAATAGTCCATTCATATACGCCGTTAAATAACCAGTTATTTTCACGGTTTCGGTTATTTTCATTTTGTTCATCATTTTTAGAATTATCATAATTACAAAGTTTATATTCCCAACTTTTTGGTTCGCTAGCAAAGCCATAATCCGAGGGATATATTAAGCCTATTCTAGCTGGAACTTGCGTTTTAGCTCCTTGTTGTTTATCATTTTCTATATTGTGCATTGCTCTGGCTGTTAATTCTGATGTATCATGTCCTTCGACGTTCCATTGAACCATTTCTATTTTATCTGACCAATTATTTAAATTATGCAAAAAGCTTTTGTCATTGTTATTTAATGCTTGATATAATGAACTATTGCCCCACGTATTGTCATAATCTTCGTCCCAATAGAAAGCTTCTGAATTTTCAGCAATATTTACTCTTTTTAATTTTGTATAATTTAAATCATAGTCAACTGTGCCGTCTTTGTTATCTTTTTCTAAATCTTCATGTGTTGCATATTCGGACTTTATTACTTTGATTAATTTTGTTTTTGTGCTATCGGATAATTCTACTGGCACATATCCTATTATCCGATATAAATTTTCAACAGGACAAGTTCCCGAACTACTGTAATTTTCACTACCTGGGCCAAAACATATGAAATTGTTAGGATTATTTCCCGAATATCTATAACCATTATCTTCTGCACCATTTGTTAGCAATGAATTATGATATAGTAAACTACCATCACCACTTTTTCCCAATAAATTTTGAAAGAATTTTTCTTGGTCTGATATTTTATCAAAGTATAAGGTACAATTGGTTCTTTTATTAGCTATTAATAATACTTCATTACTATTAGCATCCCAATCTAGTTTTGAATTTTCTGCATTATTACATTTACTTTGGTCAACATCTAAAATATAACCATCTTCTATCCATTTTGTTGAATTTCCTTGAAAGTATTCGCCATCATCACTTTGATACATATAAGCGATAATACCCTCAGTATTTACTTGGTTATTTCTTATTTTATTTGTTATTACTATTGTTGAAATTATTACTATAACTACTACCAATAATACACTTATTATTCCTATTTTCTTCTTCATCTTTAGCTCCTGTAAATTGACACTTTTTATACCCTTTATTTTTATCA
>CANQIK010000047.1 GCA_947624085.1 uncultured Bacilli bacterium
AATATTACACAAGATGCACAAAATGAGCAAAGCCTTATAATTACTAGGCTTGCTCATTTTTACTGCAAAACTCAAGTTACTTTTCCCTTTCAACGCAATTTCATCTTATCACCAAGAATTAAATTTGTCAATTAGCTATGTAGCCTGCTATATCTTGATACGAAAAATCATAGGTTAACTTTTTACCATAAGCTTTTTCATAAGCCGTTTTCTTTTGGTTATAATCTTGCTCAGCCATAGCTATACTATTTTCTCTAATGCTCTTATTCTCATCAGGATATATTGTTTTTAATATATGAACAGTTTGTTCAACATTTAGAAATTCATCATTATCATTAGTATCTAAATCATCCATTTGGACAAATAAAGATATAACGGGAACTTTTAATTCACTAGCAAATTGATAAGCTCCTCTTTTGCAAGGTCTGGGTTTACGATAATTAAACCACATTTCTTCTTCTGGATAAATTAAGACAATATTACCCTCATCCAATACTTTCTTAATTTCTGGTATAAAAGTTTTTAAAATATAATTAGGCTTTTTGGTAATAGGAATAGTATTGGCATAATTCATTATTAAGCCAAGTTCTCCTGTCATTGCCAAATTGGTTTCCTCAATAACAATGTATAATTTTTTCTTTAATATGCCTTCAACAACTTTCCGAACATTATAGCTATCTAAAGGATTAAAGTGATTACAAGTTATTATTGCTCCTTTAGAAAGGGAGATATTAGCAAGATTTTCCTGTCCAACAACTTTGATATTATCAATAATATCTTTACCGGTATTATAAATACCTTTCATTACCGCTTTATTCTTGATTTTATAAGTAAATGACTTTTTTTGCTTATAGAATTTATTTAGATATTCATCAATTTGTTCATCAGTAAGTACAGCATCATTTACTTCTACTTTTTTATTATATTCTTTATTTTCAATATTTTTCTTAATATTAGCAATAACTTCTTTTTTAGAACCGCCAATTATCATAGACTATATCCTTTCTTCTTGGCCACTTTCAAAAACTTTTTTAAAGGTTACTTCATTATGCGTTATCTCTTCAGCCCGGGAAACTAAACTTGCAAAAGTTTCTTCATCTTGTCTTTTGTTTTCTTCTGTAAAACTATTTTTTTCTTTTAATATTTCATCTTTAAATAAAGATTTGTTAGCATAATGCCAAAAATAATCAGCATAATCAGCATCACCATAATGCCATGGCTTAGAGAAAAGATTATAATGTATTATTTTAGGATTAGCAAATACCACCTTTCCATTTGTAGGCATTGCGTCCCATTCATTTGATAAAAGCATAATCTTACCACTTGCCATCGCATTAATATAATCTTGATCAGGGCAAACCGTATCAAAATGATATTTATTTAATAAATATAAGAAATGATTTTGGAAATCTACTTCTCTAAGTTTTTTCATATTCATAAGCAAAACCCCAGAATTAATATATTTATCAATTGTAACTCCGGCATTTTCTTTAAAATATTCACATAATATCTTGTTATCTTGACAAGATATATCTTTACACCCCCCAAATAAATTATCTTTTAAATCATAATTATATAATTCAGATATATCTCCTACTACACAGGTATCACTATCTATATAAATAGCTTTATCATATTCTTTAAACATGAAAGGTATAAATATTCTAAAATATATTGTTAAAGATTTGAAAAAATCATTTCTTAATAGATTTTGTTTACTATCAATAATATTTTTAAAACCATCTTTCATTTCCGTTAGAATTATTTTTGCATTAGGGGTTTCTAACATTTTTAATTTTTTAATTGCATCTTCAGTTATTGCTTGATATACAACATGGATGTCATAATTATAATCTTTGGAAGCATTTTCAATAAGTGAAGCAATAGCCACTGACAGATAAGGAACATATCCCGAATCTACAGCGAAAAAAATTGGCACTACATTTTGTTTCATTTTGTTCTCCTTAATCTATTTGTTCGAAGGGCACAATAATTATATATAATAGTTTATCACTATTACATTTATTAGCCAAATAAATATCAAATTTATTTACGTTTTTTCTTCAATTTTAAATACTCATCTAATATGTCATCAAATTCATAAGTGTCTAAAATATCATGCATTCTGTCAATTTGCCAAGGTTTAACCTTTTGCGTTTTTATCCTTGGAAAAAGGATAAAAGTTGTAGTAAAATGTCTAAATATAGTATCAGAGTCTATCTTATGTTGATCATTATATTTAGTATCTAGGATTAATTTTGCCACGGCACACTTATTCAAGGCACTTTGATCTGGCAATAGCATTTCTTTCTTAGCACATCTTTCCCGCGCCTTTTTTAAAAGCCCCGTTTTTTTAATAAGTGCTAAGTTCATAAGAAGAACACCAGAATTAACATAGGTTCTTCTTAACCATTTTCTTTTAAAGAAATGGCTTCCGTAATAATCAAGTACACCTGCGTACTCATAATTTGTAATATCTGTATCATATAATTCTCTAATACTATTATTACAAACAACATCATTATCTAAATAAAGTATTTTATCAGGAATTTCAGGTATTAAATCACAATATAGTCTAAGCATACAATACGGAGTAAAGCGTGTTTCCATATTGGCAGTAGGTTTATTAGCATTAAATATATCTGTTACATCTATTAATTTTATCGCGCTTTTAGCATTCTTTTCCTTTAAAATTTCGGCTAAAAGATCAATACATTTTTGCGAAACCGGTTCATGGCCCTCAATAATCATAGTTAAAACATATATATTTAAGGCTTCTGCATTATGCTTTACTAAGGACAAGATTGATATGATTAACCCATCTTCAATATTCTTATCCCCACAATATAAAATATTAATAATACCACATCCTAACTGTCTTTCAGGCATACAGCCAAATAAAGGTCATCTTTTTTACTAACCTTAATATTTAACAAAGGTGTATCAACTTTTTTAAGGCCATAGGAAAGTCCTTGCCCTATCATTTTAACATATGCCTCTTTTTTTACCCAAATCTTTGTAAAAGTATCGGCTTTATCTAAAGAATTATCCACTAAAGTTTGTTCACTTGGGGTAAAATACTTATCTATTACCCGCGGTCTATAGCTTTTGACTTGTAAATCAATACCTACTTCTTTATCGCTTATAGCTATAACTATCGTATTCTTGGTATGGGAGATATTAAAAAATAAATCCCTGTCTTTTAAAAAAGGCTTCCCATATTCATTATATATAAGCTCATACTTATCAATATGATAATTCTTTAAACTCTTTTCTAAAGCTTCTTGAGAACTTAAATTCTCATAAGTATATATATCAAGCATTGTCTTCTAAATACTTAATAACATCGCCAACAGTTTGAAATTCTTTGATATCTTTATCAGGAATTTCTTTGCCTACTTCTTTTTCCAATTCTGCTACTAAAGTTACAACATCTAAACTTTCTAATTCTAAATCTGTTAATAGATTAGCATTTTCCGTTATATTTTCTTTAGCAATACCGGTTGTTGATGAGATTATTGTTATTACTTTATCTTTCATGTTACTCCTCCATTATTCTATCTCTTAATATTTTACGGTTATTATTTTTCTTAAATTCTGTAGTTCTTAAAACCGCTTTGGCTATTTGATGGTTTTTAGGAACTTTTTTATTGTACTTAGCTATAAGATTATCAAAATATTCTTGATTTTGCAAATAATTCTCACTTGGATAAATATAAGCTATTAAATGATTATCTTGACTGGCTACTATTACTTCACTAACAGCGTTATCTTCGGCAAGTTTAGCTTCAATAACTTCGGGAGATATATTTTCACCATTACTTAAAATAATAATATTTTTCTTTCGTCCGGTTATAAAAAGGAATCCATCTTTATTTACATAGCCATAATCACCCGTATAAAAAATGCCATCTTTTATAACTTCGGCAGTAGCTTTCTTATCCTTATAATAACCTAGCATGACAATATCGCCTTTAATACATATTTCATTATCAATTATTTTAACTTCAACATCACGGCAAATTTGGCCAACGCTACCATCACACCCATAATTATTACGATTAACTGATACAACCGGCGAACACTCCGTGATTCCATAGCCATTTAATATTTCAATACCAATAGATCGAAACCATTTAACATATTTAGTCTCTAATGGCGCGCCCCCACAAATGATATAAGATAGATTACCGCCAAATTGATCTAAAAGACTACTGAAAAGTTTATTACGTAAATCAATATGGCATTTTAATAAAATATTACTTATTTTAATGCCTATTTTTAGTTTCTTTTCTTGTTTAGTCCTACGTGCTGTATGCCAAATTTGTTTATAAAAAGTTTCTATAAAAGCCGGAACAACAAATAAGGTGTTTGGTTTGGCTTCTTGTAATTCCGGTAACACTCTTTTAAGACTACTATTAATAAATACTGGTACTCGGTAATAATAAGGCTTTAATACCGCGGTAATTAGGCCAAAAGCATGATGGAAAGGTAGCGGGGCAAAAGCTGTTCCGTATGGCTTAAATATGCTCGCAGCTCCGTATAAATCAGCACATATATTTTTTTGGCTTAACACAACAGCTTTATTAAAGCCTGTTGTACCACTCGTAAAGAATATTACCGCCGGATTATCAGGATCTAATTTAGCTTTATTAGTAAGTTTTTTACCCTCTTTTATAAATTTATCAATATCTTCAAGATAAGTTACCTTATATTTCTTTAAATCAATAGAACTAGCATAAGTTTGCGTACATATAATATCTTTCGTATCGCTAATATTTAATAGTTTTTCTATTCTTTCGGGTTCCAAGTCTTTATCTATTATAACTGCTACATTACCACTTATAACAATAGCATAGAAAAATACTATCCAATTATAACTATTTTCGGCAATAATCGCGATATGCTTACTAGTATATTTTTGATATAAATAATTACTTAAATTTATTACTTCTTCATAAAACATTTTATTTGTTTTAGATATGGTTTTTAATGATGGATCTTTATATATAAAAGCTATTTCATCTTTAGCAAGTTTTAAATTTGTTTCTAATAGTTGTCTTAAATCAATCATTTTTTCATGAGAGTAATAAGGATAATTTTTATTCAATTTTACCACCTCAAAAATTAACTTCATTACCAGCAAAAATTATAACATATATTTAATGCTAATTCAAATCTCGTATTTATCTTGAAAATATTTTATTAAAGGTTTTACCGATAACTCTTTATGGCATAATTTATGAATTATTTCTAAAGAAGTATAAGCTCCGCCATTAATATAAATATTATTTTGTAAATATTCAGTTATCTTTTTAATATTACCTTGTTTTAAAAGTTCATCAATATTACCTAGTTCTTTTTCGATGGCTTCTTTAAACATTCCATCATAAATCGAACCTAGTAAATAAGAAGGAAAATAGCCAAATTCGCCCTCTGACCAATGAACATCTTGCATTAAGCCTTCGGCATCATTTTCTACAGTAACACCTAAATACTCTTTCATTTTAGCGTTCCATAATTGAGGCAAATCATCTACTTCGATTTTACCTGCAAATAAATCTTTTTCTATTTCATATCTGACGATAATATGCATACAATAAGTAAGCTCATCGGCTTCGGTTCTTATTAAAGATGTTTTAGGATTATTTAAAGATTTAACAAACTCATCTAAGCTTAGGTTTAAATGAAGTATTTTTTTAATATCATCATAAATTGGTATCCAAAAGTTTTTATTACGGCCTAAAATATTTTCAAAAAATCTTGATTGACTTTCATGAAGCCCTATAAGGTCCTCGATATTGCCATTATCATATAAATATAAGTTATAGGGAATAGTTTGCTCAAGTATTCCATGGCCTCCCTCATGAATGATAGTAGATACAAAATCATTAGGCTTATTGCCGTGATTAAAAGCAATCCGAACATCATTATTTCCCATCTTATCTGTAAAGCCATGAGGATATATTCCTAAAGTCCCCCGGTTTAAATCAAAACCAATATAATTTAATAAGTACTTGGCAGTTTCCATTAACTCTAAGCTAGTATTTTCTTGTTCAAATTTTATATTATTTTTATTGGCAACTTTCTTAATTAAAGGAATCAAAGCTTTTTTTAATTCTTCAAATAAAGGATCAATTATTTTAGTACTCATTCCTCTTTCATATTGGTCAAGCATTACATCATAGATATTTTCTGTATCAGGAGCTATATACCTATAATATTTTTTCGTATAATCAATTAGCTTTTTTAAATATGGTTTAAATAATGCATAATTATTTTCTTCTTTAGCCTTTCGCCAAATTATATTTGTCTTATTTTGAGCTTTAGCATACTGGGTATAAAAACTTGCTGGCACTTTACGCGCTTCTTCATATGTTTTTAATAACCCTTTAATACATCTTTGTTCAGGTAAGTCTAAAGCTCTAAATTCCTCGCAATTAATAGCTTCATTAATGAGCTTACCATATTTAGGACTAGCCTTTAACTTGAATAATTTTGTCTCATACTCGCCTATTAAATTTATCATATCTTCACTAGAGCCCTCAGGTGCTACTATTTTAAGTTCCCAGTCTAAAAGTCTAATGGTATATTCTAAATTATTTATTTTTTCTTGATACTTTCTCAAATTATCAATTGCATTCATAAAAACTCTCCTTCACTTATAAGGTAGTGTGCATAGTTTATACACAAACTACCTGTTTTTTCCTTTATTTATCTATATTTTTCTATATATTTTCTTT
>CANQIK010000048.1 GCA_947624085.1 uncultured Bacilli bacterium
ATTAAGTCAAAAGAAAAGCCTAATTTCAACAAAAATTAAGTTTTTTTTATTTCATAAACTGTCAAACTCGGGTTATAACATTTAATAAATAAAATTCAAGCTTTTTAGGTAATTACCCAGTATATTTTCTAGTTAATTCATACTATATTTCAGGAGGAAATTATGTTATTTGAAAATGATAATTCATATTTAGATATGGTAATGAATATCCCTGGACTTGATTATCTAAATAATTCTCATGAGCAAACAAAAGAGGATAATAATGACAGCTTTTATCGTGGCAATATGTTCGATAAAGAATTTGTGCCTTATAAAAACATGACTTATATAGTGCCAAAAGTAAAAAACGAAAGACAAAGAGATTTATTAACTTTAATGAAATATAATTTTATGGTAATTGATTATAACTTGTATTTAGATGTTCATCCTGATGATTCATTAATATTAAGTAAGTATAAAAATGCGGCCAAAAAATTAGAAGAAAAAACAAAGGATTTTGAAAAGAAATATGGTCCATTATGTAACACTACCGCTGATTATAATTCTTTTAAATGGATAGAGTCGCCTTGGCCATGGAATAAGGAGGACGGCAAATATGTTTAAGTACGATAAAAAATTAGAATTTCCCATCAGCATTTCTAAAAAAGATTTAAGAATGGCAAAATATATCATAACGCAATTTGGTGGGGCAAACGGAGAATTAGCTGCATCAATGCGCTATTTTTCGCAAAAATTTACAATGCCTGATGATAAAGGTAGAGCTCTTCTTAATGATATTGCTACCGAGGAACTTGGACATATTGAAATGATTTGCACTATAGTTCATCAACTTACAAAAGATGCAACTTTAGATGAACTAGAAAAAGCCGGTCTTGCTTGCTACTATACTGAACACGGCGTAAGCTTATTCCCTGCTGACTCACAAGGTAATCCATTTACTGCTACATATTTTGCTTCAACTGGTGATGTAATTGCTAACATATCCGAAGATATGGCTGCTGAACAAAAAGCAAGAGCTGTATACGAAGGATTGATTAATTTAACAGATGATGAAGATGTAATTGGTCCCCTTTTATTTTTAAGACAAAGAGAAGTAGTTCATTTTAACAGATTTAAAGAACTATATGACCACTATAAAAAATTAGGCTATTAAAAAATACTATGTAATATAAATCCCATTTCAAAATGAAATGGGATTTTGCATTGATTAAATGATTTTTACAATTTTTTCAAACTTAGTCGTACGTAATTAAAAGTTTTATTAAGTTAACTTCAAAATTTCGTTTTTACTTAAATCGGTACATTCAGAAATAAGTTCTATTGAAAGTCCTTTTTTTAACATATTGCTTATTATCTTATTTTGATTTTCTTTTGCACCCTCTTTTATTCCCTTCTTTCGCCCTTTTTCCATTGCATTTAATTCTGCTTCTTTTTGTAAGGCTTTTTTTAACATTATCGCATCTTCTTCTGGTGTAAACCAAAAGTCTGTGCTACACATTTCATACATCTTTTTATTTGCCATCTTCATACATTCCTCTCTATTGATAGTGCTAATATAAAAATGTCGAAAAACCTACAAAATTATATTAGCCAAAACCTACATTTTTATATTGACATTATCATTTATTTTAAATTTTGTATACTTCAATATAAAATGTCTCTTTTATTTGTATTAAGTTAACTTTAAAATTTCGTTTTTACTTAAATCTGTATATTTTGATATTTTTTCAATTGAAAGTCCATCCTTAAGCATATTGCTTATTATCTTATTTTGATTTTCTTTTGCACCCTCTTTTATTCCTTGTTCTCGCCCCTCTTTTATCCACTTCTTTCGCCCTTTTTCCATTGCGTTTAATTCTGCTTCTTTTTGTAAGGCTTTTTTTAACATTATCGCATCTTCTTCTGGTGTAAACCAAAAGTCTGTGCTACACATTTCATACATTTTTTTATTTAATTTTTCCATAAATACATCACCCTTTCCATATTTTTTTATTTCACTTCTTGTCATTGTTAATGCTCCAATATGCTTTATTTCTTCACTTGCTTTCTCTTTTATACACATTTCTCTGGCTTTATCTAAATTTACTATGTATATCCTTATATTTTCATAATATGTTTTATTTTTTCCTATTTTTATTTTTGCTTCTTCTACTACTTCCCCTCCTTTTAAGCCACATACTAAATTTATTGATATATATTTTTTATTAAACTTATACTCTTCGCCTTTTACCTGATCACTTGCTATTATTTTACAAAAGTATACTAAATTTCGAAATTTTATAGCTTGTGATATACTTGTATTTACTTCTATATGGATTGTTTCTTCTTCAATTAGATTTAACAATATATCTACCGTTTGTCCTTTCGAGTTTACTTTATCTATCTCTAACTCTTGATTATTATATTCTTTTATTACTACTTCTCTTTTTAATATATCCTTTAATAGGGTTTCTAGCATATAGCTATCTTCTTTTGCTGTAAATATTGTTTTGAATACTCTATCATATACTGCTTTAATTTCTCTTGGTTGTTTCATCTATTTGGTTTAACTATCTTTAGTAGTACTTTTCCTCCCTTCTACATTTATATATACCGACTCCCTTGCTTATTTCCTTTTTTTATTTTTATTTTTTCGCTTTTATTTTATCTATTTGACACACACTTGACGTTATTCAAACAAAAAAGAGCTTCTTTTATTATGAAACTCTTATCAATTATTTTAATCTTTAATTCATTTACTAAGGGGCAATATATTCTTTTCCTAAATACTCAACTACAGCTTTAATTTTTTGTTCACTAAAATTTTGCCAATTATTATCCGTATAGTAATATGCAAAATCTTCATCATTACTTAAATAGCTTCCCTCGAAAATAAAGTGATTAGTATTAAAACAATCGTATGGTATTCTTATAACAGCATAATAGTCATTAAAGTAATACATTTGTCTATTACTTTTATCAAACATTTCACCTTCAACAAAGTTTCTTGCATAATATCGGATATGGTCTTCGCTAATCCGATATGTTTTTTGCCATGAACCAGCAATAGTATTTATTAGCTTTAACTCTTTGGTACTAGCTTGAGCGGGAGCAATAATTTCCCACCCTGATAAAGAAGTAACTTCATTACTATTATGATGATTACTATAACTTACTTTGGCTACAGATGAATAATAGCCCACTGCTATTCCTTTACGCGTTATATCTTTATCATTACTATCGCCCATTACAATGCCATACGAATCATCTTCACGAAGAAGTAAAACATTTAAGCCATGTTCTTCATATCTTTCTTTTTCATATTCACTTTGTAATAAATTTAATTTCTTTTCATTAGTCACATCATTATAAGCGCCAATATCATCACCCCCATGCCCGGGGTCAATAACGATATCATATTCATAAGCAAAATCCTCAATAGTAACACTTATCTCATGTTTATTATTATAATTAAAAGTTAACATTTTATCTTGTATTCTTCCTCGCCAAGGTCTAAAAGAATCTTCTAAATATGTAAGAGCATTTTTATCATCTAATTTAAGGGTATATGTCCCATTTTTAAGTTTAGTAATATCAATATTACCCTCAAAGTTGTATCCGCCTGTACTAGTTAGTTTATATTCTTTACATTTTGTATTTTGACACAAGGCAATTTTATAATTAAATTTATCATTTTTAGCATAACCTTTAACATAAAAACCATTATCAGTATAGGCCATATAGGTTATTTCATTATCTTTTAATAATGATTTATAATTAATATTTGTCTTATCTTTAACAACGTAAACATTTCTTGTTACATGGTCAGTATTACCGCTTTCATCAGCAACATAAATATCGACAGTATATGCTCCAATTCTATGAGGATTTACGTTCTCAATTATTTGAATTTTATCATTAATTTTTTCATCTAAATTATCAGTAGCACTAGCACCCGCGTCTTCATAAACATAATTATCCTCTACTTCATCAATATCAATTATGTATGGATTATCACCAATTAAAGTAAGCTTGGGAGCAACATCATCATTTACTCTTACATAACGAATTATTTCTTCATGATAATTTTTGTATTCTAAAGTATATTTAACTTCAAACTCGCCTATTTGTGTTGTATTAATTTTACTTAAATCTACTTTAATATAATCCGTTAAATCTTTACTACCAAGAGAAGCTGTAGCTCCTTCATCAATAAAAGAATCGCCAACCTTTATATTTGTTATTTCACTACCTATAATGGTAAATTCTAATTTAGGTTTTAAAAAATTAATATAAAAAAGATAAGTAAGAAAGATAAGTAATATTACTACAAGACTAAAAACAAATTTTTTCTTCGTCATAAATCACCTTGGATATCGAGCGTCAACATAATAAATTGGTCTATTTTCTTTAGCATATTGTTTTTCAAAATTAGTCATAACATTTTTTATATTATCATGATGTAAGTCTAAACTTACTTTGTTAAAGACATAGAAATAAGCTGATAGACTCTCTAAAGAATAAGTGAAAAAGCCTTTATTGTCTGTTTTTAATATCAAATGTTTTTTATCTTTAATAAAGATTTTATCATATAGTTTTAAGTAAGCCTCATAGGTAAATCTTTTCTTTTCATCTTCATCTTTAGGCCATGGGTCACAAAAAGTAAGATATATAGTATCAATTTCATTAGCAAAAATATCGGCTACGTTTTTAGCGTCAGTATTAATTAATTTAATGTTTTTAAGATTCATACTTCTAAGTAAAGTTACAGCATTTACCATTTGGTTTTCATTTATTTCTAGACCAATAAAATTAACGTTAGGATTTTGTTTAGCCATATTTATAATCATATCGCCACGGCCCATACCAAGTTCAAGATAAATGGGATTATTGTTGCCAAATATTTCATGCCATCTACCTTTATTTTTCATTGGATTTGTTTCAACATGAGGACTTCTAGAGACAATTCTTTCTGCCCCATTTTCAATATTATACTTCATCTTACTCTTCACCTTTTTAAATTATAACATGGTAAATGCTAATTAGTAAATTAATGAGTATAATTATTGTATTAGTTTACTTTATATGGTTTAGTTTCTGTTCCATCGCCATCACTTAAGGTTACATTAGAATTTAGATAAAAGACCGGGCGCACACCACTCGCGTCCCCACTATCACAGCGGCCAACATCTCCACTGGTACCGACCAAGAACACACCATCATTGTCGTCTGAATAGCGCGAAATAGTCCATTCCTCTGCTCCATTAAACAACCAGTTATTTTCACGGTTTTGGTTACTTTCATCTTGTTCATTATCTTTGCTATCGTTATATTTATAAAGTCTATATTCCCAACTTTTTGGTGCACTAGCAAAACCATAATCCGAAGGATACATTAGGCCTATTTTAGCGGCAACTTTAGTACTTGCTCCATACGTATTGCTCCATTCATCATCATATACTTCTTTTGCTTTTGGCAGGTTGAAATTAGGATTTCCTCCGACATTCCATTGAACCGTTTCTGTTTTGCTTTCCCAGCCATTTAACTTGCTTAAATATCCTGAACTATTATCATTTAATGTTGTATATAACGAACTGCTGCTCCATATAGTGGGCCAGGTTGTTCTCCAAGAAAAACAATCTATGTCTTCATCAGCCTTTACTCTTTTTAAATCTTTATATGAAGAATTAAAATTCCTAATATAGTCTGCTTCTTCTCTTCCTAAATCTTCTTTTGTTGCATATTCTGATTTTATGACTTTTATTCTAAATTGAATTCCACCTGTAGATAATTCTACTGGCACATACCCGATTATCCGATATAGGTTTTTATCATTACACGTTCCAGTTGAACTATTATAACTTTCACTGCCTGGCCCAAAACATATAAAATTATTTGGGTCATCTCCTGAATATCTATAGCCATGGTCATTAGCTCCATTTTCTAATTGTGAATTATGATATAGTAGTTCTCCATCTCCACTTGGACCTAATAAATCTTCAAAAAATTTTTCTTGTTCTGACTTTTTATCAAAATAGAGAGTACAACTAATATTGGTATTTGCTTTTAATAATACCCCATTACTCTTGGCGTCCCAATCTATTAAATCTACCGGGTCATCAATATCATTGCAGTTACTTTGCTCAATATCTAAAACATATTCTCCCGTAGACCATCCATTTGAATTTCCTTGTGTATATTTTCCATTATCTGTTTCATAATAATATGCTATACCACTTCCATTTATAGTAAAATTTGATGGTTTATTTTCCTTTTTATTTGTTAATAATATTGTTAAAATTGTTGATATAACTATTACCAATAATACACTTATTATTCCTATTTTCTTTTTCATTTTTC
>CANQIK010000049.1 GCA_947624085.1 uncultured Bacilli bacterium
AAAAAGGCATTAATTGAAAGGAAGGTCAATTAATGCGGGGGTCCACCCACCGCGCGAACGCGCGTTTGCTAATTTAAGGATTGGCTATTAAATTTTTGCATACTGTCGGGTATTTTGTTGAACTTTACCCTACACTATGCTAAAATTATTTTGAGGTGAGTTGTATGTTGTATTCTCATAGTGAATTATTGAACAAATATGGTAGTAGATACAATATAAAAAAAGCAATTGAAGCTAAGGAAATATATAAAGTTGAAAAAGGAATATATTCCGATAAAAAAGTAATAGATCCTTTAGTTCTGTATTCAAAAAGATATCCTTCGGGAGTAATTACTATGGATTCAGCCTTTTATTATTATGATTTAACTGATGTTATACCTGATAAAGTATATCTTGCTACTGCAAGTAATTATCGCACGATTAAAAATAATAAAATAGTTCAAATATTTACTAATAAAAATATTTTAAATATTGGTAAAGAGCAAATAAAAAATGGCGAAGATACTATAAATATATATAATAAAGAAAGATTACTTGTTGAACTGATACGAAAAAGAAAACAAATCCCCTTTGATTATTATAAAGAAATAATAGCTAATTATAGAGAAATAGTTGATGAATTAGATATGGAAAAAATCGAAAAATATTTATCACTATTTAAAAATGATTTAAATCTATCTGAAGCATTGCAAAGAGAGGTCTTTTAAATGAATTTAGAAGAATTAATTGATAAATATCTAGATAATGGTTATGATTACACTGATGCAAGCTCTAAAGTAGCTCAAGATATAATTTTACTTAAAATAGCTAATACTAGCTTTAAAGATCATATAACTATTAAAGGTGGTGTAGTAATGCACTGGGTATCTAATGATATTCGTAGAGCTACTCGTGATCTTGATCTTGATTTTATTAAATACTCTTTAGATGATGATTCAATTAAAAACTTTATAGCTAAGCTTAATAATGTTAATGATAGTATTAAGATTACTATTATCGGCTCTATAAAAAAATTACATCATCAAGATTATAATGGCAAAAGAGTAAATATTAATCTATCAGATACTTTTGGAAATAGTATTAATACTAAATTAGATATAGGTGTACATAAGCTCTTCTCTTTAGAGCAAGATGAGTATTGCTTTAGTTTAGATATATTTAATCAAAATGCTAATTTGCTTATAAACTCTAAAGAACAAATTTTAGTTGAAAAATTAAAATCATTATTAAAATTAGGCTTTAGATCTACAAGATATAAAGACTTATTTGATTTTTATTATCTAATTAATATAGCGGGAATAGATAAACATAAATTAGAAAAGTGTTTAGAAATATTAATATATAATGATAACAAAATGAAAGAAAATAATATCCAAGATATTATTTCAAGACTTAAGCAAATATTAAGCTCTAAAAGGTATTTATCAATGCTAAATGATCCAAAAGTTAATTGGTTAGACATTTCTATTGATGAAGTAATTAGTTCTGTTTTAGAGTATTTTGAAAACCTCTCTCCTCTACCCGTTTAAAGTTAATATTTATTACACAAAAAAACTCACGAAATGTGAGTCTTTTTTAATATGAAATACTAATAATTAATTAGTCTTCCATTCTTTTTTTGATTGAAAATCCTAATAAAGCAATTCCTATAATAGATACTGCTCCAGCAGCTAAGTATGTTGGAATACTATCTACTGTATTTGGAGTTTTTGTTTCATCTGTTGTAGGATTATCAGTTGATTCTCCTGGAGTAACAGCGGAACCACCAGATTCACCAGGATCTTTTTCTGGTTCAACAGATTTTGTAGCAGAATGATTACTATCAGTTTCTACTTTGAATTCATCATTTTTATTATCTGGATCCGAATTTTTAGCAAGTACAACATTTAATTCAAAAGTAGCTACACCATCAGCTAGAGCGATATATTGGTTGTCTTGAGCATCTGGGCCGTTGTATTTTACTAAAATATCTTCACTAGTTACTTTAAATGTTCCATCAATTCCTTCGATGTAACATCCATCTGTAATAGATACTTCTACGCCATTCCAATAAATTCCAATTGAAATTGTATATACTTGGCCTTTTACAAGTGCGCCATCTACTTCTTCCTCATCTTCATCAAGAATCTTAACATCAAATTTTAATTCACTTCTTGGAACAACAGTTACAAAACTATTTCCTTCCTCACTTGTTCCTTTAATTGTAGCATAATCATCAGAAACCATTTCAAAAACAGCTTTTGTTCCATAATATATAGCACTACCACCATTTAAACCAAAATAGCCAACTGGTATATTAGCACCATTTTCTATCGTAACAGAACCACCAGTAATATAATTATGTCCTAATGTGCCACTTGCATGAATTGCGTTTCCATTTTCTAATACTGCATCTTTAGTAATGTTTACAATGCCATCATTTACAGAAATTTTGTTAACATAACCTGCAACAGTTAGAGTTCCAGAATTAATAATTGCATCTACATGAGCATTTTTTTCAATAGTTAATGTTCCATTGTTAGTAATTGTTGTAAATGACAAAGCAGCGTAATTGTCCTTTGTAATATTCATAATTCCTGTTTGTTCTAAATTAGTAACTGATCCACCATTTGTATTAGCAAAAGTTACATTATCAGCAGACACTTTAACGTTTGCAATAGTATTACCATTTAAATCAACAACTATATCACTTTTATCAATTTCAACTGCAGCATTGCCCAATGAAGAAGATAATGTGTAAGTTTTTACATTTCCATCAGTTGATGAAACAGTAGCCTTTCCTTCGTTTTGCAAGTCAGTTAATGTAACATACTTTATTTTAGCGGCATTAACGCCAGTGATAGCAACGAACATAGCCAAAGTAGCGAATAAAAATAATTTCAAATTTTTCATAATATCAATCTTCCTTTCTAAAAACAAAAAATTTTTTATGAATACAGCAAAAATTTTAAGCCCTTTACCTCCTTTCGAAGGGAAAAAGGATGATACCATCAGGGAAATAAAAAAGCAAGAGGAAAGGCGCAGAAAAGTGTCATAGAAGTGTCGCACGGAGGAAAAGGAGGAAAAAAGCGAAGGAAAAGCGGGAAAGAAGTGGGGAAACGGGAAAAAGAGGAAAAAAAAGGAAGTGAAGGACGAGTGGGAAAAGATGTGGGAAAGAAAAGTGGGAAAAAGGGCAAAAAAGGATAAAAGGACCAGCGGAGCGAAGAAGAAAAGAAGAAAGGAAGGAAGAAAAAAGAATATATAAAAAAGGAAAAGGAAAGAAGGATGTTGAAAGAGAGGTAAAAGGGAAAAGGAAATAAATCTCGTAGCGGGGCAAAATAAAGAAGAAGAAAAAAAGAGAAAATAAAAGAAAAAAGGAAAAAAGAAAAAAAGTTGAAAAGTAAGTAAAGGGAGGAGAAAAAAAGGAAAGAAGAAAGGGAACAAAAAAAAGGCATTAATTGAAAGGAAGGTCAATTAATGCGGGGGTCGACCCACCGCGCGAACGCGCGTTTGCTAATTTAAGGATTGGCTATCTTTTTCATTAAATTATGATATATCAATGTTTATCATATAAGTCCCTACCCTATTTTTTACTATTAATTATAGTAATTTTATATAAATTACATATAATAATTATTGACATATTATATTTATAATGATATTTTTTAATATGAAAGAGGTGGATTATGGAAAATATTAATACAGCTATAAGTGTTCAAATAAATAAAAAAGATAAAGAATTAGCAACAGTTATATTAAACAACTTAGGATTAAATATGAGTACTTATATAAACATGGCTATTAAACAACTAATTAATAAAGATGGTGTTCCTTTTGAAGTAGTAAATTCAAAGCCTAGCAAAGAATTATTAGATGCTTTAAGTGAAGGAGATCAAATAATAAAGGATTTAGAAAGCGGAAAAAGAAAAGGATATACTAATATGAACGATCTTATTTCTTCCCTAAAAGAGGACTAAGATTGTGAAATGTATAGTTGATTATACTAATAATTTTAAAAAACAATATAAAAAAATCGAAAAACAAGGAAAAGATTTAAGAAAACTATATGATGTAATTGAAAAATTAGCAAATCAAGAAGAATTAGATTTAAAATATAAAGATCATTTTCTAATTGATAATAAATATTTTAAAAATTGTAGAGAATGTCATATTGAACCTGATTGGTTATTAGTTTATAAATATGTTGATAAAAAATTAATATTATTACTTTTTGCAACTGGAAGCCATTCAGAATTATTTAATAAATAAACAAAGATATTTATCTCACAAAAAAACTCACGAAATGTGAGTCTTTTTAATATAGAATACTAATAATTAATTAGTCTTCCATTCTTTTTTTGATTGAAAATCCTAATAAAGCAATTCCTATAATAGATACTGCTCCAGCAGCTAAATATGTTGGAATACTATCTACTGTATTTGGAGTTTGTGTTTCATCTGTTGTAGTGTTATCTACTGTTGTATTATCCGGAGTTTGAGAAGGTTCTCCAGCTTCAGGATCTTTTTCTGGTTCAGCAGGTTTAACAACTACAATATTTCCTTCTTCATCTTCAGTTACATCAGAACCATTTACTAATCTTTGTGCTAAAGTTGCACCTTTAACAACTGAATTAGATTGATTAGAGTAATTGCCAAATGTAAGATCAGCACTTATTTCACCAGTTTCGTTAACAAAAGTAGCGTTTGCAATTAAACCTTCTAAAGTACCTAAAACGGCATCTTTATCTCCTGAATTAATAACATGAACTTTTAAGCCAGCTTTAGGACTTATAAATTCAGTACCATCTATTACAGAGCCTTCAGCTAATCCATATGAATTTTCAGCAGTAATCATCATTGCATAAGTATTTTCACTTTCAAGTGTACCACCATTAGCGATAATTTGAGGTATAGTAGCTGTATCTCCTTGAACAGATCTAGGGTCTAGAAAAATAGCAGGTCCTGGTCCATAAGTTGGTCCATTTAGAGTTTGCCAATCATAACTAGCAGGATCTCCAGTTCCGATAACATGAGTACCATTTAATGTGAATTTTCCAGTAGTAGCTCCAATTCCTGTTATTCCTTTAATAGTAGCAGCTCCTGCTGTAAATTCAACATATGCACCATTACCCCAAAAAGCCATTGCACCAGTACTTTCTAAAATAGCACCATCTTCAATAGTAATTTTACCATTGTTTTTTGAGCTTTTTGCATTTTGTGCTTCTATGGCAGGTCCACTAGCTTTTACTGTACCTTTAATAGTAAGAGTTGAACCATCAAGACTTAGAGGTCCATTATTTAATGCACTTGAAGCAAATAAAATAGCTGTTGCACTAGTAGCATTTACAGTAACATCTTTCTCTACAACTAAAGATGAATTTTTATGAAGAACTTTAATAGCAGCGTTACTTCCTGAATAGTTAAGTTGGCTTCCTTCTTTTCCAGTTAATACAAGGTTTCCGCCATTAACAACAATAACGTTTGTACCTTTATTATCATTACTATTGTATGTAACAGTATGTCCATCTAAATCAATAGTAACTGTTCCTTTACCGGCAAAAGTAACAGCTTCGGTAAATTGTTCTCCAGTTATATCACTCAATACTTTAACAGTAACATCAGCTTCAGTATTAGTAACAGTTTTTAAAGCGTCTTCTAATTTAGCATACTTTGTTGTTACATCGTCTTTTGTTATTTCAGCGACATCAGCGGCATTAACGCCAGTGATAGCAACGAACATAGCCAAAGTAGCGAATAAAAATAATTTCAAATTTTTCATAA
>CANQIK010000050.1 GCA_947624085.1 uncultured Bacilli bacterium
AAAAAAAAAAAAAAAAAAAAAACAAGATTATTCCTAATCTTGTATGTCAATTGACGTGAAGTGTACTACTTAATTTCCGTGAACATTATTCCTTTATAATATTTCCAAGCAATAACATTTAGGGCCAAATTATCTATTAATTCTTCTGATACTATTTCATCTTCAACAGCGGTTTTAATATTTTGAAAAGAAGTTGGATAGTCTGTTGTAATTATCAAATTATTTCCTGCTACTAAGGCTTTTATTTCGGTATCTTCCATTTCTTTTAAAGCATCCATATCAATATCATCAGTTATAATTATACCCGTAAAGTTCAAATCATTACGTAGTAAATTATGAACAGCAACGGATAAAGACGCCGGAGCTGTATCATCTAAATTATTAACAATATTATGAGTTATTAATATGCTTTCTGCCCCAGCTTCAATTCCCGTTTTAAAAGGCAAAAGATATATGTTTTTGATATCTTCTAAAGAAGTATTATCAACAGGTGCTGAATTATGGGGGTCATTTTCCGTAGCTTGCGTAGGAAAATGTTTTAAAGTATATGATACCCCTAAACCCCGTGATGATTCAATGACAGTTTTAGCATACTCACTAGTTAGCTTTTCATCATAACCAAAAGCTCTTGGATAAATATAATCATCTTCACTAGTAGAAACATCTACAACAGGAGCTAAATTTAAATTAAGGCCAAGGGCTGATAAGAGTTTACTTTTTTCGCGCGTATCTTCAGCTATAGACGCAAAACCTCCCTCATCATAAATAGCTTTAGAGGATTTAAAAGGTTCTTTTCTTAAGTTTTGATTACTACTAACTCTTACAACTTCTCCTCCTTCTTCATCAACCGCGGTTAAAAGAGGAGTTTTACTAGCCTTTTGTAAGTTATTAATCATATTTTTAACATCATCACTTGTTTTATCAGCAAAATCTTTGCTATAAAAGATATACCCACTTACAGGATATTTCTCAAGATTTTCAAGAGCCTTATCATCATACCTAGCTAATAGCAATTGCCCTATTTTTTCATCTAAAGTCATAGCGTCTAGTTTAGTTTTAGCAAGTTGATAATATTTAGCAAAAAGACCGTCTTCATCATAATCCAAAAGCGAAGTTTCATCCTCTTTTTTTTCTAAATCAAGAACTTCAATAGTTTGATAGGAATTTAAATTATCAAGTAAACCGGTATATTTAATTACAAGCATATCACCAGCTTTAACATCATCATCAGAATACAATAATTTATAAATATTATTATCTTCAGCCATAACCGTTAAATATCTATCACTAGAATTTAGAACCCGGGCATTTAAAGTTTTCTCTATTTTACTCTTACCTCTTAATAAAAGAGTACCTACTATTACGATGGCTACAAAGCCCATTACTGCTAGATAAAAACCTATAGCATTTTTATTCATTTTATCACCTAGTTAAATATATTAAAAAAAGAAGCGAATTATCACTTCTTCATATGAACATCAACTTGATTATAAGGGATACTAATTTTTTCTTTATCTAAAGTTACTTTAATAAGTCTTAAAGTATTTCTTTTAGCTATAAAGCGATATTCTATGGGAACTATAAGTCTTATTTTATAAATAATTGCGGAGTCCGCAAAGCGATTAATTCCTAAGTAAATAACATCTTTAACCTGCTCTTTTTCTTTAACTTCTTTAATAATATTCATAAGTAACTTTTCCATTTTTAAATAGTCTTCTTCATAAGGAAGAGGTACTTCGATATCGACAATATCTGAAATATGTAATGCTTTGATAATATTACGATTGCCAATAACTAAAACATTATCATTAGTAATATCTTTTATCTTAGTACATTTTAAATCAATTTCTAAAATATAACCCTCAATGCCATCTACTTCAACAAAATCACCAACGGAAAAATAATCATCTAAAATAATATTAAAACCAGCGATAATATCTTTAAAGGCGTCTTGTAAAGCCAGGCCAATTAAAGTAGCAATAATACCAAGACCGGCAACCATAGATGTAACATTTATGCCACATATTTGCAATATTATAAGGATTGTAATAATAACCATAGCATACTTGATAATACTTAAAATTAGTTTCAAATATGTAGTATGTTTTTTCGATTTTAGTCTTGTATCTTTATTTATTTTAACTACTTGTTTATTAATAAATGCTTTAACTATTTGATACATAATAAAGAATACCAATATAGTAATAACAATCAATACTATTTTATTTTGGAGTATTAAATCTAAAGTATCTTTTATTTTTTTCATATCTTGCCTCTAAATATAGTATAACATAAAAACATAGACTAAAGTATGATATGCCTATGTTTTAAAAAAATTTTTTAATTATGATTTGGGTTTGGAAAACAGCTTAAATTTTTACTTATGTTCATCACCTTCCCTTACAATTTTAAGTTTACTAAAGATTTGTGAAATTCTTATAAAGGATATATGAAATTTATGTTATAACATATTTTCTGTCAAAGCTTCCCACTGTTGTTCTTTGATTTTTAACTCATTATTAAGATACTCAAGTTGAGTACTTATTTCTTTAGCTTTTTGATAATCATTATAAGTATTTTCTTCATATAACTCTTTATTTAATAATTTAATTTTTTCATTCAAAATATCTATTTCTTTAAGAATACCTTTTATTAATTTAGTATTATCATTATTTTTAAGAGGTTCCTTTTTCAATTTAGGAGTCTTATTTTGGGTTTTAGGAAAATTAACTAAGGTATTTTTATCGCGATTTGCAAGATATTCTTCATAACCATAGTCATAATATTTAACACCATCATCGCTAAAAACAATTAAAGCGTCGGCAATTTGCTTAACAAAATAACGGTCATGACTTACAAATAAAACTGAACCGGGATATTCTTTTAGGGCATTTTCTAGCTTTTCTTTACCAATAATATCTAAATGGTTTGTAGGCTCATCTAAAAACATTAAGTTAGGTTTAGCATAAAAAGTTTCACAAAGTAAAAGCCGAACTTTCTCTCCTCCGGATAAAACATTTAACTCTTTATTTACTTCATTAGCTTTAAATAAAAAAGAACCTAAAGCCGAATGAGCTTCTTCATTTAAATAATCAGGGAAGTGATACAAAAATTCATTTATGATAGTACCGTTTGTGGCAAACTCTAAATTTTGGTCAAAATAAGCACTATGAACATTATAACCTAGGCTTATACTACCACTTATTTTAGGAATAAGATTACATATTGTTTTAAGTAAAGTTGATTTACCACTACCATTCTTACCTATAATAGCTATTTTTTTACCATAAGGAACTTCAAGAGATATTTTACCCAAAGGTTTATCATAACCAAATTCTAAATCTTTAATAGTCAAAACAATTTTCCCAGGTTTTACAATATCCGTAAAATTAGTTTTAAAGCCTTTCGTATCCGCTTTTTTAGGTTTAGCTATAATTGTCATTTTTTCAATTTGATGTAACTTGGATAAGGCCATTTTAGCTTTAGTAGGTTTAAAGCGAAATCTTTCATAAATATCTTTTAATCTTTTAATTTCCTTTTGTTGATATTCATAATCTTTTACTAATTTTTCATATCTTTCTTTTTTTAATTTTACATATTTAGAATAATTTCCTACATATTTAATTGTTTCACCATATTCAATTTCATAAACTATATCAACCGTATTTTCTAAAAACATACGGTCATGACTAACTACAATAAAGGCTTTTTTATAATTTTTTAAAAAATCTTCTAACCATTCTATAGCACTAATATCTAAATGATTAGTAGGTTCATCAAGTATTAATAAGTCTGGTTCGGATAGTAATAATTTCATAAAAGAAATTTTCATTTTTTCGCCACCGGAAAAATTCTTGATTAATTTTTCTTTATCTTGAGAAGCAAAACCAAACTTATTTATCATAAGTTCAATACTCTTTTTGTAAGAATAGCCTCCTAAAGCATTAAATTGGTCTAAAGCACTAGAATATTCCCAAATATTTTTATCGGTATTTAACTTAGTCTCTAAAGTTTTTATTTTCTTTTCTAAATCAATTATTCTTTTAAAAGAGGAAGATATTTCTTCATATAAAGTTAAATCATCATTAATTTTAATTTGTTCTAAATAGCCAATTGTAAAATTACCAATTTTCGTAATTGCAAATGGTTCATCTTTAATACCTTCGGTAAATAAATCATTATCAATAATAGCTTTTAATAAAGTAGTTTTACCACAGCCATTGCGTCCTACAATAGCTATATGATTATTATCATTAATTTCAAAATTAACACTTTCTAAAATTGTTATTCCGTTTAGTTCTACCATTCCATTTTGAATTTTTAGCTTCATATAACTTAGTTCCTTTTTCTCTTATATGATAGCATATTACTATTTAAAACTAAAGTTATAAATTATGCTTAACTTACTTTATATGGGTCAGTATCTGTACCATCTGTACTTTCACTGCAAACTATATTAACATCTGGTTTTAGATAGAAGACGGGACGTACGCCGTAAGCGTCATCAATATCATCACCATTAAAAATATTTCCCCAACTACTTATATTATACGCACTAGAGTGGTCTAATTCAGGTAAAATAATCCATTCTTCTATAGCATTAAATAGCCAATTATTTTTACGATTTTCATCAGTGCTATATCCGTTATTACCACCATAGAGACCTAATGATTTTGTCCAATTTTCTTTGCTACTTGCAAAGCCATAATCTGATGCATACATCAACCCTATTTGAGCTGACACTTGAGAACTTGCTCCATGGGAACTTGCTTTTTCTTCTTCATATACTTCTTTTGCTTTTGGAAGTTCATCTTTATCACTTCCTCCAATATTCCACTGTACTATTTCAATTTTATCTGCCCACTCATTTAAATTAGACAAATAGCTATTGGCATTATCATTTAACGTTTTATATAATAGGTTACTTCCCCATATAGCATGTGTACTATTATAATTCCAACTAAAGCCCTCTATAGTATCAGCATTTACTCTTTTTAATTTCTTATATTCTTCATGAAAACGATTTGTCCCATCTACTTCTTCTCTACCTAAATCATCATAAGTGGCATACTCGGACTTTATTACCTTAATTCTAAATTCAGTTTCGCCATTTGATAATTGCACCGGTATATATCCTATCATACGGTATAAATTTTCATCTTCACATCTCGCACCAGAAACACCCTTATTATAATCTTCACTACCTGGACCAAAACATATAAAATTTCTTGGATTATTTCCAGAATATCTATAGCCATCATCTCCGGCACTATTTGGTAATGATGTTGTATGTTTCAATAATTCGCCATCGCCAACATCATCATTTACATATTTCTCATAAAATTCTTTTTGCGTATATACCTTATTAAAATATAAAGTACAATTAATATTTTCATTTGAAGTAATTAATACGATTTTATTTACTGAATCCCAGTCTAGTATATTATTTGGATTACTATCTCCATTGCATATGCTATAACCTACATTTAAAGCATACTTGCCATTAGTCCATTCATTTGAATTCCCTAGAACATAATTGCCATCACCATTATCATACATATAAGCTATATTACTTCCATTTGTTAGGAACTTTAATGGTTTGTTTTCCTTTTTATTTGTTAATAATATTGCCAAAATTACTACCAAAATCATTACTATTAATGTGCTGATTATTCCTATTTTCTTTTTCATTTTT
>CANQIK010000051.1 GCA_947624085.1 uncultured Bacilli bacterium
TGTAATGAATTTATTTCCAAATTTAAAGATGGATATGATACTTATATTGATCAAGGTGGAACTAATGTTAGTGGTGGTCAAAAACAAAGACTATGTATTGCAAGAGCTTTACTAAAAAGTCCTAAAATTATTATTCTAGATGATTCAACAAGTGCGGTAGACACTAAAACAGATGCAATAATTCGTAAGTCATTCCGGGAATATATTCCAGAGGTAACAAAAATAATTATTGCTCAAAGAATTTCTAGTGTTGAAGATTGTGATAGGGTTATTGTTTTAGATAATGGTGAAGTTTCAGCTTTCGATACGCCAAAGAACTTATTAAAACATAATAAGATTTATCAAGAAGTTTATTACTCTCAAGTAAAAGGAAGTGATTCAGATGAGTAAAAAAAGCAAAAAACACACTCTTTTACGTTTATTAAAATATATTACTTCAAGATTTAAAAAACAATTAGCAATTATTATTTTAGCAATCATTATTAGTTCTGTTTGTCATGTATATGGTCAATTATTTTTACAAACATTAATAGATGATTATATTACTCCATTGATAGGTGTAGAAAATCCTATCTATACTTCTTTATTTAAAGCAATAGGGTTTATGGCCTTTATTTATATTATTGGTGTATTTACCACCTGGTTATATTCAAGATTAACAGTTAATGTAAGTCAAGGTGCCTTAAAGCAAATTCGTGATGATATGTTTGAACATATGGAAACATTACCAATTCGTTATTTTGATGATAATAACCATGGTGATATTATGAGTTATTATATTAATGATACTGATGCTTTAAGAGAAATGATTTCTCAAAGTATTCCAAACTGTGTATCTAATGGTGTATTGATTTTATCATCTTTTATTTCGATGTTAACATTAAATATTTATTTAACTTTGATGATTGTTTTGGGCGTTGGTTTTATGCTAATTGTCGCAAGATATATTGGTAGGAAATCATCAGCTTATTTTATGGCTAGACAAAAGACAGTAGCTAAGGTAAATGCTTATATAGAGGAAATGATTGATGGTCAAAAAGTAGTTCAAGTCTTTACGCATGAAGAAGAGTCAAAGAAAAAATTTGATGAATTAAATGAAGAACTATGTGAAAATACTACCAATGCTAATATATATGCTAATATCATCATGCCAATCATGGGTAATATTGGTTATTTAGTATATGTAGCAATTGCTGTTTTAGGTGGTTTTCTGGCTATTAAAACAACAACATTATCAGTTGGAGCTATTGCATCCTTTCTATTATTAACAAGAGGTTTTACAATGCATATCAATCAATTATCCCAACAATATAATTCAATTGCTTTAGCCTTAGCCGGTGCTAATAGAATTTTTGAATTAATTGATGAAAAGAGTGAAAAAAATGATGGCAAAATTACTTTAGTAAATGCTTTGCGGGGGGAAGATGGAACTTTAAAAGAAGTAGATACTTATACTGGTGTTTGGGCATGGAAAAATCCTAGTAGCCAAGATTTAATTGAATTAAAAGGAGATATTCGTTTCAATACAGTTGATTTCTCCTATGTAAAAGGTAAAAAAGTTTTAGATGATATTAGTTTGTCTGCTAAACCTGGTCAAAAAATCGCTTTTGTTGGAGCAACCGGTGCAGGTAAAACAACGATTGCTAATCTAATCAATCGTTTCTATGATATTGAAGAGGGTACTATTTTATATGATGGTATTGATATTAAAGATATTAACAAAAATGATTTAAGAAAATCCCTTGGTATGGTCTTACAAGATGTTAATTTATTTACCGGAACTATTATGGAAAACTTACGCTATGGAAGGGCTAATGCTAGTGATGAAGAATGTATAAAGGCTGCCAAACTTGCTAATGCCGATAAATTTATTGAAAAATTACCACAAGGATATAATACAATTATTACTGATAATGGTAATAATTTATCGCAAGGACAACGTCAATTATTAGCCATAGCAAGATGTGCGGTAAGTAATCCACCAGTAATGATTTTAGATGAAGCAACTTCCAGTATTGATACTCGTACAGAAAAAGATGTTCAAGATGGAATGGATAAACTAATGGAAGGACGAACAGTATTTGTTATTGCTCACCGTTTATCAACTATTCGTAATGCTAAAGCTATTATGGTACTAGAAAATGGAAGAATCATTGAACGCGGAAATCATGAAGATTTAATGCAAGAAAAAGGTAAATACTATAAATTATATACTGGTGCTTTTGAACTTGAATAATATAAATTACAATTTATGTTATTAAGATAAATTGTAAGATTAGGAAGTGAATTATGGATCAAGAAAAGATAGGAAAATTTATTAAAGAAATTAGAAAAAAGAACAAACTTACCCAAAAAGATTTAGCGGATAAATATAATGTAACTTATCAAGCCGTAAGTAAATGGGAAAATGGAAAAAATATGCCTGATACGGCTTTAATAAAACAGATGAGTAAAGATTTTAATATTAGTTTAGATGATATTTTTGAGGGAGAATATAGTAAAAAAAATATAAATAGAAAAAATTTTTATATTATATCTTTTACTTTGATTATAATCACTTTAATAATTGGTGGAATATATTTATTTAAACATAATGATAATAGTTTTGAATTTAAAACTTTAAAATCAAATTGTTCTAATTTTAATATTTCGGGAAGTATTTCATATAACGATTTTAAATCATCAATTTATATAAGTAATGTGAGTTATTGTGGTGGTGATGATAACGAAGAGTATAATAATATAAAATGTACTTTATATGAAAACAATAATGATTCTAATAAAGTAATAGATACTTGTAATTATGATAAGAATACTAAAATTACATTAGAGGACTTTTTAAAAGACGTATCGTTTACAGTAGATAATTATAAAAAAATATGTAAAACATATTCCAAAGATAGTTTATATTTAGAAATAGAAGCAACTAATGAAAATGAAAAAATAACCACTTATAAAATACCATTAACATTAGAAAATAAGTGTGATTAGCCAACTCAACTAAATGTTGAGTTTCAGCAACCCCTTCGTTATTTAATTTCTTTTTTAAATCTTATAAAATAAAGATTGAAAGGAGAGAAAGTATATGAATAAGAAAAAAATTGTATTACTTATAATAGTAATTGTTTTGGTATTAGGATTAGGGATTGGAGGATATTTTTTATTAGTCCATAAAGAACAAAATAAAGATGCGTTAAAATTTAAAACTGAATATGAGTCATTAAATGATACGATTAGAGAATCTGATGGAGCAAAGTATAATAATGTGAGTATTGATAAAAACAA
Organism: uncultured Bacilli bacterium; assembly: GCA_947624085.1. Taxonomy (GTDB): domain Bacteria; phylum Bacillota_I; class Bacilli_A; order RF39; family UBA660; genus UBA6448. The sequence continues at coordinate 3,286 of CANQIK010000051.1, forward strand.
TCCTATTAAATATGTTACTGTAGAGGAAGCAGTAAAATTATTGGATAGTAAAAAAGCCATAATATATGTGGGGGCAAATTGGTGTCCATGGTGTCGTAATATGATTGATCCTATGTTAGATGTTGCGAAAAAATTAAAAATTAAAACAATTTATTATTTAGAATTGGATGATGATAAATCTAATTACGAAATTCAAAATGATGAATTAAAACAAGTAAACAAAGGATCTAAAAGTTATTATGAATTACTAGAAAAATTAAAGGATTATTTAAGTGATTATGAATTAACTGATAGTAATGGAAAAACTTATTCTACTGGTGAAAAAAGAATATATATGCCATTTTTTATAACCATTAAAAATGGTGGTATTGTAGATGCCAAAGGAATACTTAGAACATTAGAAGAAGGACAAACTAAATATTCTGAAATGACAGAAAAACAATATAATGATTTATATAATAATTTTTATAAAACATTCAGTAAAATATATTCCTCTAAGTAATACTTGTCCGGTAAATGAAGAATGTAATTAAATTTATATTAACAAGCTCTGAATAGAATTTGTATAATGTTAAATAAGTATAACAAGGACGAATAAGATTATCAAATTGCTATAAAAATCTAAATGCAACTAAAAGTTGATAGTTTAAAATTATTTTTACATATATAATTTATTGTAAAGAGGAGGTACTCTAAATGAAATTTGGAGATAATTTGAGAAAAATAAGAATTTCGAAAAAACTATCACAGGAAGATTTAGCCGAAAAAGTGAATGTATCTAGACAATCAGTAAGTAAATGGGAAACTGGCGATGCCTATCCAACCATGAATAATTTATTAGAATTATGTAAAATTTTTCATTGTAAAATCAATGATTTAGTAAATGATAGTATCATCGATATTGATTCACTGGGAGACGAGGTTAAAACTAAAGTTGTAAGTTTAAAAAAAGAAGAACAAAAGAAAATGAAGGTTTTAAGTAAAATCATTTCTGTAATCTCTAAAATAGGAAGAATTTTTTGTTATATTGCAATTCCATTTATTTGTTTAATTTTAATATTTTCACCTTATTTGATTAGTAAAGTTGTAATAAAAGATAATAATTTAACTTTAAATTTGCCAGATCATAATATCAATCTTTCCGAAAAAAATGACAAAGTAATTTTAAAAGTTGGGGCATTTGTTTTAGCTGATGCTGATAAAGAATTTTTAAATACCAAAGTAGTCTCTATATTTGAAAATAATAGTAAAGCCAAAATAATTGGTTATGTTGAAACAGGTTTTTCTGTTCTTTTAGTAACAATTATTTTGACATCTATAATATTTAAGCATTTAGAAATTTTATTTGATAATATCAATAAAGGAGAAACCCCATTT
>CANQIK010000052.1 GCA_947624085.1 uncultured Bacilli bacterium
ATTATACCACTTTCAGTTCAAAATTAAAACCTAGTTATTAAAACTAGGCTCTGAATGACCTAGAGCTTCAAAAGTTTTCTAGGCACCACTCATTAATATTATATTACTAAATTTAAAAATTATACATTAGGATAACCCATAATTCTTAAAATATTTTTTACATTTATTGAATTTAATTTTTTATCTAATTTTTTAATTTCTTTTTCTATTGATATAATTAAACTATTATACTGTCTTTTATCTAAAATAATTTGCATTGATTTTATCATCATATATAAATTTGTAAGATTATCTTTAGATTTATAATTAACATCTATTTCTTTAAATTTTAGAGTATATTTATCTCTATAGCAAAACAAACGGTCATTATGAGCACAAATATTTCTAACATTCGTTAAACACCTTAATATTTGTTTTAATAAAACATCAGATATTTTAAATTTTTTAGCAATAATTTGCCTATCACTTTGTTTAAGCAAACCATAATAACTACTTATAATTCCAAAAGTTAAAATTTTAGTTAAAACAAATGGTGGAACAAATCCATAAGTATTCTTATAATGTGTAATAGCTAGATGAACGCCATAATTTTTATTAATTTCGTTGTTTATTTTATCAATTAACTTTTTTCTGACTTTTATACTAGCATTTCCATCTAAATTATTAACATCAAGGTAATAATCGATACCATAAATACTGGCAAGATGATTAGCTAATAAAGATTTAATAATTGTTTCTATTTCCAAAGAATATTTTAAAATTATTAACTTAATATTTTTGTCAAATTCGTATAAAGCAAATATTTCCTCAAAAGTAACATTAGGTAAATAATTATTATTAGAGTCCTTAAAATTATATTTGTAACTATTAACGACGGAATAATAAGAATATTTTTCTAATCTTTTTAAAGCAAGTTTTCTTTTATTAATAGTAACAGCTTTTGTTTCTAAATAATTTAGTAGTTCTTCATTAGTTTTATATTGCTTCATTTAACCTCCTGAAATAAAAATGACCTAGGGCTTCAAAAGTTTCCTAGGCACTACTCGATCTATAATATATCACACTTATATTTATTAAGTCAATAACTTTTTTTGAGTTATTTAATTTTAACTCTAATCTCCATAAAATCTTACAAAATCATTATTATAAGTAATTAATTGAATAAATGTAGAACTCTTTTACAGACTATTTGTTCTCCTTTTCTTTAATAGCCGCTTGCGCTGCCGCGATTCGCGCGATAGGAACTCTAAACGGAGAGCAAGAAACATAATTTAATCCTACTCTATGGCAGAATTCTACACTTGTAGGTTCACCACCATGCTCACCACAAATACCAAGTTTAATGTCAGGTCTTGTTTTACGACCAAGTTCTGAAGCCATTTGAACAAGTTTACCTACGCCTTCTTGATCAAGTTTAGCAAACGGATCAGATTCATAAATTTTATTCTCGTAATATGAACCTAAGAATTTACCAGCATCATCTCTTGAAAAACCAAATGTCATTTGTGTTAAGTCATTTGTTCCAAATGAGAAGAATTCAGCTTCTTCAGCAATCTTATCAGCAGTTAAAGCCGCTCTTGGAATTTCTATCATCGTTCCAATATGATATTCCATATTACTATTTTTTTCTTTCTTAACTTGTTCAGCAGTTTCAACTACAACATCTTTAACAAATTTTAACTCTTTAACTTCGCCTACTAAAGGAATCATAATTTCCGGAGTAATATCAAAGCCTTCTTCTTCAGATACTTCAATAGCAGCTTCCATTAAAGCTCGAGTTTGCATTCTCGCGATTTCAGGATATGTAACGGCTAAACGACAACCTCTGTGTCCCATCATTGGGTTAAATTCATGAAGTTCATCACATTTTTGTTTCAAGTGTTCTACAGAAACACCCATATCTTTTGCTAAAGCTTCAATATCTTTTTCTTCTTTAGGTAAGAATTCATGTAGAGGTGGGTCTAAATAACGAACTGTCATTGGAAGACCGTTTAATTCCTTATACATAGCTTTAAAATCACCCTTTTGGAATGGGATTAATTCATTTAAAGCCTCTTCTCTAGCTTCAGGAGTATTTGATAAAATCATCTTACGAATCGCAGGTATTCTTTCTTCTTCAAAGAACATATGCTCCGTACGGCATAGACCAATACCTTCAGCACCAAGTTCTACAGCTTTTTTAGTATCACGAGGATTATCGGCATTAGTTCTAACTTTTAGTTTACGATATTTATCAGCCCAAGCCATAACTCGACCAAATTCACCCGCAATAGTAGCATCAACAGTAGGTATTTCTCCATCATAAATATTACCGGTTGTGCCATCAATAGAAATTACATCACCTTCATGATAAGTTTTACCTGCTAAAGTAAATTCTTTCTTTGCTTCATTCATGGCAATATCGCCACAGCCAGAAACGCAACAAGAACCCATACCACGAGCTACAACAGCAGCATGGCTTGTCATACCACCACGAACTGTTAAAATACCTTGACTAGCTTTCATTCCCGTAATATCTTCTGGAGAAGTTTCAAGACGAACAAGAATAACTTTCTCGTCTTTACCTCCTAGGCCTTCTATTTCCGCATCTTCAGCAGAGAACACAATCTTACCACAAGCAGCTCCTGGTGATGCGCCTAGCCCTTTACCAATAGGAGTCGCAGCTTTTAAAGCTTTAGCATCAAATTGAGGGTGAAGTAAAGTATCTAAGTTTCTAGGTTCAATCATAAGTAGAGCTTCTTCTTCAGTCTTCATTCCTTCGTCAACTAAGTCGCAAGCTATCTTTAAAGCAGCTTGTGCAGTTCGTTTACCATTTCTTGTTTGAAGCATATAAAGTTTACCATGTTCAACAGTAAATTCCATATCTTGCATATCTTTATAGTGTTCTTCTAAAGTAGCACATACTTCTTTAAATTGTTTAAATGCTTCAGGGAATTTTTGTTCCATTTCAGTTATATGCATTGGCGTACGTACACCGGCAACAACATCTTCTCCTTGGGCATTAGTTAAGAATTCACCAAATAAGCCCTTTTCCCCAGTAGCAGGGTCTCTTGTAAAGGCAACACCTGTACCACAATCATCACCCATATTACCAAAGGCCATTGATTGAACATTAACAGCAGTTCCCCATGAATAAGGAATATCATTATCTCTTCGATAAACATTAGCACGAGGATTATCCCAAGAACGGAATACGGCTTTAATTGCCCCCATTAATTGTTCTTTAGGATCATCAGGGAAGTCTGTACCAATTTTATCTTTATATTCAGCTTTAAATTCATTAGCAAGTTCTTTTAAGTCATCAGCATCAAGTTCAATATCTTGCTTAACGCCTTTCTTCTCTTTCATCTTGTCAATTAGTTCTTCGAAGTATTTCTTACCTACTTCCATTACGACATCAGAATACATTTGAATAAATCTTCGGTAACAATCCCAAGCCCATCTTGGATTATTAGATTTTTTAGCTAAAGTTTCTACAACTTGCTCATTTAAACCTAAATTTAATATAGTGTCCATCATACCAGGCATTGAAGCTCTAGCTCCTGAACGAACTGATACAAGAAGAGGGTTTTCAACATCACCAAATTTCTTGCCAGTAATATCCTCTAATTTAGTTATATACTCATTTACTTGTTCTTGAATTTCCGAATTAATTTCTCTTCCATCTTCATAATATTGAGTACATGCTTCAGTTGTAATTGTAAATCCTTGAGGAACAGGCAAACCAATATTTGTCATTTCAGCTAAGTTTGCCCCTTTACCACCAAGGAGATTTCTTAAATCTTTGTTTCCTTCCGAAAACATATATACATATTTCATAAATATCCTCCATGCAGTATTATAACATAGCCAAAGAAAAAATTAACAATAAAATAAAAAAATATGCACTATTTTCTTGGCATATTTTTAAGATATTCACTTTTTAAGAAATCAGATGTTATATGAGTATAAATTTCTGTTGTATTTAAACTGTTATGGCCCAAAAGTTCTCCAACAGATTTAATGTCGGCGCCATTGTTAAGTAAATGCGTAGCAAAAGTATGTCTAAATGTATGGGGCGTTACATTACTGTTAATACAAGCTTTAGTACAAACATTATCAACAATTTTTTGAATAGATCTTACACTTAATTGATTTCCATCTTTATTAAGAATTAAATATTCACTTGTAAAGTTATTGTAACTCATATATGTTTTAATGGCATTAAGACAAGGAATCCCGAGTTTGACAGTTTATGAAATAAAAAAAACTTAATTTTTGTTGAAATTAGGCTTTTCTTTTGACTTAATATA
>CANQIK010000053.1 GCA_947624085.1 uncultured Bacilli bacterium
GACGGGATAACCGCTGAAAGCATCTAAGCGGGAAGCCTCCTCCAAGATGAATTTTCCCATTCTTCGTGAAGTAAGATTCCTTGTAGACTACAAGGTTGATAGGCTGGAGATGGAAGCGTAGTGATACGTTGAGTTGACCAGTACTAATAGATCGAGGATTTAACTTTAATTTTTATTTAATTGTTTTGAGATATATTTACATTATCGAGTTTTTAAAGGACAAAATCCTTTTATTGGTGACGATAGCTTAGGTGGTACACCTCTTCCCATCCCGAACAGAGAAGTTAAGACCTAATACGCCGAAAATAGTTTATGCTAAGATAGGTAGTTGCCAATATTTTTTTTTGCTCTAAAAAAGGTAATTTTTAGTCAAATAGTTTAATTTTTATTGAGAATAATAATAGAAGTATTTATAATGGAGATAGGTGATTTTATGAACTATAAATATACTTCTCGTAATGAGAAAGATACTATGACTTTAGCTCAAAACTTTGAATCTGAAAAATTTCCCAACATGGTTATTTGTTTAATTGGTGAATTAGGCAGTGGCAAAACTATTTTTACAAAAGGATTTGCTAAAGCTTTAGGCATTGAAGAGACTATAACTAGTCCAACATTTAATGTTGTTAAAGAATATAATAATGGAGAACTACCTTTAAATCATATGGATGTTTATAGATTGGATCTTAATGATAATACTATTGGCTTTAATGATTACTTTAAAAGCGGTGGGGTAACCATAATTGAATGGGCAGATATTATAAAAGATAAATTGCCTGAAAATAGATTAGAAATTAAGTTTAATATTATCGATGAAAACACCAGAGTACTCGTTATTACTCCATATGGTGTGGAATACGAAGAACTTTGTGATTCTGTGTTATAATGAAAACATTATTTATAGATACTCATTATGCAGATATTAATTTGCATTTATATGTTGATAAAAAATTATATAAAAAAGAGGAAGTTATAGGCCAAAAACAAAATAGTACTTTAATTATGCCTTTATTATCTAAATTATTAAAAAATGAGGACTATGATGAAATTTTAGTTGTCAATGGTCCTGGCTCTTTCACTGGCGTGAGACTTGGAGTGACTATAGCTAAAACCCTAGCTTTTACTTTGAAAAAACCCATTAAAGTTATAGATTATTTAGATATGATGAATGTTTCTTTATCCTCTAAAGATCACATTGTTGGCCTTTCTGATGGTAACGGTTACTTTATAGGTGAATTTAATGATTACAAGAAAGCTAAAGACTATTATTATTTAAATAATTCTAATTTTTTAAGTCTTATGCAACAAAAATCTGTAGATACAGATGTTTCTATTGATATGAGTAAAGTTTTAAAATATGCTGATACTCTTGATTATACTCCTGCCCATGCTGTAAATCCCATTTATATTAAGCTTATAGGTGTTGAATATGCTGAAAAAAGTAACGAAAAATGAAATAAAGGCTATTTATGAATTAGGAACTAAATATGATTCTAAATTTCGTAATAAATATAATTTGGTAGCGTATCTTGATAGTGAAATATATGTAATGAATTATATTCAAGAAGATAAGAATATTGTGGGGTTTATAATATGCACTCTAATAAAGAAAAAAGCCGAAGTACTACTTATTTATGTTGATGATAGATATCGCGGACGAGGCTATGGTAAAGAGCTTTTAAAAAGCGTCGAAAAGGGTGCTGATGAGATATTACTTGAGGTATCAAAAGATAATAATATTGCCTATAATTTATATAAAGGTGCTGGGTATGAGGCAATTTCTATTAGACCTAAGTATTATAACGGTGTTGATGCTTTAGTTATGAAGAAGGTGTTAAAGTGAAAGATGTATTTATCTTAGCGGTTGAAACTACTTGTGATGAAACTAGTATAGCAATTGTCAAAAATGGTCATGATGTCGTAGCTTTAACTATTTTAACGCAAATGAAAGAACACGCTTTATATGGTGGCGTTGTTCCGGAGATAGCGTCTCGAAGACATACTGAAAATATAACAATGGTTTTAGAAGAAACATTGCAAAAAGCTAATATGGATATAGGCGACATGGATGCAATAGCCGTTTCTTATAAGCCGGGATTACTAGGTTCCTTATTAGTAGGAGTAGAATTTGCTAAAACTTTAAGCTTTGTTTATAATAAACCTCTAATTGGCGTTAATCATCTTATTGGTCACATATATGCTAATAATTTAGAAGATAAGCTTGAGTTTCCCCTTATTGCTTTAGTAGTAAGTGGAGGCCATACCGAGCTTTCTATAATGCATGATGATTATGAGTTTGAAATGTTAGGAACAACAATGGATGATGCGATTGGTGAAGCTTATGATAAAGTGGCTAGAGTTTTAGGGTATCCATATCCTGGGGGACCTCATATTGATAAAGCAGCTACTTTAGGAAAAGATACGTATAAGCTTACTAAGCCTGTTGATGATGATACATATAACTTCAGTTATAGTGGCTTAAAAAGTCAAATTATTAATTTAGTTAACACTGAAAAAATGCGAAATAATATAATAAGAACCGAAGACTTGGCTTGTTCTTTTCAAACTATTGCGATTGATGAATTAATAAGAAAAGTTGAAAAAGCTTTTAAAGAAACAAATATTAAAAGATTAGTTATTGCAGGAGGCGTATCGGCAAATTCATATTTAAAAAAAGAAATGGAAAAATTATGTAATAAATATCATGCGAAGCTTTATATTCCAAGAATGGTATATTGTACTGATAATGCTGCTATGATTGGAGCTGCTGCTTATCCTTTATTTCTAAAAAAAGATTTCAAAGATTTATCATTGAACCCAAGCAGTCACTGCGATTTAGAACCATAATTTTTTGACATAAGAACATTTATTTGGTATAATCATTTTACAACTTGGGGTAGTTTATTGGTTTCGACATATGTTACTAGGTATGATTGCAAGTAGTTGGCAAACTATAAATGCACTAAAAATAAATAACAAAAATAATAATGAAGCTTCTTATAGCTTCGCTCCAGTATTTGCCTAACCATAGTTAGCAAGGAGAATCCATTTTAAGCTTTATCTACGGGCTTAATTTGGGTTTCATATTTAGTAGATTATAAAATTAATATTGTTTAAGTATTAATTTCGAATATTTATTAAACTTACTATTTATGAGGTTCGTGCTAGCCATTTAAATAGGAAATCTAAATAGTACTAAACTTGTAGGTATTGTATAATAGAACATATTGGACACGAGTTCAAATCTCGTCTACTCCACCATTGGGAAATCTGTTCGAACTATTCGAACTTTTGATATAGGAATCAATCGAAAGATTGGTTTTTTCTTTTGCTAGAAAAAATCATAGTCGGAAAGGTTGGTGTCTATGGTAAATGTAATCAAAAAAGAAATTGATATGGAAGAATCTTT
>CANQIK010000054.1 GCA_947624085.1 uncultured Bacilli bacterium
CGTGATTATTTTAACAAGCTAAAATAATCTATCGTTGGATTGTCGTGACTTTGTCACTTTTGTTTGACAAACCTACAGTTAATTAAGAGATTTCTTTTAACATCATGGCTTTTAATTTATCAATATCCGTAAAAAATAAATTAATTCCCATTTGTTTTAGCCCTATCATATTCTTGAATAAATCTAATATTTCATTTTGTAAATCAGTTGGCACTTTTAAAGGAACTCCATTAATTGTGTGTAAATGATCAATATATTTTTCTAAAGTCGGAAAAGCATTTTGTAAAAGAATCGCAACATCCTCATTAGCAAGTCTTCTTATAATTATCGTATTACAAAAGCCATATTTTTTAATCTTTTTATCAATAATTTTCCGATATTTATCAACTTTAGAGCTAATTGGAATAAACCATAATATATCATTATCTTTAATCGTAAAGTAGGTAGGTCTTTTCTTACCTCTTTCATGATTTTGCATTAAATTATCATCATTAACGATATCAAAATATTCATCTTTAATGTGATATAAATACCCTGTTTGAACTTTTATAGATCATCATCTCCTTTTGTATATTAACTATGGGCAAAAGAAAACTCCATCAAAAAGATGAAGTTATCCACATTTTCAACCGGGATCATTTATAACTCGCACCACCCGGAAGCGAAAAACATTGTCGACCGGGATCACTTATAACTCGCACCACCCGGAAGCGAAAAACATTTGCGCACTTTATCAGTGCAATTTAAATATACTATCCTTTTTAGAAAATGTCAATAGTATACACTAATAGTATATTCCGTAATTTATAATTTAATCATTATGGCAGTAATTATTTTTATAATAATCTAAAATAAAATAATCACGCCGAACAATAAACTTGGTAAAGTATACATCTTCATATTTAGATGATACAAGTTTTTGTTCACAATCTTTTATTTGCTTTATAGCTTCATCAATATCTAGCCATAAAAGCTTAGCTCCTTCATCAATTTCTTTAGTTGTTAAGTGTAATTCTTTAGTATCTTTAGTAACATGAGCAAGATATACATATGAAGTTTGTATAAAATTGCTTTGCGATTTTTCTTCCTTTATAATTCCCAAGAAATCATCTATTTCAACTTCACATCCACATTCTTCTAAAGCTTCTCTTTTAAATGCTAACTGTGGATCTTCGTTTTCTTCGATTCCTCCTCCTATAAGCTTAAATTCATTTTTATTGCTTTTGTTTAATATAGCTACCTTACCCTCTTCATTTAATATAATTCCGCGGGCTCCTGAGCGTTTTTTAGGATTTATAAATTCTTTTATTGCAAGGCCAAAATCTTCATCAGTTAATATTCTAATGCAATGCATATAATTCCTCCTTTAAAGACATTTCTAAAAAGATATTATCATAAAAAGATAATTAAGTAAATTATTTATCCTATAAGTTCTTGGACTTTTTTAATAATGTAATCTTTGGCATCTTCAAAAGACATATTTAAAGCAACAGCTATCTCATTATATAAGTATTTTTCAGCTTGAGCAAAATAATTACTATCTTTTTCACTTAGTTTCCTTTTATTTTTAGAGCGGTCATCATTCCTAAGATACGTAGTTTTAATAATTTTAATTAAATCTTCATGAGTGCCATTATGAAGTAAATCTTTATAATATTTTTCTATATATTTATCATTTATATCACTTAATGGCTCTATATTAGGAATATTATTTATTAAAGTTAAAGCTTCTTTTTTACTCATAATATTTCGTAAACAATTTTCTTCACTTGATACAGGTACTTTAATTATTAATGATTCATCATTAACTAAAGATAATACATAGTAGTTATCTTTTATTTCTTTAACTTGGCAAACATCTTTCTTATAAACTACATAATCATTTACTTTATACATTTTTAACCTCACTATAATATAAAAAATGCGCAAGCCCATAATACAATTGGACTTACGCAATTATTGCTACTCATTGTTTATAGCTATTATATCTTCTCTTAATAGCATTTTAACACTTTTTTGCCTCTTTTGTAAGTTAGAATTTGATTGTTATATCATCTTCAGTAAAGGAACTAATTACTGCTGTAGCATTTCTTAGATATAGAACTTGAGTATTTTCATCATCAGGTGAATACTTATCTTGTAAATTAGGATAATTATCAAGCATATGTTTTTTAGCTTCATAGCTATCATCTACTTCTACTTCTGCACTGACTCTTATCCATTTACCATTTTTATATCCGCATATTTCTATATAAGGATTTTCTGTCATTTGTTTAAAAACATTTTTGCTTTTACCAGTTTGAATATAAAGCTTATCTTCAAAAATATCGACAGTCCCAAAGGGCCTTACTCTTGGTTGGTTGCCATCAATAGTAGCTAAATAATATGTTTCACATTCTTTTAAAAATTCATAAACTTCTTGCATAGTTATTTCTCCTCGTATAATAGTTTTTGTAAGAGATAAATTACATATTTTTTCTTACATCAACTATTTTATTTTTTATTCTAT